>JAYVUL010000148.1:0-18448 GCA_043787935.1 Chitinophagaceae bacterium | reverse complement strand
GTTAGGTTCAACTTTGAACCTTTGAAACTTCCTGAACTTTTAAACCAAATTTGTATATGCCGATAACCCATGCAATCCACCTTCTCTTCCATAACCACTTTCTTTGTAACCACCGAAAGGAGAAGTGGGGTCAAATTTATTGTAGGTATTGGCCCAAACTACGCCAGCCCTAAGTTTGGTGGTCATGTTGAAAATTTTAGAGCCTTTATCTGTCCACACACCGGCTGATAAACCAAATGGTGTGTTGTTTGCTTTTTCAATCACTTCATCTTCTGTACGGAAAGTTTGAATGGTCAGCACGGGGCCAAAAATTTCTTCCTGTGCAATCCTGTTTGATTGAGCTACATTGGTAAAAATGGTAGGCCTGCAAAAGAACCCTTTCTTTGGAATAGCACAACTGCTCTGGTACATTTCTGCGCCTTCTTTTTGCCCGATGGCTAAATATTTATTGATCACATCCAATTGTTCCCTGGAGTTGATGGCACCAATGTCTGTATTCTTATCCAACGGGTCGCCAACAATCAGCGATTCCATCCGGTCTTTTAATTTTTGCACCACTATCTTAAATACGGATTCCTGCACAAACAGCCTGGAGCCTGCGCAGCATACATGTCCCTGGTTAAAGAAGATACCATTCACCACACCTTCCACCGCCTGGTCCAATGGGGCATCATCAAAAATAATATTGGCCGCTTTACCACCCAGTTCAAGTGTTGCTTTTTTATTGGTTCCTGCAATGGCTCTTTGTATTATTTTGCCTACGTTGGTAGAACCGGTAAAGGCAATCTTATTTACATCAGGATGATTCACAATGGCTGCACCCGTATCCCCGGCACCGGTGATGATATTCACCACACCTGGCGGCAGGTCTGCTTCCTGGATAATTTCAGCCAGCTTCAAAGCCGTCAGGGGAGTGGTTTCGGCAGGTTTTAACACTACGGTATTTCCTGTTGCCAATGCCGGAGCAATTTTCCATGCAGCCATCAGTAATGGGAAATTCCATGGAATGATTTGCCCGGCCACTCCAAGCGGCTCAGCATTCCTGTTAGGAAATGCATATTCCAGTTTATCGGCCCAGCCGGCATAGTAAAAGAAATGATTAGCAGCGGTTGGTACATCAAAGTCGCGGCTTTCACGGATGGGTTTGCCCCCATCGAGTGTTTCAATGATGGCCAATTCCCGTGCTTTTTCCTGAACCATTCTTGCGATGCGGTAAATGTATTTTGCCCTTTCTTTCGGGGAGGTTTTCTTCCATGTTTTTTCGTACGCATTCCTGGCTGCTTCCACCGCTTTATTTACATCAGCAGCATTCGCATCCGCCACTTCAGATAATTTTTCTTCTGTTGCAGGATTGGTAGTGGCAAAATATTTTTTGCTCTGCGGCTTTTCAAATTTGCCATTGATGAACAGGTCGTACCGTTCATTTATTTTGGCTGCACTTTTACTTTCGGGTGCTGGTGCTAAGTTCCTGGAGGAATCGAACTTTAGTTTTATCGTGTTATTTTTTGTTGCCTTTGCCATGAAATATGTTTAATAAGTTTAACAGGTTTAAAATGTTTAAACTAGCTTAAATTGATAACTGTTTCATTTGTTATTGTTTTTATATTTTACTCCTTTTATTTCTGAATTAGTTCGATAGGCAATTAATTTTTGTATTAGGCTGTTAATTTTCATCGCATGCAATGAAATACGGTCAAATTCTTCTTGTGTAATATAATTCCTGTCTAAAGCCCTGTACAATTGGGAACGTAACTCTCCGCAAGAAGCCTTAGATATGTATAAATACTGAACAAATTCCTTATTACCACCTCTTTCAAACCCTTCAGCAATATTATCCATGATAGAACCAGCAGAACCTTCTATTTGCCCAATCAGCCTGTAATTCTTATTGAACCTTTCATCGTCTATTAGCTTACCTATAGTTTAATTTAATTCCCTTGCTTCCTTCCACGATATAATTTCTTCAAATCTTATAAATGTTGACATGGTTGAACACTTTAAGTTTCAGGATGATTCGATCCTGGTTACATTAGTTCAATAAGTTTGAAAAGATTAACTCACATAAACCTATTGAACCTATTGAACCTCTTAAACGTTATAAACTTCTTAAACGTTTTAAACTAATCCAAACTAAAATAATCTGCACTCTGGTACACTCCTGTCTTCTGTTTCATCAACTGCATCAATATGTCATTAGCCAAACTGCTGGCGCCAAAGCGGAACCAATGGTTGTTCATCCATTCTTCACCCAGCACTTCGTTCAGCATTACTAAATAATGCAGTGCCAGTTTAGATTTTGAGATGCCGCCTGCAGGTTTCATTGCAATACGCTTTCCTGTTTTGTAATAGAAATCACGTATGGCTTCCAGCATCACCAAAGTTACCGGCATGGTAGCGGCAGGTGAAATTTTACCGGTAGATGTTTTGATGAAATCAGCCCCGGCATACATGGCAATATCACTTGCCCTTCTCACTTTATCGTAAGTAACCAGTTCGCCTGTTTCCAGAATTACTTTCAGCCGGGCAGTTCCGCAGGCTTCTTTTATGGCGGCTATTTCATCAAACACAAAATTGTATTCTCCCATATGAAATTTGCCCCTCGAAATGACCATATCAATTTCATCAGCACCTTCACTCACCGCAAATTTGGTATCACGGATTTTCACATCCCTTGGCGCTTGTCCACTAGGAAAAGCGGTAGATACAGAAGCTACTTTTACACCGGAATTACCCAAAGCTTTTTTAGCCACCTTCACCATACTGGGATACACACAAACTGCTGCTACAGTGGGTAAGCCGGGATAGCTGTCAAGCAAATGAATGGCTTTGTAGCAAAGCTGCTTCACTTTCCCATCGGTATCTTTTCCTTCCAGCGTGGTTAGGTCAATCATGTTGAGGGCAAGCTTTAAACCATTAATCTTGGTTTCATTTTTTATACTTCGTTTGGTAAAGCGGCTTGCCCTTTCTTCAATGCCCACCTGGTCTACCCTGGGGGAGAAAGAAAAATCAGGAATCGGTATTGATGCAACCATATTGAAATTCGTTTAAGACGTTTAAGGTTTAATTGTTCAAAGTTTTTTAAACTTTATTTTTCTTGCAAGGCACCCCATCCTGCGATTCAACCGCCTGTATTGCGGCATTCAGGAGGCTGTTAATACTTCAAGCCCTGCTATGATTAATTTTTCTACTGCTGCATCTCCATCTTTTGAAAATTCCTGCACTACCCTGTTGGCAACAATAGCATTCACACTCATGCATTGATGCCCCATCAGTTTCCCCAACCCAAAGATGGCGGATGTTTCCATTTCAAAGTTAGTAATCCTGTGCTGATTAAAACTGAAATGGGAAAGCTTATTGATAAGCCCGGGGCTTCTTAATCCAAGCCGGAGCACACGCCCCTGGGGCCCGTAAAAGCCGGGGCAGGTAACTGTTATGCCTTTGTGAAAGGTATCTGGAAATTTATTCAGCAGGGTCCCGCTTCCTTTGGAAATGTAAGGAATGGTGATGGAAGTATCCAACCCCGTCTGGGCAACAAATGCATCTGTAAGTTCATTCTCTTCCGGTGTTTTCGTATAAGCGTAATAGTTGAGCAGGTTGTCCAACCCCAGTCCATGGGTACTGGCAACAAAACTGTCCACCGGTATATCCGCCTGTAAAGAACCCGAGGTGCCAAAGCGGATGAGGCGCAATTGCGAAAATTCTTTTTTTATTTCCCTTGTTTCAAAATCAATATTGGCCAGCGCATCCAGTTCGTTAAGGGCAATATCAATGTTGTCTGGTCCTATACCCGTAGAGGTTACCGATAATCTTTTTTCCCCGATATAGCCGGTATGGGTGATAAATTCACGGTGCTGCAACTGGTATTCAATGCTATCAAAATGGGCGCTTACTTTTTTCACCCTGTCGGGGTCGCCAACCAAAATAACAGTAGGGGCCAGTTCTTCCGGTCTCAGGTTGAGGTGGTAAATAGCACCCCGGTTGGTAATGATTAATTCGGAGTCTGCAATTCTGCTCATAAAAAATCGGTTTTATTTGGTTTCACACAAAGGTAACAACAGGCACAGCTAAAAAACTTGGAGTGCCTAGCCTACTGCACTTCCTGTTGTGAAAAATAAATTACTTTAAAAGATTCAAATCCGGCTGGGCATATTTATATACCTTGAAATATATGGTGGTTTTGGTTTGATATACCCCGTTGATATCCGATAGCTCATTCACAAACGCTACCAGGTGCTCATTGTCTTTGCACATTACATCTACTTCTAAATCATAATCACCTGATGTCATGGCCAGGAAACTGACTTCAGAAAGTTTGGCAATGGCTTGCGCTACTTTTTCTTTCAGTGTTGCCGGCCTTACATACACTGCAATGTGTGCGTAAGAACGAAAGCCAACTTTATCAGGGTCTACCCGCCCGATGATACTGATGGTGCCGTCTTCAATCAGTTTATTGAACCTGGTGCGGATAGTGCCAATGGAAACTTTTAATTTTTCGGCAATTACTGTGAATGACATTCTGCCGTCTTTTTGTAAAAAAGATAAGATAGCAAAGTCAAGATCATCTAAGGTGGCGTTAGCTTTGTGCATGGGTTAAAATGTATCGCAAATATGCAATAATTAAATAAAATAATGGCTTTTATTTTGCTATTTAGTAAAATATTTATAATTTTCGCCCATCATTTCTGCAAAATTTTTAGTTTAATTAAAATATTATGAAGTACAACCCGATCAAAAATTACATTAATGGACAGTTTGTGAATGCGTCATCTTCCAAAACAATGGAGGTCATCTCTCCTGTAGATGGTACCTTATTATCGACAGTGCCCATGAGCAGCAGCGCTGATTTAGACACTGCCGTAGCAGCTGCAAAAAAAGCTTTTCCTGCCTGGAGCAGAACGCCTATTAAGGAAAGAGTGCAAGTTTTTTTCCGGTATAAAACGCTGTTGGAGAAACACCTGAAGGAACTCTCTGAATTGTGCAGTGAAGAAAATGGAAAGACCTACAGTGAGTCTGTTGCCGAAATTGAAAAATGTATTGAGTTGACAGAATTCGCAACCTCACTGCCTCAATTGGTTACGGGTGAGGTGCTGGAAGTAAGCCGGGGTGTTGAATGCCGCACTGAACATGTACCGTTAGGCGTAGTGGCCTCCATTGTACCTTTTAATTTCCCCAGCATGGTACCCAACTGGACATTGCCAAATGCCATTGCCCTGGGTAATTGCATGATCATTAAGCCATCTGAAAAAGTGCCGTTGAGTTGCGGCAGGCTGGCAGAGTTATTAAAAGAAGCAGGATTGCCCGATGGTGTTTTTAATGTAGTTCACGGTGATGTGGACATAGTGAATGCTATTTGTGATCATCCGGATATTGAAGCTGTTTCTTTTGTGGGGTCCACTAAAGTGGCCAGGATCGTTTATCAGCGGGCTACCTCTAATTATAAACGTTGCCTCGCTTTAGGAGGTGCCAAAAATCACCTGATGGTATTACCCGATGCCATCCCCGGCATGACAGCACAAAATGTGGCCGCCAGTATGAGCGGCTGTGCGGGCCAGCGTTGCATGGCCGCCAGTGCTATGATCGGGGTGGGTAATGTTGATGCCATCGTGGAAAAAATTTGTGAAGAAGCAAGAAAGATAGTACCTGGTGAAAACTTAGGAGCTGTTATCAATAAAGCATCGCAGGAAAGAATAGAAAGATTTATAGGAGAAGCAGAAAGAGACGGCGCAAAAATCTTAGTGGATGGGCGGCATGCAAAAGTGGCCGGTAAAGAAAATGGTTCTTATGTGGGCCCTACCGTGATCGATTATGTAAAGCCAGGTATGAGTGTGGCAACGGAAGAAATTTTTGGGCCGGTAATTTCCATTATGCGAACCAATACCGTGGATGAAGCGTTGGCGATTGAAAATGCCAATCCTTATGGAAATGCCGCCAGTGTGTTTACACAAAGTGGTGCTATGGCAAGATATATTATTGACAAAGCCAGTGCTGGTATGATCGGTGTGAATGTGGGTGTACCGGTACCAAGAGAGCCATTCAGTTTTGGTGGCTGGAATGAAAGTAAATTTGGTGTGGGTGATATTACGGGTAAAAGTTCCATTGAGTTCTGGACAAAATTGAAGAAGAGTACAACCAAGTGGAATGCGGAGGCTGGAGTGAACTGGATGAGTTAACCCCAGCCTTCCCATGAGGCTGTGTTTAAGTAATAGTTCGAGATTTCGGAAAGTTTGCTGAGTAATTCGGGTTAAAACCGAATGAATTTTTAAGGTGCCAATTTGGCTCCTTAAACTTAGTTTGAGGTCACAAATTGCGACCTCAAACAAAATAAGCTTTACTAAAACTTGTTATGGCAAAAGCTAAGAAAGGGGTTATTAAAATTATACCTGATGACACAATTATCAGGAAAATCTATATGCTCCGTGGGCAGAAAGTAATGCTGGATAAGGATTTGGCTGTATTATACGAAGTTGAAACAAAGGTATTGAACCAAGCAGTAAAAAGGAATGCTGACAGGTTTCCGCCTGATTTTATGTTTCAATTGAATGACAAAGAGTTTGAAAGTTTGAGGTCACAATTTGTGACCTCAAACCCTAGAGGCGGTATCAGGTACCTCCCTTTTGCTTTTACCGAACAAGGTGTTGCCATGCTCAGCGGTGTTGTCAATTCTCCCAAAGCAATTGACATGAATATTGCCATTATGAGAGCCTTTGTGGAAACGAGAAAGTTGTTGCACAGCTCTGCAAAAGTAGCAGAACAAATAAAAATATTGTTTGAAAGAATAGGTGAACATGATGTGCAGTTGTCAGCAATTTATGATGCGATGGAAAACCTGATGGACGAAAAATTGGATGAAAAAATTGAAAAGCAACAATGGGCCGAAAGGGAAAGGATTGGGTTTAAAAAATGAAGTTAATAATTAATAACGTCGCCCAATGATTTTTGGTACAAGAGTGCAACCTGCCTTTGCCGGCAGGCAGGCGCAACGATGTTACATTGAAATACAAAAGCTAAGTACAAAAAAATAAAAGATTATGCCACAAACACAAACATTATCCGAAGCAACTGAAATTATCCAGGACAACCTGGATTACACATTGTTCAGCTGGAGCAAACAAAAAGGACAAAACCCCATCGCTGTAAAACATGCCGAAGGGGTTTATTTGTATGACTATGATGGAAATCGCATCATCGATTTCTCATCGGGGTTGATGAATGTAAACATTGGCCATGGCAACCAGCGTATCACTGATGCCGTGGTAAGGCAGATGCAGGAAGTGAGTTATGTAACACCATCCTGTGTTACAAAAGTTCGTGGTGAATTAGGTAAGAAACTGGCGGAGATTTGCCCTGGAGATTTGAATAAATCCTTCTTCACCCTGTGTGGCGCTACTTCTACAGAAAATGCCATCAAGCTGGCAAGGTTGTACACCGGCCGCCACAAAATATTTACCCGTTACCAGTCTTACCACGGCGCATCCATTGGCGCAATGAGTGCCAGTGGTGACCCACGGAAACTGCCAATGGATAGCCAGCAGGCGCCTAATTTTGTTCACTTTGACCTGGCTTATAAATACCGCTGGGAGTATGGCGAAGAAAACTTACTGAAAGAATCTGTGGCCAGCCTGGAAAGGATGATTGCCTATGAAGGCCCGGCAAACATTGCCGCAATTATGTTGGAAGGCGAAAGTGGCTCTTCTGGTTGTTTGCAATACCCGGTTGGATATTTAAAAGCAGTAAGGGAGATCTGTAATAAGCATGGCATCCTGCTGATAATGGATGAAGTGATGAGTGGCTTTGGCCGCACAGGCAAATGGTTTGGCTTTGAAAATCACGGGATTATTCCGGATATGATTTGCATGGCAAAAGGATTGACTTGTGGTTACCTGCCATTTGGTTGCCTGCAGGTGAGTGATAAAATTGCTGCTAAATTTGATGATACCATGCTTGCATTAGGATTGACATATTCAGCCCACCCTGTGGCTTGTGCTGCAGCACTGGAAACACTCAAGATTTATGAAGAGGATAACCTGATTGAGAATGCCGCTGCCATGGGACAATATGTAACAGAGCAGGTGGAGTTGCTAAAGAAAAAGCACCCTAGTATTGGAGATTTTAGAACTACGGGTTTGCTGGGATGTATTGAACTGGTAAAAAACAGAACCACAAAAGAACCAATGGCACCCTTCAACGCAAAGCCGGATGAAATGCTGGTGATGAATAAAGTGGCTGCCAAAATAAAAGAACTCGGCATGTACACATTTGTGCGCTGGGGCTACATATTTGTTGCTCCTCCCTTATGTGTTACTAAAGAACAGATTGATGAAGGGCTGGCAATCATCAGCCAGGCGATATCAATTGCCGACGAACATTACACAGGATAAAAGAAAGGAATTAAGAAGTTAACAGAAGATGACTATGTTTTCTCTTCTGAAGTTGCAAGTATTTTTATAAGTTAGTAAAACCAATTTATTAATTCCTTAATTGCAAGAATGTCTGATTACCAAAACAGCTCCTTAATCAATGCAGATTTAGCACCGGTAGCGGCAGCCAAAAGAACATGGGGAACCTGGAACTACGCTGCGCTATGGATCAGCATGAGTTTATGTATTCCTACATACATGCTGGCAAGTTCGCTGATTGGCGGCGGTATGAATTGGTGGCAGGCAATATTGACTATTTTTTTAGGTAATTGTATCGTACTCATCCCAATGATCCTGAATGGACATGCCGGAGCCAGGTATGGAATACCGTTTCCTGTTTTTGTAAGGGCAAGTTTTGGTACAAAAGGCGCCAATATTCCTGCAATGCTCAGGGCCATCGTTGCCTGTGGCTGGTTTGGTATTCAAACATGGATTGGTGGCGCTTCGCTCTATAATATTTTAAGGGCATGGAATCCCTCGCTGGGTGAAATAGACAGCAGTTCCTTGTTTCCGCAGGCTTTGCCGATGATTTGTTTTTTTATTTTCTGGGCGCTTAATATGTTTATTATTTATCTCGGTGTTGACAGTATCAGGAAATTACTGGTATTTAAAGCATTCTTTTTGCCAATAGCGGCATTGGCTTTACTGGCATGGGCAATTGTGGCTGCTAAGGGCCTGGGACCAATTTTAAGCCAGCCTTCTAAATTTGCAACCACTGCCGATTTTTGGCATTACTTTTTCCCCGCACTAACAGGTATGGTTGGTTTTTGGGCTACACTCTCTTTAAATATTCCCGACTTTACACGGTACGCCAAATCACAAAAGGCACAGGTGAATGGACAAATAATTGGCTTGCCTCCGGCGATGACCTTCTTTGCATTTGTTGGTGTAATTGTTACTTCTGCTACGGCCATTATTTATGGCCAAACTGAATGGGATATTGTAAAACTAGCTGGAAGATTTGATAGCAAACTGATGGTAACATCCGCTATGATCGGAATTATCATTTCAACATTGGCTACCAACATCGCCGCAAATATTGTAAGTCCGGCCAATGATTTTTCTCATCTTTCACCAAAAAAAATTAGTTTTAAAACCGGTGGGTACATTACAGGTATTATTGGCATATTAATTTTTCCCTGGAAATTAATTGCCGATCCCAATGGATATATTTTTACCTGGCTCATTGCCTACTCCAGTTTATTGGGGCCGGTGGGAGGTATCATGATCGTCGATTATTTTTTCATCAGGAAAAAAGAATTGAATGCTGTAGATTTATACAGCGTGCAGGGTGAATATACTTACCGCAATGGGTTTAATCCCAAAGCAATTATCGCATTATTGCTTGGCATATTACCCAATGGCCCGGGATTTTTATTGCAGATAAAAGTCGTTTCTGCAACTACCTTTCCGGAGTGGATCAGTCATCTGTATAATTATGCCTGGTTTGTGGGATTTGGGGTAAGTGGATTTGTTTACTATGCACTGATGAGTAACCGCAAAGACCGCAAAGGTTTTCGCAAAGAATGCAAAGGCTAATTTTATGAACGAAAATGAATTGTCACATAAAATAATAGGTCTTTCGATGGAAGTACACACCATCTTAGGTCCTGGATTGTTAGAAAGTGCCTACAAGGAATGTTTGTATTATAAAATCGCAAATGCAGGATTGCTTGTTGAAAAAGAAAAACCAATGCCTTTGGTTTTTGAATAAGTTAAATTAGATTGTGGTTACCGCATAGATTTACTGGTAGAAAATAAATTGGTTCTTGAATTAAAAAGCGTTGAAGTGTTGAATGATGTACATCTTGCTCAGGTGCTGACTTATATGAAACTGGGAAATTTCAAATTGGGTTTGCTGATGAATTTCAATGTGGCTAAATTAAAGGATGGCATAAAAAGAGTAGTTAATAATTTATAAATTTCTTTTGTACAAAACGAAGTTAAAGCACAAAGTGCACAATAAGGAAACGCAAAGAAACACAGAGGAAGTATAAAATATCTTGCGCCCTTTGCGTTCTATCTTCTCTGCGTACTTTGAGGTTAAAAATATTTTTATTATGAGCATCTTAATCAAAAACGGCCGGATCATCACCGCCGATGCAGATTGTATCGCCGATATATTTATCGAAGGAGAAACCATACAAACCATCGGCAAAAACCTGGACGTAAAAGCAGATAAAATAATTGATGCCACAGGCAAATTGGTAATGCCTGGCGGAATAGATCCGCACGTGCACCTGGATATGCCATTTATGGGGACATACAGCAGCGACAATTATGAAACAGGTACCCGTGCGGCCTTGTATGGAGGTACCACCATGGTAATTGATTTTGTATTGCAAAAGCAGGGCAATTCTTTGCAGGCTGCGCTGGATGAATGGAAAGGAAGAAGCGATAACAATTGTATAGGGGATTACAGCTTCCATATGGCCGTAACGGATTTTAATGAGGATACAAAAAAAGAAATTCAACATTTTATTGAAAAGGAAGGCATCACTTCATTCAAAACATTCATGGCGTATAAAGGTGCGCTGATGATTGATGACAGGCAGATGATTGGCCTTATGGAAGAAGTAAAAAGGCAAGGGGGATTAATTAATGTGCATGCCACCAATGGTGATATGATTGATTATCTTGTTCAGAAGCACCGCAGCGAAGGAAAACTATCTCCATTGTATCATTATCTCTCCCAGCCGGAAGTTACAGAGGCGGAAGCATCTGAACGTTTTGTTGACATGAGCAATTTCACCGGCTGCCCCGGTTATATTGTTCACCTCACCTGCGAAGGGGCATTGAATGCCGTGCGCAATGCAACCAGGCGTAATCAAAATGTATTTGTAGAAACCTGCATTCAGTATTTAATTATTGATGCTTCATTATATGAGCAGGAAGATGGTGCTAAATGGGTAATGAGTCCGCCATTAAGAGAGAAGAAGGACCAGGCAACCTTGTGGGCCGGCATCAACCAGGGGTTGGTACAGGTAGTGGCAACTGATCATTGCCCTTTTATGTGGGAGCAAAAACTGATGGGAAAAGATGATTTTTCAAAAATCCCCAATGGCCACCCGGCAATAGAAAACAGGATGGAATTGTTATTTAGCGAAGGGGTTGTGAAAAATAAAATTACGCTGAATAAATATGTGGAAGTATCTTCCACCAATGCCGCAAAAATTTTCGGAATGTTCCCGCGAAAGGGAACCATTGCAGCAGGCAGTGATGCAGATATTGTGATAATAGACCCAAATGAAAAGCATACCCTTTCTGCAGCAACGCATCACATGAATGTGGATTACAGTGGCTATGAAGGATGGGAACTAACGGGTAAAGTAAAAATAGTTTTACTAAGAGGAGAGGTGGCCATTATGGATAATAATTGCTTAGTGCAGAAAGGCTATGGTAAATTTATCAAACGTAATAAAGTGAAACAGCATATTTAGGTTTTTAATAAAGAAAATAACGAATTCAAAGCACCAACGTTGTCTTCGTTGTATCCTTCATTTAGTTGTGTGAAAAAATAAAATGGGTAAAACAAGACTAGAAGCTTTCAGCGATGGTGTTATTGCAATCATCATCACTATAATGGTGTTGGAGATGAGAGCGCCGGAAGGAACTGACTGGGCACTTATTAAACCACTGCTCTCCAAATTTCTGAGTTATGGATTAAGCTTTTTATTCGTGGCAATTTATTGGGTCAATCATCACCATTTATTGCATACCGTAAAAAAAATGAGCTCATCCATTTTGTGGGCAAACATGAATCTTTTATTTTGGTTATCCTTGATTCCATTTGCAACTGCCTGGATGGGAGAAAATCATTTTGCAAAAGTTACAGTGGTCGCATATGCAGTGCTGGCTTTACTTTGCGGAGTTGCATTTAATATTTTGCAGGCAGCTATTGTGAAGGGGCATAAAGATCAAAGGCAATTGCAGGAGATCATAAAACCCCGGGGCTGGAAATCATTGGGTTCGATTGTTATTTATTCTGCTGCCATTCCGGTGGCGTTATTTATCAATCCCGTAATATCAGGCTGGATGTTTTTTTCTGTAGCGATGCTCTGGTTGATTCCGGATAAGAATATTGAACGGGCATTCAATGAAAAAGAATAATTTACAAACCGGGTACAAAAAATAAATAGCCATAACATGCCACGAATTATTAAATCAGGCCTCATTCAATTAAGCCTTCCTAAAACAGAAGGCGAAGGAACCATTGCTGAAATTGTGGAAGCGATGGTGCAGAAGCACATTCCTTATATTGAAGAAGCAGGCAGACAGGGAGTGCAAATTTTGTGCTTCCAGGAAATATTTAATACGCCGTATTTCTGCCCGGGGCAGGATGCTAAATGGTATGTATCTGCTGAACACGTTCCGGGGCCAACAACCGACCGCATGGCGGAGTATGCAAAAAAATACAACATGGTCATTATTGTACCGGTGTATGAAAAGGAACAATCCGGCGTGTTGTACAATACGGCCGCAGTGATTGATGCTGACGGAACCTATCTCGGTAAGTACAGGAAAAATCATATACCACACACCGGCGGCTTTTGGGAAAAGTTTTTCTTTAAGCCGGGAAACCTTGGCTATCCGGTGTTTCAAACGAAGTATGCCAAGGTGGGCGTGTACATTTGTTACGACCGTCATTTCCCGGACGGGGCGAGATGTTTGGGTTTAAATGGTGCAGAGATCGTTTATAATCCATCGGCAACTACCGTTGGGCAATCGCAGTATTTATGGAAATTAGAACAGCCGGCACATGCGGTGGCCAATGGGTATTTCATGGGCTGCATCAACCGGGTAGGCACTGAGGCTCCATGGAACCTGGGTAAGTTTTATGGTACCAGTTATTTTGTTGACCCCCGTGGGCAAATTTTTGCTACCGCCTCTGAAGATAAAGATGAATTGCTGGTGGCTGAATTTGACCTGGATCTGATTGATGAAGTAAGAAGCAAGTGGCAATTTTTCAGAGACAGAAGACCGGAAACTTATGGTAAAATAACAGAGTTATAATTCTTGTATTTTTAGAATAGTTATAAAAAACAACATCATAATGGCAATAAAGAATAATCGTTTAACAACAATACAATACGAGCAAAACTTCAGCGACATTCATCCGCCGTTTGAAACCCAGGATGCAGCATTGGTGGAAGCCAACCGTTGTTTGTTTTGTTATGATGCACCTTGCATGAAAAGTTGCCCTACCAGTATTGATGTGCCCAAGTTCATCAGGCAAATTTCTACGGGCAATATCAAGGGCTCTGCCCATACCATTTTCAGCAGCAATATCATGGGTGCCGGTTGCAGCAAAGTGTGCCCCGTAGAAAAATTATGTGAAGGGGCCTGTGTATATAATTTGATGGATGAAGAAGCCATTCCTATAGCAAAACTGCAACGGTACTCCACAGAAATTGCCATGAAAAATGAATGGCAGTTATTTAAAAGGAAAAAAAGCACAGGCAAAAAAGTAGCAGTGATTGGTGCCGGCCCGGCAGGTTTAAGTTGTGCACATACATTAAGCAGGGAAGGAATTGATGTAACTATTTATGAGAAAGAAAGTAAAGGCGGCGGATTGATGACTTACGGTATTGCGGCCTATAAAGTTACGCCGCAATTTTGTGAAGATGAAGTGAACTACATCACCGGCATAGGCGGTATTGAAATAAAATATAACCAGGAGTTGGGCAGGGATATTTCGTTGGAAGAGCTGCAGAAAAATTATGATGCGGTGTACATCGCTATCGGCGTTGGTTTGGCAAGGCAGTTGGAAATTCCGGGGGAAGATTTAGACGGTGTAGAAGATGCCATCAGCTTTATTTACAACCTCCGCGAAAAAGGGTATCCTGCTATAGCTGTTGGAGACAAAGTTGCGGTAATTGGAATGGGCATGACCGCAATAGATGCAGCCACACAGGCAAAAAGGTTGGGGGCCAAAGAGGTAACGATGTTGTACAGAAGAACCATAGAAGAAAAGCCTTGTACCCAGGTAGAGCTGGATATTGCCATGCTGGACGGCTGCAATATAATCTGGCTGGCAGCACCCAAAGAAGTAATTGGTGCAAATGGAAAAGTAAGCGCTCTTGTTTGCAGTAAAATGCAATTGGGCGAGCCGGATGCAAGTGGCAGAAGAAGCCCGGTTGACACTGGCGAAACATTTACGCTGGAAGTGGATATGGTCATTAAAGCGGCAGGACAGATGCCATTTGAAAGCCTTGTAAAAAAATATTCCATCGATAATAAATCAGGCAAAATTACAATTCATAAAAATGGCGATACCAATATAGCTGGCGTATTTGCCGGAGGTGATGCGGTAAATGGTGGTAAAGAAGTGGTGGATGCGGTGCAGGCAGGAAAAGATGGGGCGAAAGGAATCCTGGAATTTTTTCACGCCAAGACAGCAAAGTAGGCAAATAAATAAAGTTTTTGTTTTCACGCCAGGACGAAAAAGAAGAGAAAGAAGAAAATTTTTATATGCTTACGGAAAATGAAATAGCAAAGCAGGTGGTTGATAGCTGTTTTCGAATTCATTACAAATATGGGCCGGGTTTATTTGAATCTGTTTACGAAGAAATATTTTGTTACGAGTGGGCAAAGACTGGGATTCCATTTACACGGCAACAAGGTATTTCATTGATACATGAAGAGATTAAAATGGAAGTAGGTTTTAGGGCGGATGTAATTATCGATAGTAAAGTGATAATAGAAATAAAATCAATTGAAGCATTAGCGCCTGTTCATTATAAACAGGGTCAAACATATTTAAAATTGACAGAAATTTAATTGGGTTTATTAATAAATTTTAATGTGAATCTAATTAAAGACGGCATACATCGAATAGTAAACAAATTATAAATTTTGCTTCTTCGCCTTTTGGCGTCTTGGCGTGAAAATCTTAAAAATATGGCAGATATATCAGCAAACTTTCTTGGCATCAAATCTCCCAATCCCTTCTGGCTGGCAAGTGCACCACCTACGGATAAAAAAATTAATGTGCTTCGTGCTTTTGAAGCAGGCTGGGGTGGCGTGGTGTGGAAGACATTGGGCAGCCAGGTGAAAAATGTGTCGAGCCGCTATTCAGCCGTCAATTTCAATGGTGGCAAGGTGATGGGTTTCAATAATATTGAGCTCATCAGTGACAGGCCGCTGGAAATAAATCTGAAAGAAATTGAAGAGTGTATCAAACTGTTTCCCGACAGGGCAATGGTGGTTTCGCTTATGGCAGATAATGACAGAAACAGCTGGCACGAATTAATTAAAAAAGTAGAAGATACGGGTGCCCATGGTTTCGAATTAAACTTCGGCTGTCCGCACGGTATGACGGAAAGAGGTATGGGAGCAGCAGTTGGACAAGACCCCGAAATTGCAGCCATGGTGGTAGAGTGGGTAATGGAAAAAGCCACCATTCCGGTTATCACCAAACTCACGCCCAATGTGCATTCTCCGGTGCCTACCGGAATTGCCTGTGTAAAGGCCGGCACCAATGCATTGTCTTTAATCAATACCATTCAATCAGTAACAGGGATTGACCTGGATACATTGGTTCCCAATCCGTATGTGGCAGGTAAGAGTGTGTTTGGCGGCTATTGCGGCCCTGCAGTAAAACCTATTGCGTTAAAAATGCTGACCACCATCAGCCAGGATCCGGTCACTTCCAAAGTGCCAATTTCCGGCATCGGTGGCGTAAGTACCTGGCGGGATGCAGTAGAATTTATGTTATTGGGAGCATCTAACGTGCAGGTGTGTACGGCTGCCATGAAACATGGTTTCAGGATTGTAGAAGATATGAATGAAGGCCTGAATAACTGGATGGATGAAAAGGGGTACGCCACCATTTATGATTTCATCGGAAAAAGTGTTGAAAAAATTACCCATTGGGAAGATCTTGATATTAACTATCACCACATCGCAAAGATCAACCAGGATAAATGCATTCACTGCGGCCTTTGTTATATTGCCTGTGAAGATACTTCCCATCAATCCATCAACCTGGAATATGGAAAGCCATATAACACTTACACCATCAAAGAAGATGAATGTGTGGGATGTAATTTATGCCAGCTGATGTGCCCGGTAACAGATTGCATCACTATGGAAGAGCATAGAGTGGCTCCTGAATATATCAACTGGAAAATGTGGCAGCAAGAAGGAAGGCCGTTGAATGACCATTGATGCGGTCATAGTTTTTCATAGCAGCATTGTAATATCTGCCTGCAGGCAAAGGCAGGTCACTCACTTATGAGGTGTGCCTTTATTGATCGCTTATTCCATGCGTTCAAACTAATAATTTAAAAAAGCTAATTCTTTTATCGCATGAAAATAAATGCAGCAAGGCTACAGCAACATTTTGAAGCCATGAGCCTCATCGGAAAAATTGGTGAAACCGGTACCAACCGCCCTGCTCATTCCCCGGATGAAAAAAAGGCATTTGAAATAGCCGCCTCCTGGATGCAGGAAGCAGGCATGAAAACACATATCGACAATTTCGGAAATTTAATCGGACAACTGGAAGGTAAAAATCCATTACTGCCGGTATTGATGATCGGCTCGCATTTAGACAGCCAGCCTTACGGTGGCCGGTTTGATGGTGTAGCAGGCGTGTTGTGTGCGATAGAAGCAGTAAAAGCACTCACAGAAAATAATGTCCTGCATGATCGTAGTATCCAGGTAATTTCTTTTGCTGATGAAGAAGGCTGGCGTTTTAATAAAGGCCTCTTTGGCTCAAAAGGTATTTTAGGTAAGTTGGAGCCAGGTGATGACGAAAGGGCAGATAAGGAGGGCATCACCCGCAGGCAGGCATTGATTGATTTTGGTTGCGATCCAGCAAAATATAAAGAAAGTGAATACAAGCCCGGAAGCATTTTTTGTTTTTTAGAACTGCACATTGAACAGGGCCCGGTGCTGGATATCGGCAACAAGCCAATCGGAGTGGTGTCTGGTATCTCGGGTCCTATCTGGTGGACAGTGAAATTAAAAGGTATGGCAGGCCATGCCGGTTCGGTGCCAATGCCACTGCGTAAAGATGCCTTGCTGGGTGCCGCAGAAATCACAGTGGCGCTGCATGAAATTGCTACACAAATTCCCGGCACCCCAACAGTAGGTACCGTTGCCACCATGAATGTTTTTCCTGCCAGCAGGAATATCATTGCAGAAGAAGTAAGTTTTACAATTGATTTAAGGGATATTGATGTTGACCGGCGCAACCGTTATGAAATACAATTAAGGGATAAAATTGAAACGGTCGCAAAAAAGCATTCATTGGAATATTCCATAACAGAGGATTTTAAAAGTGAACCCCGTTATTGCGCCGGCTGGATAAAGGAGATTATTCATAATGAATGTAAAACGTTGAATTTGGATGCACCGGAACTCATGAGCGGGCCTTTCCATGATGCGATGGCATTGTCTTATGCGTGTGATTACGGGATGATATTTGTGCGGTGCAAAGATGGTATCAGCCACAATCCTTTGGAGTATGCTTCATACGAAGACCTGGCGCTGGGTGCTGAAGTATTGTATGGCACTATATTACAGGTACTGAAAAAATAGGAATGTATATTTTCAGTTTTACTGCCGGGATAGAATTTTTGTAAGGCACATAGTTTTGTTTCCCTGCTTACCGGAAAAAACCGGCGAAGATTGGTTTGTACTATTTCTTCCTTAAAATTACTGATTTCAAAAATCCTTTTTTATTTACTGCCGGTTTGTTATCTTCATACTGAAAGCAGGGGTGATCTTTTAGTATAGCCTCCTGTTTCAGATAAAAATTATTTTACCAAAATAAATACTATGAGTGTAGCAAAAATACTGGCAACAAAAGGAGACAATGTATTTTCAATTCCTGGAAATACCACTGTGTATGAGGCTTTAAAAACAATGGGAGAAAGAAATGTGGGAGCTTTGCCGATAATTGATGAGGGCAAATTGGTGGGTATCCTTTCTGAGAGAGACTATGCCCGTAAAATTATCCTGAAAGGAAAATCATCCCGGTCAACATTGGTTAGTGAAATCATGACAGAAAATCCTATAACAGT
>JAYVUL010000147.1:0-5288 GCA_043787935.1 Chitinophagaceae bacterium | reverse complement strand
AAATGTATTCTTAGCTTAAACCACAAGTAGAAAAAATTAATTTCACGTTTTCAGGAAATTATTAAGTGTCCCTTTTACCGGGGACATTTTTTATGCATATACCGGAAGCTTTGTTTTGAAGACTGAAAGATATAAATCATCTACACAATGTTTATCAGGTATTCTCCACAGTAATACCTTCATGTGTAAGCACCAGTGTTTCTATGGCCACGTCACTTCCGTTTGACTCAAGTACGGGACCGGCATATTTTACCGGAAATGCATTTTGAACTCTCCATACTACAACCGATACATGATTTTCGTTCAATAACGAAATTGTTACATCCCTTCTTTCAATAGAGCCGATCTGTTTAGTATTAATCCATGCAAAAAAATCATTATCTCCTTTTACAATTCCACGTTTTAAGGAAATATCAGAAAATTTACGCAAACCCGGAACTTTTCTAAAACTGTCTTCGGGACTTGATCCTTCCCTGAAGGAAATTGCTTCAATTTCAATATCCAGACCGGAAACTTCCATAAAGCCAATCCTTGATCCGCCCCACTCTACACTAAAATGGTAACGGTTAAAAGTTTTTTGTGACATAAAAAGCGGTTTAATAATAAAATAAAAATGAGTATTAATAAAATCAAGAATAATAATAGTAATGCATGGAATAGCATGTTTTAAAAATTGTAGTTGTTAAAGTAGAAGAAAAATAACAAAAAATGAAATCACTGCCTTAAATAGTTTGTATAAATATTCATAATATGATTGAATATACCGAAATTCTTTCTGGTAACGGTAATAGGATGAAGGGCTAAATCCCCTGTCTTCAACGATTTCAGGGTATGTTGCTGATCCAAGCTAAAACGTTTAACCTGTTCTTTTTCTTCTAAACTGATGCTTTGTAATAATAAATTAATATGGGGATTTGTTACTGGCATGGCGTGAAAATAACAAGGATGAAGAGAATAAAAAAATCATTGAGCACTACCAATGTGATAACTACTGGTAAAAACAATTTTATATTTCAGCCGGATTAAGTACTTTGTAGATACTTAATATTATATCACCAAACCTTCTGACATGAGATCTTTTTTATATTGTATTGCGCTGTTACTAACAGCGGGAAATGTTATTGGCCAAAACAATCCTTTATGGATGCGCTATCCCGCTATTTCTCCGGATGGAAAAACAATTGCCTTTGGGTATAAAGGGGATATTTATAAAGTAGATGCCACTGGTGGAACGGCCGTTCCCTTAACCCTGCATGAGGCGCAGGATATGATGCCTGTATGGAGTCATGATGGAAAGTACATTGCTTTTGCAAGTGACCGCTATGGTAATTTTGATGTGTTTGTGATGCCATCATCCGGAGGTATTCCTACACGGGTTACTTATAATAGTGCACCCGATTTTCCATTTGACTTTTCACCTGATAACAAGCAGCTTATTTTTGGAAGTGCCAGGAATATACAAGCCGCCAATGTGCGTTTTTACAGTCCAAGATTATTTCAAAACCTTTACACCGTAAGCATTACAGGCGGAAGGCCGGTATTGATATCCGGCGCCGGTATGGACAGGGCGCATTACAATAGCAAGGGCAACCAAATTGTTTTTGAAGACAGAAAAGGATATGAAGATCCCTGGCGCAAACATCACACTTCCTCAGTTACAAGAGACATATGGACAATGGATATTAAAACTAATCAGTATAAAAAAATAAGTGATTTTGAAGGCGAGGACAGGGAACCTGTTTTTGGTAGTGATGATCAATCTGTATACTACCTCAGCGAAAAAAATGGCAATCAAAATATATTTAAAAAAGAATTGGGTTCAGCAAGTGAAAAGCAACTGTCGCAGTTTAAAACAAACCCTGTTCGCCATTTAAGTATCAGTAAAAGCAATACACTCTGCTTTACGAATGATGGAGAAATCTACACGCTTGCCAATGGCGGTACACCGCAAAAGGTAGCCATACAGATTTACAATGATGGAAGGGAAAATGTAGAAAAAAATGTAATGGTAAATGGAAACGTGGGCGAATTTGCGCTATCTCCCAATGGTAAAGAAATTGCATTTGTAACCCGGGGCGAAGTCTTTGTTACAAGTGTAGATGGTACTCAAACCAAACGGATTACCAATACACCACAACAGGAGCGCATGATACGATGGTCGCCCGATGGTAAAAGTTTAATTTATGCAACAGAACGAAATGATAACTGGGATATTTATACAGCTGCCATTGCAAGAAAAGAGGAGCCTTATTTTTATGCAGCCACGGTGATAAAAGAAGAACCACTTATTGCCACAGAGGCAGAAGAATTCTTGCCCAAATATTCGCCCGATGGTAAAGAAGTAGCCTATCTTGAAAACAGGAATGTGCTTAAAGTATTTACTGTGTCAACAAAGCAAACCCGCACTATTATTCCTGCGGGGCATAACTACAGTTATGCAGATGGTGACATCGATTTTAATTGGAGCCCGGATGGAAAATACATTCTTGCTGATGACGAATATTTTGGTTTTGGCGGCGCACATATAGGTATTTTAAAAGCGGATGCTGCAGGAACCATCCTTCATCCAATTAATAGCGGCTTTGGAGAAGACAATCCGAAATGGGCACTGAATGGTAAGCTGATTACATGGCTTAATAACCGGGAAGGCCGCCGCTCGCTTGCTTTTCAGGGCAACCGGGAAGTGGATATTTATGGGGCCTTTTTAGATCAGCCTGCATTTGATGAATTTAAACTGGCGAAAGATGACTATGCTTTGCTGCTTGAAAAAAATGGTGGTGATAAAAAAGATTCGTCACTAAAAAAGGATTCAGCATCCAAACTAAGTATTGCAAAACCAAAAAACTGGTCGCCCGATTTTGCAGGAATTGACAGCCGTAAAGTCCGTTTAACCATTAATAGTTCTTCCATCAGCGATTATGTTGTAACAGCCGGATGCCGAAAAAATATATTACCTGGCGGCATTTGAAAAGGGATACGATTTATGGGTCACTGAGCCACGCACACACGATACAAAAATATTGGCCAAACTCGGCAGCAGCCCCAGCGGCATTGAAATGAGTAAAGATGGCAAAAGTGTTTTTGTAACGAATAACGGCAGCCTGTTAAAAATTGATGACGCAGGAAAATCAACTCCGATTAGTATTTCGGCAGAAATGATACTGAATGCGGCTAAAGAAAGAGCCTATATCTTTGATCATTGCTGGCGGCAGGTAAAGGCAAAATTTTATGATCCCAAAATTCATGGGATAGACTGGAAAATGTATAAGGAAACGTACGCAAAGTTTTTACCTCACATCACCAATAATTATGATTTTCAGGAATTGTTAAGTGAAATGCTGGGGGAATTAAATGCCTCTCATACCGGCGGAAGATATACACCGAAAATGGAAAACCCGGATGCAACTGCTGCCCTGGGATTGCTGTATGATGAAACTTATACAGGCAGTGGATTAAAAGTTGCAGAAGTAATATCAGGTGGCCCGGGGGATAAAGCTACCGGTAAAATTAAGCCAGGGTTGATTATTGAAATGATAGACGGACAGCCAATCAGTGATACAGAAGACTGGGCAAAATTGTTAAACCGCAAGACAGGAAAAAATACCTTGCTGCAGGTGTACGATGCAAAAAATAACAACCGTTTTGAAGAATCCGTTAAGCCAATATCTTTTGCTTAAGAATCTGTATTGATGTACAAACGCTGGACAAACATGATGTACAATATGGTGGATAAATTAAGCGGTGGAAAAGTTGGCTATGTGCACGTGCAGGGCATGAATGACGGCAGTTACAGAACAGTGATGGATGAAGTAATGGGCCGTAATAAAAATAAAAAGGCGTTGATTGTAGATACCAGGTTTAACGGTGGCGGATGGCTGCACAACGATTTAAATACCTTTTTAAGTGGCAAGACCTACCTGCGTTTTGCACCGCAGGATAATATGGTTCCGGCAACAGAACCGATGGACAGATGGCAGCAACCAAGCTGTGTATTAATGGGCGAAAGCAATTACAGCGACGCATTTATTTTTCCTTATGTTTATAAAGATAACGGCATTGGAAAATTAATTGGAATGCCTGTACCCGGAACAGGTACTGCAGTTTGGTGGGAAACCCAGATAGACCCAACCATGGTTTTTGGTATACCGATGATAGCCACCTATGGCAAAGAAAACAGGCCTACAGAAAACCTGCAATTGGAACCAGATATCAAAGTACCGCTAACCTACGAAGATTTTTTAAATGGAAAAGATGATCAGCTGGAAGCTGCGGTAAAAGAAATGTTGAAAACCATTGGTACAAAATAATACAAGTGGCAGCTATAGAGAATATGCCTGCTGCAAAAAATGAGTTGTATGACGCCCTAAACAGTATTCTACTCACATTCATGTTTGCATAACTTTTGTAACGTCGGAGTTTCGCTGATGTGGCGTTTATAAAGCTAAGTTCATCCGGGCGAAAACTCCGGGGAGAAGCAAAAATGTTTGAAAAAATTAATTGTCGTTTTCTGTAACTTTTGCTATCCTGCTGCGTATTACGTAATTTTTAAAACAGGTTTAATTACAATATGCAGCAGTTAATAGAAAAGAAATATTATGTTGATTGGATAAGAGTTTTGGCTTTTATCCTGCTGATTTTTTTTCATTGCGCAATGCCCTTTGTACGATGGCCATTTCCCATTTTTTTAAAATTATTGATATTGGCATTGCTTTGTTTTGTTACACTTTTGCTACAGTATAATTGGGTTATTAAACCTTTTATTATTCCAAGGGTTTTATATGGGCTTAAACCGAAACAAAAAAGTGAATATGAATAATGGAATGGGTTTGAAATCATGAGGCATTATTTACTTTATTATATTTTTTTTAAGAATTACAGTATTATATTTAGTTTTTGCAGGTAAGTCATTCTGCTTCTATTGTAAATGACATAATTGCAATTTTAAAATAAAAAAGTCATGATATCCACTCATACACTTATTATTGGTGCAAGTGCAGCTGGTCTTGCATCTGCGGCCTGTTTGCAAAAAGTAGGTATTGAGTTTTTGATTGTAGAAAAATACCCGCAACTGGCAACCAGCTGGAGAAATCATTATGATCGCCTCCACCTGCATACCAGTAAAAAAATATCCGCCCTGCCATTTAAAGATTTTAATGAGTCATTGCCCCAATATCCTGCACGCCGGGATGTGGTTGATTACCTGGATAATTATGCAAGGGAATTAAACATTCATCCTGTTTTTAATACAGAAGTTTTATCTGTAAAAAAGGAAGAAGAGAACTGGATTA
>JAYVUL010000146.1:0-21262 GCA_043787935.1 Chitinophagaceae bacterium | reverse complement strand
CATCAGCATACGCTTGGCTATTAATTCACCGTGGCTGCGTTGAAGCTGGCGAAGTTCAGCGATACTTTGCTTTACTGTAATCTGAAGAGGCAATGACATAAGTATATTTATTATATAGTCCAAATATAAAACAAAAAATCCAATATTCAAATATTGGACTATTTATTATTTATAAATGGTATAATTCCCTGGTGCCAGGCCTTTAATGTTCTACTGGTATTTCAGTGGATGGTGTGGCACCGGCTAATCGATAGCCTGTAATCAATTTTATTATTCAAAACGTAACTGCTGAAACTATTTTTTCATTGCTGTATTTCCTTTGGGGCATGCTTTAACAATTCCAGCAATAACAGGCTAATCATGTTTCAAGATCACTTGTAGGGATGGCGGCCGGCTCCATTGCATATTCTAATAGATAAGTGTTACGTAACCTGTAATTGCTTTTCTTCCGCTGCCTGGCTCTATTATATAATAGTAAGTTCCAAAAGGTAATACTTTGCCTTTGTACTTGCCATCCCAGCCGGAAGTATTGTATCCAAGTGATTCATACACTGCCTGGCCGTCCCTGTTAAAAACCTTTATCCTGGCTTCAGGATAGGATTCCAGGTGTTCAATTATCCAGTAATCATTGATATTATCTCCATTGGGCGTGAAGGTGTTTGGAATAACAGGCGCTTTCAGTAATTTAATAAACACCGTATCTTCTCTCCAGCAACCACCGGTAGCTGCAACCACTAACTTGTAGGTAATGTCATCTGTAATTCCTTTTAGCAAAGGCTGCAATAGTTGATTGTTGTTTAAGAAATTACCAGGCCTGTCGGCGGTCCATAAAAACCGCAGCCCGTTTCCTGCAGCAGTTCCATCAAGTGTTATCTCTCCTCCTTCCAGTAAAACCTTATTAGGGCCGGCACTTATCACAGGATTTGCAAATACGGTAAATGGTTTTGTGATAGTATCCCTGCAACCAAAAGTGTTTTCTACTTGTAGTTCAATTAAGTATTGTTTTGCTGTGTTATATGTTTGGGCAGGTGGAAATTGCAGGCTGCTTGAACTTCCAGTACCAAAATCCCATAACCACTTATTTACCGTACCATCTGCACCATTGCTGTTGTCACTAAATTTCACCGCCTGGGTTTCACAAATACTGGTACTATCCGAATTAATTTTAGCTGTTGGTTGGGGATGAATCGTATTAACGGCTATGGTGGTTGAATCCTGGCAACCGGCACCACTGGTGCATGCCAAACTTACATTGTACACCCGGTCTGTTCCAAACTGGTGCGTTGGATTTTTTGACCTGGAGGTATTGGAACCACTTGAAGGATCATCAAAATTCCATAAATAAGTAAAGCTGTTTTCTGTACCATCGGCAATGCTGGAGGTATCAGAAAAATTAACCATAGCTACAGGCAAACAAATGCTTGCCGGGAATTTAAAACCCGGCACTGGCAATGGATTTACCAGCACCAGTTTTTGCCTGGTAACTTTACAACCATTGCTGGTAGTAACAGTAAGTGCAACAGTATAAGTTAGATCATTGGCAAATACATGGCTTACAGATGCATTGGAAGAATTGCTTACCAGGGCCGAGCCATCACCAAAATTCCAGGTCCAGTTTACAATAGTACCGCTGGTAGCGGGTACCGAAGAGGAATCGGTGAACATAATGGAATTCTTTTCGCAGGCAGGTTTGCTAAAACCAAAGTTGACAATAGCCGGAGACAAAACGGAAATGCTTTGTGAAACAGTATCTGCACAACCAAACGCAGAAGTATAAGTGTATAAGATACGAAATGATCCAGCGCCCGTTGTGGACGGCGTAAACAATCCTGTGCTGATGACACCCGGACCCGTAAACACGGCGCTACCGGGTACTCCGCCAATTTCTGATGCCTGAATTACCTGGTAAGATATTGCATCCAGGCATACAGGCGGGATAGCATTGAACCGCGTATCAGGAACAGCATTTAATGTAATTTTTTTTGTTACAGAATCAACACAACTGTATCCAGAATAGGATTTGTATTTAATAAAAATATCTTTTGTTAAAGGCGTTTGAAAAATGGCATACCGATGTTTATATATTTTGCCAAATGCAGGCAGGTCATCCGTTTCAAAAACACCAGGTGAATTTATAACATCCCAGTAAATGTTCACCTTGGTTACATTACCAAAGTTTACTGTTGAACTGTCTTTAATTGCAAGTGAATCATAAGCACATATTCGTGGCACTGCTGTTATGAAATTTGATTTTGGAATATCGCCATTCACCGTAAATGATTGCAGCAAAGAATCAACACAGCCGCTATTGCTGGTAAGCGTAAGTTTGGCAGTATACAACCCAATTGCATTATACCGGTGTTGCGGATTAGGAAGAATAGAAGTATTATTAATTCCGGAACCGGGATCACCAAAATTCCAGGCCCAGTTGTTGATCGTTCCTGATGCAATGAAAGAGGTATCATCAAATAATGCAGACGCATCGCTGAGGCAAACTTCGGGTGATATAAAACCTGGTTTTGGCAGAGGATTAATACTAATCGCTTTTGATACCGGCGCTGCACTTATGCAGCCTTTATCCGTTAGCAAACTGAGTTTTACGGTGTATGCTTTTGCAGTGTCATATTTATAAACAAAGGGAAGGCTGTTATTAATAATTGAATCTGGTTTACCATTGCCGAATTTCCAGGTCCATGTTGTAATATTACCTGCACCGGGAGTGGATAGATCGGTTATCGTGATATTATTTTTTTCACAGGTAAGCGTGCTGAAAGTAAAGTTGGGCACAGGAAGGGGATTTACAATTACGGTTTTCGTAACCGTATCACTGTTACAACCCTTATCTGTCCTTACCCAGTGTTTAATAGTAAATGTATTTGAAGTAATATAGGTATGTGATACATTTTGGCCGGTACCTGCTGCAGATCCATCGCCAAAATCCCAGGCCCAGCTGGTGATAGTATTGCCTTGCCCATTGCTGGTGCTGCTAAAACTGGTGGTTGTATTAAAACAGTTTTCAGGATTCACAGTAAAACCACCGGTTGCTTTTGCAAATACATTGTTGAATACTTTTGTACTGTCTTTCACACAACCATTTACGCTGGTCACTTTCAAATTTACTGTGAACGGACCAACTGCACCATACAGGTGCGAAGGATTTTTTATAATTGCGCTATCTCTTGCGCCACTTAATGGCTCCCCAAATTTCCATAACCAGGCAAAGCTGGCTTCAGTGCCATCTGCAATAGTACTGGCATCAGTAAACTGTGCCAGGTCATAAGGCAGGCAAACACCGGCAGGGATATTGAAATTAACTACAGGGTTAGGGTTAATGATAAAAGTTTTATTAAAGGGAAGACTGGAACAACCGCTGGGTGTTTCAATAATTAATGTAGCTGTTTTTGAGCCCGTTGAACTATAGGTATGCAAATAATTATTGTTGTTTATTAAGGTATCCTTTTTTCCATCACCATAATCCATATACCACACCTTAATAACTCCCGGAGGCACCACAGAAGAGGAATCGCTGAAAGTAATCGGTTTGTTCTGGCACAAAGGATTGGAAATTCCAAATTTAGCCAATGGAACTTCTGTAACTGTTATCCGTTTCGTAAATACAGAACTGATACAACCAATATTGGTGATCAGGCTGAACTTAACATCATAATTGCCTGCTGTAGCATATTTATGGGTGGGATTATGCAGGTTGCTGAAAGTACCATCACCAAAGTCCCATGTCCACTGATAAGAATAAACACCCTCTTCATAAACGGAAATGTCGCTGAATCTGACAGAGTCGGTGACGCAGCCATTATGTACCCAATTGAAATCA
Source organism: Chitinophagaceae bacterium (assembly GCA_043787935.1). Lineage (GTDB taxonomy): Bacteria > Bacteroidota > Bacteroidia > Chitinophagales > Chitinophagaceae > Ferruginibacter. The sequence goes on along the minus strand of JAYVUL010000146.1, from coordinate 17,430 downwards.
GGTGCAGGTGTATTTCTTACAAAAATGGTATCATCTTTTATTTGTGTATTACCACAACCATCTGTGCCTGCTGTTCCTGCGGTGATAGATAACGGGTAATTCCCGGCAGGGCAATAGCTGTAAGAAGTTGGCAGTTTATACCGCCAAACCTGTTTACCATTGATAAAATAAGTAGAGTCCGCCACCGGGTTATTGAAAGATACATTCGGTTGAAACCCTTTAAAATCCCAGTCTAAAGACAATGGCTGAAAGGGATAAGTAATGGTATAATAAAAAGGGGTACAGGCGCAGGCAGTGTTACCTCCGGAAATGTTTAATGGGTTTAGCGGTTCTATGAAATTGTATAAATCCTTAAGGTTGGTGCCCGCATTGTATCCGTAAGATTCTGCATGCCCGTAACCGTAAGCTATAGCATTAAAGCCACTGTCTGCTGTTAATGTATGTGATCCGGAAAAAACACTTATCTGTGCATAACTATAATTGGGATCCTGTGGATGAACTATAAAATTATATGCGCCGGTGGCGCCGGTTACACTAAAGGAAGGAACAGCAATAGTTTTTAGAATTACATTGATCCAGTGTTGGGTAATAAATGCATTGGGCGTAGAATTTACTATAACCTCATCAATTGTTTGCTCCACTGGGCTCAGGTATATCATTTCCGGATCCCCGTCTGTACCAATTGCCGTGTTACCGCAACTGTTAGCTGTTGTTATGAATTGGGCCACCATGATTTGCTGGTCTGCCTCAATTAACTGAGGCTGGTTGGTCAGTGGCAAATCATAATAAAAATTATTGACGATACCAGTCAGTACTACCCCGTCTACCTTTACCACTGCAGCGGGATCACTAACTGCAATGCGAAAATAATTATTGGGCATATTTTGGGTAGGTGCCGTTAAAAACTTTTTGCCCCAGGCAATTTTAGGGAATGCCTGTGCGATCAAATTGTCGGAACTGTTGCCAATACCATTACAGATTATTTTCATTTTACCCGAACCTGAAAAAACCCCAATGCGTTTGCAGCCAATCCCGCCATTACTGATGGACCGTATCTTTGAACCAGTAAGGTCAACCCCGGTATAATTACCAGGCGAGCCTGCATCTAATTGGCCCATTACATTATATATCTCTCCCTGGTTTAGGGTAATGGTAAAAGGCACATTGGCAGCATGGGTTTGGGTTTGTGCAGCAGGGGTAATTTCCACCGTAGTAGTGCCGGTATCAGCCGCCACCACAAAGAAAAAGCTATTGGAAAAATCTTCATTGGAAACCTGCGTATAGTTGAGGGAATAATATTCTTTCCCCAGGGTATTGGTGGGAAATAAAAGGGTTGCACCAGATACATTTCCGTTATAGATATGGGCATAGGCAACCACAGGCCGGTCGCTGGTTACATGTATACCGCTTTGGAATGTGCCTTCGGCGGTAAGCCTTGCATCCTGGCTGCCGGATTTGGGAATAGGATTTGAAGTTGCTATGGTGCCCGGGGCAACGTTATTAATATTTTCAACATAACCTAATGCTGGTATTTCAATCTTGATATTGGTCAACCTGCCCGGAACATTTTCGGTGGCAAAATACAAAACCATATCCTGTCCATTGGTTGGATTTCCGGTAACATACCTCACATGGTAACCGTACCCCAGCCAAAAATCTTTTCCTTTATTTGAAAAATCCTGTGCAAAAGATAAAAAAGAAGCAATAAGAAACAGGAGAAAGAAGGTAAATTTTTTCATTGAAAACAGCGTGAAATTTTAAACGGTAAATTTAGTGAAAACAATATGATTTAGATACCTGCCAGGGCAACAAAGTTGCCTGAAGGTATATATTTTAGCATATGCCAGGTAGTTAATATTTCTCTATTCAGGAGAATCACGAAGGGGGGATAAATAAAAAACAAAAGGCCTGATAGAAATCAAGCCTTTGTTTACGAACCTAATTCGGTTCTGTAACCCCCAAAGAAAACATCTTGTTTACCAAGCACAAGCGCTATATCCGTGGGGACAAATAGTAAACGGCCAATGTGCTTTATTATTTTGTTTATTGCATATTTTCTGCCATTTTCTTTTTATTCAGGAAAATGATGTGGAAATAAAATGATTAATTATCCGGTTTGCGTGCAGAGGTGATGATTGATTCCACCCTAACTGGAATGAGTGCCCAGTAAGCGGGAGCAGGCTCAAATGCTGTTGACTTGCTTCTATTTTTATCCTGCTGAAAAAGTTGTTGACTCCTTTTAGCAGGAACAGCTTTTAAAATTTTCTTTATCAAAGTTTTCATAATAATAGGAAGGTTATAATTTTTAATCTGGTAGTCCCTATTCCCATTGGGTAATTTTACCAGGAGCGTTCGCATAAAAAATACCAAAACTGAATTTTATAAACTGCAAGCCCTCTACTAAATAAGAAAGTCGTTTAAAATGGTGATCCAGACCATATCAAACGACTTTTTCTTAATAACACTGAATAAACCCTGTATAATAAGTTTGCTGTAATCATTCGAAACCAGGAATCATATTTTTCACGCTGCCGGTGCTTCACATTTCCTGTAACGATTAGTAATCCCAGATCATGCCAAGATTTAAATAATTGATATTCAATGTATTAATCCTATTACAGAAAGGTTTTTCCTCCAAAGGCGGGAATCAATTCCAGATTATAGAAATCACCCTGTTAAAACTGCTAATAAATTCATGAGCAGGAATATGTAGCAACTAAATTATTTATACGATGAATTAAAGTCTGCTTATTGCAATAGAAATGATTAAAAATTACCATTTTTCTAAATTACCCCTTGGTACCAGCAGGGTGAAAAATTCAATGCTGGTTCACCTGGAAGGACACCATGCTAAGACCTAAGCAGAAAGGTAAAAGGTAGTTTAAGGAGTAACCCGGGGTAGAAAACTAACCTGCCATTATTACCGATTGTAAGTGATAAACAAATTGAATAGCCCGATAACGATCTGGCAGGTTTAAAAAGCAAATGAGCTCATTTTGGTAATTACCCGTTCCCCAGACTTAAATAATCGAAAATTTGGAAATTGGAGAACAGCAAATATTAAAATAATACAGAACCAATGCTTTTAAATAACATTAAATTTTATTAAAATTATATAAATTATTGATTTTCTTTTATTTAGCTTATATTTTTAAAACATTAAATCATAGGTCCCATAAATATGAATTGAAAGGTTTTATTCCTATTATTGATTCCATTTTAATACTATTAAAATAACATTTATAGTTTATATTTTATTATTTATCAATTAATTATAACTTTTTATATTTACTTATTACATTAGTATACACAAATCGGGTAAGCAAACTGCTTCAAAGCTTATAAAGCTAATTAATTTAGCAGCGTATTTTCCCAAGTGGATTTTAAGTTTTAGACGTTTGTCCTTATCTTGCCGGAGTTTTATAAACCACCCTCCTTCTAATGCGGTTAACAAAAATTAGTTTATTCACTTGCGTAAGTTTACTGACAATATTACCGTTATCCTGCAGTACACCCAAGGCTCTTGAGTACCGGGATTTCAAAAACTTCACCGTTGAAAAACTGGGCTTTTCCACATCCGCAGTAAAAATGGACATGGTTTATTACAATCCAAACAACTATGGCCTCCAGTTAAAAAGAACAGATTTGGATATTTTTATAAATGATGTTTACATGGGGCATACTTCGCAAGAGTACCAAATTACCATCCCAGCGAAAGAAGAATTCAGTATTCCGGTAAAAATGGATGTGGACATGAAGAACCTCTTTAAAAATGGTTTGAATGTTCTATTAAGAAATGAAGTAATGGTTAAGGTAACGGGTTCGGTTAAAGTTGGGAAAGCGAATGTATTTATTGGTTTCCCGGTCAATTACCAGGGAGTGCAAAGTTTTACGCTCTTTTAATCAAATTAATAAAACATGAGTACAACGGGTTTAGTCGTTGCACTAACTGTGGCATAAAAAGTAAACGGATAAAGAAATGAGATAAAGGTTAAACTGGAGTAATTAACTATTCTTGGGGCCTTGCATGTGGAATGCATTGATGGCTTTTTTAATGCTTTTATGTTTTTCTATCAGTTCCTGAGCCATTTTTAGGCTTATGTCCAGTTCGTGCGAAAGGATCCCGGCAGCCCTGTTCCTCAATTTATTATTGGATAGCTGCATTTCGATCATCTTGTTGCCTTTCACTTTCCCCAATTGTATCATGAGTGAAGTGGAGATCATGTTCAACACCATTTTTTGTGCCGTTCCCGCTTTCATACGGGTGCTGCCGGTTACAAATTCCGGCCCTGTCAGCAATTCAACCGGGTAGTCGGCAGTTTTGGCAATACTGCTGCCAGCATTACAAACAATACATCCTGTGCCGATATTATTTTCTTTCGCAGTGTTAATGCCGCCTAATACATAAGGTGTTTCACCGGAAGCCGCAATACCTACTAAAAAATCATTTTCATTGATGGAAAATTCTTCAAGGTCTTTCCATGCCTGGGCAATATCATCTTCTGCAAACTCAACCGCCTTCCTGATGGCACTATCGCCACCTGCCAGGAGGCCAATTACCATATTGTGCCCAACCCCGTAAGTAGGTGGTATTTCGGAGGCATCTAAAATACCCAGCCGGCCACTGGTACCTGCCCCTATATAGAATAACCTGCCTCCTGCTTTTAATTTTACCAAAGCAGCAACTACCAGCTTTTCTATCTGCCACAATGATTCCCTAACCACCTGGGCAACACTGAAATCCTCCTTATTAATATTGGTGAGTAACTCCATTACAGACATCCTTTCCAGGTTGTCGTAAAAAGAAGCGGCTTCAGTATTCTTTTTTTTATCCATTATAAATATATTAGCAGGGAGGATCTGCAAAGTCATTTTATACCGAATATATAAACGGGTCGTGTATAAAAATAACAAAAAAAATCTCCTGTAGCAGGCTTATAGCACCCGGGATAAACGATGTCAACAAAACCAACCTGCCCTATTGAACGCTGATTCATCAGTTTTTATCAGCCAAGCCGTTTCTTAACATGCAAACTTCTGTACGCAACAGCAAAAGCTGTGAACAACAATATACTACCCAGCAAAAAAGGTGCACCGGGTAAATACAATGGCGCTCTGTTGTGGGAAAAATAAAAGAACAAATTGTTCATTAGAAGCGGACCAATAATGGCATTGGCACTTTGCAGGCTGGCTAAAGCACCCTGTAATTCGCCCTGTTCATTAGCTGGCACCTGCCCTGCCATAACAGATTGCAACGCAGGCTGGGCAATGCCTCCAAAACAATAAGGCACTAAAAAAACAAACATCATCCAACCCTGGTTGGCTATACCAAATAAAAACATCCCAATGGTATAGAGCAGCAGCCCGATGTAAATACTCTTTTCATTACCCAGCTTTGGATTAACATATCTTATCAACCCGCCTTGCACTATTGCCACCAGCGCACCTACCACACCTAAGGAGATACCCACCATTTTTTCATCCCATTTAAAACGGTACATGGTAAAATAACTCCAGTTGCTTTGTACTGCATGAGAAGCAAGGTAAACCAGGGCTATTGAGATCACCAATCCTCCCAAAGCAGGATATTTTTTCAGGTGCAATAAAGACCCTATGGGATTGGCCCTTTTCCAATTGAACTCACGCCTGTTTTCTTTTTTTAATGATTCGGGAAGAACAAAATACCCATACAGGAAGTTGAGTAATGCCAGGCAGGATGCTGCATAAAAAGGGATTCTTGGGCCCAGTTTGCCCAGCAAACCACCTATTACCGGCCCAATAATAAAACCCAGGCCAAATGCGGCACCCACCATTCCAAAGTTTTTTGCCCTGTTTTCTACTGTGCTGATGTCTGCTATATAGGCAAAACCCGTAGTGATACTGGCACCCGTGATGCCGGCGATTACCCTGCCTATAAACAACCAACTGTAACTAGGAGCTAAAGCCAGAAAAATATAATCCACACCAAAACCTAATAGGGAAAGTAACAATACAGGGCGGCGGCCATACTTGTCACTTAAACTACCCATTATTGGTGCACAAATAAACTGTACAAATGCATAAGCAAACATCAGCCAGCTCCCATATTTGGATGCTTCACTAATGTCTACATGCTTTAATTCTTTAATCAGTGAGGGCATCACCGGAATAATGATACCAAAACCGATCACATCTACCAGCATTGTTATAAAAATAAATCCGATCGCAGCAGTTTTGGAAGAAGACATCATAAGCCGGCTTTAAATAAATTAAGCTGCAATTTATACAAACCAAAAAGATAACGTAGAAAAAATAAGCAGCCCTTAACCTATTCGCCCCCGGCTTGCAAAAAAATGCCTACTCTTGCCCCTTGAGCGTTGTTACCAGTGATATATATTCCTGCATGACAGTTTCTTTTGATTTTCCTCTCAATTCTGCCCAGGCATTGTATTTTGCTTTGGCAACAAAATCGAATGGGTTGGAAGGTGCTTCTCCAGCCACATCACCTTCTGTAGATTGCTTGTATAAAGCGTATAATTTAAGTAAGGTTTCGTTATCTGGCTTTTGAGCCAATGTCTTGCTGCTGGCTGCGGCCTGTTCAAATTGTGTAGTTAATTCCATGTTGTGTATGTAATTTTTTGTTGAGGTTGTAAAGTAGCCATTTTATTTTCAGGAAAAACACCTTTTTGCCGCACTGATATTTTTATGGAAACCTCCTTATTATTGCCCGCTAAGGCAGTACAATCAATTAAGTGTAATGCCAACTGGCATTTTTTATCCGTATAATAGTGTCTGCAGGCTATTACGTACTGTCAAAAATATTCTTGTGGCAGGCTACAGCCAATCAACTTTATCCGGTAATTTTCATTATACATTTTTTAACAGCTCACATAAAACCCGGGTGATTTGCCATTCGTTTATAAAAACAATAAAATCATGAAACATATTTTTACTGCAATTATTGCCACCACGTTGTTCTGTTCCTGCGCCCAAATACAAAACAAAGAAACCAAAATTCCTGCAGCGGCTGCTGCAACTGTAATCCCGGCAAATGAAAATGTGGCTACTTTTTCAGAAGGATGTTTCTGGCACAGTGAAATTGTTTTTCAAAGCCTGGTAGGTGTAAGGGATGCGGTATCTGGTTATGCAGGCGGCACCACTTCCAACCCGGGTTACGAAGACGTGGCCAGTGGCAATACCGGCCATGCGGAAACGGTTCAGGTATACTACGACCCCTCAAAGATCAGCTATGAAACATTAGTAAATGCTTTCTTCGCCAGCCAGGACCCTACCACCCCAAACAGGCAGGGCAATGATGTGGGTACCGAATACCGTTCAATTGCTTTTTACAGAAATGACACAGAGAAAAGAATAATTGAAGCTGCCATAAAAAAACTGGGTGATGAAAAAAAGTACCCCAATAAAATTGTAACAGAAGTAATTCCATTTACCAAGTTTTATCCTGCAGAAGACTATCACCAGGAATATATCAGTCATCATCGGGATAACCCTTATGTACGCAATGTATCTATACCCGACTTTGAGCAATTTAAACGCAGCTTTAAAGGAAACTTTAAGCAATAAAAATTATACAGTTAATTTATCCAGTTCCTTGCGATAGTCGTATTGCAGGTCTTCGTGCAGTGTGGCTATCGTCTTTTCTATTTTTTTTATTTGTGAATGGTAAAGATTATTCAGGGCCGTATTTTTGTCTATCCGTATCCCGGAATCTTTCAGTATAGTACAGAAATGAAGAAGTAGTTCGATCTCCAAATGCTTTGATCCGGCATGTTTAATATACTTATTGGCGAGCCGTAAAATTTTCCGGATCGTTTTTTTTGCAAAATACAGGTTGCTCCTGTTTACTTCGGTAAACGCTTCCTCAATCTCTTTTTTAACCAGGTCAATATAGCCCTGCTCGTCGTGTGATTGAAAAAGCAGGTAGTTGAGCAATTCCTTGTTGTCTTTTTTATACTTAATAAGCCTTACGCATACTTCAACCAGTTCAGCAGCGGTCAGGCTGCTCAATGCTGTTTTCAACTCAATAACAGAAGCTATTTTCATTATGTTGTTTTACCCGTTCTCCTTTAATCAATTATTTCTCCTGCCACATATATCTGCCTTGCCATTGGCGCTTTGGCCGGGCTCGTAAAATCTATTTTTGCTTTATCCCCCGGCTGTAAAACGATATTTAATGTGGAGCCAACATAGTTGAGTACAGCGCCATTTTGAGCAGGAGCCAGTTTAAAAGTAAACCCATTATTGATTTGAATATTAAGACTCTTTACATTTTCTCCGGAAGCTATGATGGTACCAATTACCACCGTATGTGTTTCTGCATAAATATTTACAACCCCATAATTTTTATCTGCAACATTTTGCGGGGAGGACGCGTTGAAATACACTTTTTTTGAGGTTTGTGCGGATACAGAAGAAGCAAAAACAAACAAGGCAGTAATACAGTTAATAAAAACAGGTTTTCTTTTCATTGGAAAATTTATTTCGATAAAAGTATTGATTATTTCTTTTATAAAAATGCCATTCCCATTAATAGCGATTGCACAATCATTTCATTGATTTAATATTGCAAATAAATTTTGATCCATGAAAAAGACAATGATATTGCTTATATTTTCTGCAGCTGCGTTGTGCAGTAAAGCCCAACTGGTAAAGACAACCTCTCAGGATTATGGTTTTGGTGATGCCTTAAACAAAATTGTAGCCGGTTTCAGCACCAACTTCCTTTCCATTCAGGGCGATAAATTACCTGCAGAAATAGATGCCGATACTTACCGGTCCACTGTTTGTTTACCGGGCGCTCTGGGCTGCAAGATCATGCGCTACCATTCACTGGAAGACCAATCAGCAAGCTGGCAGGCTGGTATATACGGTGGTGGTAATTATGATGAGGCATTGAAGCTATATAAAAAAACATTTGGGCTCATCAAAAAAACCAGGGTAAAAACATCAGATCCGGCAGGAAACAGTTTTGAAGGACAACTGGAAAACGTTGATGAAAATGTAAGATTTTCGGTAAGCTCATTGCGGTTGAAAACAAATGACCAATTGTATAAAAATTTAGTGGCAGAAGTAGAACTGATCAGTAATTATAACGGTTGGGAAGTACACCTTAATATTTATACCAAAAAAGCAGAGGCCACCCGGGAAGATAATATGCAATAGACTGTGATGCAATTACCTGCCTTATCATGGCAACAACAATAAACCACGGCATCGCAAAAAGAAAAAACCTCCTGATTGGAGGTTTTTCATAGACCTTGCCATGATTCTTGACATGACTGTTCTTCGGAGGTATTGGATGGTTTCAGGGGTGTAAGTGTTTTCGATATTGTTTGCTGGTTTAAATTTTAAATTAAAGTTACAACCGTAAATTAGTAATTTATTATAACAAAAATCATTTTATTAAAAAATAAATAATTTTTTCCGCACTTAATTGCTACGGTTTACTTATCCTATCGGAGCAATGTTACATTGCCGGTAATAATATTTGGCTTTCCATCCATTCCTGCATATTCTATTGCGTACATATACACATCTGCAACAAGTCTGGCTCCTTTGCTGGTTCCATCCCAGGCAGCAGACACATCGTTTGTATAAAAATTCATTTTTTCAAAAACCGCCACACCATTCCTGTTAAATATTTTCAACCTGTTTATTTTCACACTGCCTGCGGCCCTTGGATAAAACAGGTCATTGCTGCCATCGGCATTGGGTGAAAAAGTATTCGGTACAAATACCTCCCCACCTGCACTCGTTACCGTAATATTCACTTTATCTTTTGCAGAACACCCGCCGGCATTTATCACTTCCACGGTGTATTCTGTGCTGGCGAGCGGCTTTACAGTAATACCATTGCCGCTGTTTCTGAAGATGCTGCCCGTTGGCGACCAGTTTACTTCCGTAACATCGGCAGATACAATTGGCACAAGATCTGCCGGTGAGCCGGAAACAATCCTTTTATCATCACCTGCGTCTACCGTTGGCAATGCATTTACACTAACAGTAATATACCCTGTATCCTTAAAACAACCCTTTGCATCTGTACCAATTACACTGTAGGTAGTGGTAGTTTCAGGCTTTGCTACAGGAGTTGCAGAATGGGGATTACTTAAGCCTTTAGCCGGTAACCACTCATACCTCATAGCTCCGTCTGCGTGCAGGTTTACAGATTGCCCAAAGCATAATTTTGCCTGGCTGTTATAGTTCATTTTAATTGGCTGTACCACTTTTACCGTTACTGAATCTTTTGCCCTGCAGCCGTTTGCATTGGTTGCCGTAACCAGGTAAGTGGTTGTAGAGTCAGGGCTTGCTAACGGTGAAGAACAACTGGTACAACTTAATCCATTGGCTGTTTTCCATGAATAAGTGGCGGCACCACTGACATGCAACATCGTATTATTCCCTTTACAAATGAGGCTATCCCCTGCTATGCTGATAGCAGGCAATGACCAGGCTTCAATTATTTTACTGATTTTTTTTGTACAACCATTGGTTCCGGTGGCAACCATAGTTACTGTATACCCACCCGCCGTATCATAAGTTTGTGGTTGTGGGTTTTGCAGGGAAGAAGTATCCCCATTCCCAAAATCCCAGTGCCACCTGATACCGGAAATATCAGCAACATTTACTATGCTGGCAAACGTTGCCGTTAGTGGTGTACAGCCATTTGCTGCAGCAGTTATGTTTACATCAGGCAAAGCTTCAACTTTTACAGGCGTAGGCGAATAAAAGCTATCCAGGCAACCACTGTTGCTGATTACTTTCAATGAAGGATAGAATGATCCCGGCACCCCGTAGGTATGCAGAGGGTTGATAATATTATTTGCATAGGTACCATCTCCAAAATCCCAGTAATAACTGGTAATTCCTTCACTGCTCTGCGTACTGTTGTTAAAAGTAATATCTCTTCTGCCACAGGCTGTTTCAACGGGGAAATTAAAATTTGCTGAAACATTTACAATATGTATGGTATCGCTCCCATTGATGGGAACCTTACAACCAATATCATCTGCCAGCATTATTTTAGGTGCGTACTTTCCTCCATCTGTGTAGGTGTGTGTAATCAATGAATCGGAATTGTTAACGGTAGTACCATCATTAAAGTCCCAGATATAAGAGACTGCATCAACAGAATGAATTTTGAAATTAACAAGTTGTGGTTTGCATAAATTAAGCGGGTTATAACTAAGTGTCCCCTTTGGCCCTTTTACAATAATTTGCCTTTGCATTTGATGGGAACAGCCCCCATTGCCCTTTACAGTTAAAGTAACAGTATAGATGCCGGGATAAGAATAAAAATGAGATGGGTTGTGTGTATTGGTGGAGGTGCCGTCACCAAAGTCCCAAAGTTCATCAATGGCATTAAGGGAATTATTGGTAAACTGTATAACCAATGGCGGGCAGGTCCTGAATGAATCACTCATGGTGAACCTTGCCACGGGATTATTGATATTAATATAATTTTCACGTACACTGGAGTCTGCACATCCAAAAGGATGGGTGATAAACATCTTTACAGCATACCTGCCTTCGGAAAGGTAAATATGCCTGGGTGATTGTATGGCAGCACTGCCTCCATCACCAAAATCCCAGCGATAACTGATGCCCTGCTCTGCATAAGGCGCTACAAAACCTACCTGCTTATTGGTGCAGGACACTGTATCATAAGCTGCAAAAAAGGAACTCAATTTCTTAATTGACAATTCGGACCTAAGTTTAAATGAATCGGCACAACCTTTTGCATCGGTAACTTTCAAACTCACTATATAATTTCCACGGTTAGTATATACATGTTCAAATGGAGCCCCGGTAAGGGTTTCGGTATGGCCATCCCCATAATTCCATTGCCAGCTTTGTATTGCATTGAGTCCATCAGTTGATGAACTGTCGTTGAATACGATTGCGGTATTGGCACAGGTGCCGGTAACGGATGTCCCAAAATTTGCTTTGGGGCCATTTACGGTAATATATCCCTGTTTTGTAATCGAATCCCGGCAATTGATAAGATTGATAATGATTAAACCTACACTGTATTTACCCGGTTTTGTATAAATATGGGTGACCGAATTTTCATGGGTGCGTTCAAAATTCCCATCACCAAAATCCCATAAAAAACGGCTAACATTGTTTGCATTTAAAGTGGAGGTAAACGTAACTTTATTTCCCTTGCACAACAGGGTATCCGAAGCAAAAAAATCGGGCCGCAACTTTACAACCTTCGCCACTTTTGACTGGTAAAAATCACACCCGGTGTTTTGATTAAATGCTATGAGAGAAATCCGGTAGGAACCAGTGTCGGCATAAGTATGCACCGGATTCAATTGAACAGAAGTACTTCCATCTCCAAAATCCCACAACCAGTGTACTGCACCAATAGAGAAATTAGTGAAAGAATAGGTTAATGGGCTGGCACAGGAAAAGTTATACCTGAATTTTGCCACTGCAGGCCTGGTATAAATATACCGTTCCTTTATTACCGTATCTGCGCAGCCCCCATTCAATACAATTAACTGCACTTTCATGAAGCCGGTATCTGAATAAACATGTTTGGGATGCTGGTCTCCTGATTGTGCATTGTCTCCAAAATACCATTGCCATTCGGTAGCACCACCAGTAGTATTATCGGTAAAACTGATTTCCGTTTTGGCACATGTATTTCTAATGTCGGCAGAAAAATCACCTGCCGGCTTATTGTTTACCCGGATAGCATAAGGCATAGCAACCGTGTCCCGGCAACCTGCTGCATCCTGAACGAACAGGGTCACTGCATGGTAGCCTGGCGATGTAAATGTATGTGCCGGCGACATTTCAGCTGAGGTAATGCCATCGCCAAATTTCCAGGAATACTGCAAAATATGGTCTGTTCCGGTTGATGATACCGTTATTTGTTTGGTAAAAGGGCCACAACCACTGTCCGGCAAATTATTGATTGAAACAAAAGGCTTTTGTATTTTTATATAGTCTGTTTTTTTTACTGAATCCACACAACCATTTGTATTTCTTACTATCAGCTTTACAGTGAATTTTCCGGTATCATCAAATACATGTATTGGATTGGATATTGCTGCCGGAATAGTATCTCCAAAACTCCAGGAATAAGTATTGCCATTTAATACCTGGTTGGTGAACTGTACTGCCACCGGTGGCTTGCAGCCGGAAGTTATATTTGAAACAAATGCGGCACTGACAGGAGTATCCACCTGTATATTTTTTATTACCGAATCCAGACAACCATACTGGTTAGTTGTCAATAATTTTACGTTATAATTACCCCCGGCAGGATAAGTGTACGCAGGATTTACCACACTGGATGAATCGCCGTTTCCAAAAAACCATTTGTACTGTATGCTGCCATTGCCGGAAGATGCATTTTGAAATATTATTTTTGTGGGGGTACATCGGGAGGCAACAGCATTGGTAAACCCTGCCTTGATACCATTGATTTTTATATATGCTGTCTTAAGTACGTTGGCTATGCAACCATTATTATTACTGGCTTTCAGGCTTACATTGTAACTGCCAATTTGATCATATACATGAGAAGGATTTTGTGCTGTTGATAAAACGCCATCACCAAAATCCCATTGCCAGGAACTGATGCTGCCCGTATTTAAATTAGTTTGATTGGTAAAATTTACAGATTGCATATTACAGCCGGCAGTTTGTGAGGCCCCAAAATCAACAGCGGGTGCTCCGTACACAGTAATGTAACTCAGTTTTGCAACAGAGTCTGCAGCAGCTGCTGTTTTTACTATTAATTTTATCGTATATACGCCGGGGTTAAAATAGGAAGCAGAAGGGTTTTGCAGGGAAGAGGTGGTACCATTGCCAAGGTCCCATCTCCATTGTGTTGGGCCTCCGGTTGACTGGTCTGAAAAATTTACCAGTATAGGTGCACACCCACTTAGGATATTACTTGTAAACCTTGCAACAGGCTGACCAAATGCTATTGCGCTTGCAAAAAGCATCAGGCTTGCGCACACGAATAGTGATAGTTGGTTTTTATTACAGGATCTTGATTTCATTATTGTGCCGTGAAATATGGTTTAAAAAAACGGTATTGCGTTTTTTATAACAAAACAATTACTGAATAATGCACTTTGGGAAAAAGGGTTCAATGCCGAGGAAGGCTAAACAGAAAGCATAAAACTTTCAAATAGTTTCGGTTCACTAAAGCCGCTTTGTACCAGGAAGCGTATTTATATTACAGTAACGAAGAATATGGGGTATTATTATAAATAGGGAAATTTAATATTTGTTAACCCTATTGTTTGATTAAAATTCTTCAAAATTGCTGAAAGCCTTTTTGGCAAAGGATTCTACCCCGCTCCCTTTTGCAGGGGTTGGGATGAGGCCAACCTCTTTCTTCCGGCAGGGTCTGCTATTTTATTTCATCCACTCCATAAATTAAAGAATTCTCAGGCGGATTTGTGCCGGGTTATGTATGCTGGCTTGCATAACCCGATGCTACTTGTAAGAAAGCAGGGTTTTAATACATCATTGCTTGCGGGGGCAGGTCGCCTTAAAGCAGGCCTGCCTGGGAACTATTAAATTATAGCTGGGAAATACCCGGAGCGAAAGTTGAAACGCACTAACACAATACACCTTCCTGCGTTAGTGCATTACATTTCAGCAAAGCTCCTTCACAAAACAGCAATAGTGGCAGGCATAATAATGGCCCCAGAACGGCACAAGGATGAGTGAAAGACGAGACAAGAGAAAATGCACTTCAAAATCGGCAAATTGCCTTAATTACAAGCCAAAAAAACTGCTGGCAAACTGGTAACAAAAAGGCTAACCCTTTAATGTATCCTGAAATGGCCTGGTGTTTTATATCGGGTACTGGTTGATAAAATCGATGGCTTTTACCATATCATCCCTCAACACCCTGTCGGCTTCATTAAAAGAAACTTCCTTTCTGAAAGCAGCGATTATTTCTTCAATAATGTGGGAGCTTCTTAATGGCCTGCGGTATTCCAGTGCCTGTGCCGCAGTTAGCAACTCAATCGCAAGTACTTTTTCTACATTATCAATTACCCGCTTGCATTTGGTAGCCGCATTAGCCCCCATGCTTACATGGTCTTCCTGGTTATTGCTGGAGGAAATAGAATCCACACTGGATGGCGTACACAATTGTTTGTTTTCACTTACAATGCCTGCAGCCGTGTACTGCGGTATCATAAAGCCGGAATGAAGGCCCGGTTGTTTAACTAAAAATAAAGGAAGGTCATGCTGGCCGCTGATCAACTGGTAAGTCCTTCTTTCAGAAATATTGGCCAGTTCACTCATGGCAATGGCTAAAAAATCTAAGGTGAGTGCCAAAGGCTGCCCGTGAAAATTCCCGCCACTTACAATCAAATCATCTTCAGGAAAAATATTAGGGTTGTCCGTTACCGAATTGATTTCTCTTATAAAGACATGTAACACATGGTCAAATGTATCCTTTGTAGCGCCATGCACCTGGGGCACGCAGCGGAAAGAATAAGGGTCCTGCACCTGCGGTTTTTTCCTGGCCAAAATCGAACTGCCGGCTAATAGTGCTTTTATTTTTTTTGCTGTATCCACCTGGCCTTTGTGCGCCCTTAAAGAATGTATCTTTTCATGCAATGGTTCTGCAACACAATCAAAAGCATCAAAAGAAATGGCAGCGATGATATCGGCCCATTGCAATAGACGGTTTGCCTGAATTAAATTTGAGATGCCATAAGCACTCATGAATTGCGTCCCGTTTATCAATGCCAGCCCTTCCTTACTTTGCAGTTTGACAGGCTCCCATCCAAATTTTTTCAATACTTCTGATGACGCCGTTTTTTTTCCTTCATGATTTACTTCGCCCAGGCCAATCAATGGTAAACTTAAATGACTTAAAGGAGCTAAATCGCCTGAAGCTCCCAACGACCCCTGCGTATATATTACCGGCAGTACATTGTTATTATACATATCCGCCAGCCGGTTTACGGTAGCCAACTGCACGCCGGAATGCCCATAACCAAGCGATTTTATTTTAAGTACCAGCATCAGCTTCACTATGGCTTCAGGCACTTCTTCTCCCAATCCGCAGGCATGAGATTTTATAAGGTTCGTTTGTAACTCCTGCAACTGCCCTTTGTCTATTTTTACATTTTGCAAATAGCCAAAGCCGGTATTGATACCATAAAATAATTCCGTCCCGCTATCTATTTTTTTATCTAAGTAAGTTCTGCAGGCAGCGATTTTTTTTTGAGTAGCTGCCGGAATGGAAACCGGCTGGTTCAGCAAAAACAATTTTTTTACCTGTTCGAAACTGGTATAGCCATCATCTATTGAAAAATTATTACTATTCATGCAGCGGCAATCTTTTGGAATTTTCGAAATCGTCGGTTTAATTTGTTCTTATCTTTTCAAAAGTAATACAAAAATGGTTCATGCTAATGGTTGACAGTTCATTGGCTACCAGCTATGAACTATGCGGTATTCAAATCCCGGATGACCACACTGGCAACAATACATCCAAATATAGAAGGCATATAAGAAATGGTGCCGATGATAGATTTTTTTGGATATGCTTTTTCTGTTACAATTACTTTTTCCCTGTCAATCTCTTCCGGGGAAAATACCACTTTTACCCCGGTTGAAATTCCGAATTCATGCAGGTATTTGCGGACGTACCGGGCCAGTTTGCATTTATAACTTGCTGAAATGTCTGCTACTTTAATTTGTGAAGGATCCAATTTTCCGCCTGCACCAAGGGCACTTACTATGGGGATATTGCTATCTGTACAGGCTTTGATAAACCACACTTTTGGCGAAAGGGTATCAATACAATCCACTGCATAATCATATTGCTGTGCCTTTACAATTTCAATCGTTCGTTCGTCTTTGATGAACTCTGCGATGACGGTTAATTTTAATTCCGGGTTAATATCTTTCAACCGTTCAGCCATCACCATTGCTTTCAGCATTTTTTCCTTGCTGTGCAATGCTGCAATTTGCCGGTTACAATTACTCAGGTCAACCACATCCCCATCTACAATGGTCATGCTGCCAACACCAGCCCTGGCAATCATTTCAGCACAGATGCCCCCTACTCCACCCAGGCCAACCACGAGTACATTTTTATTTATTAATGCAGTTACATTTTCTTCTCCCAGCAACAGTTCAGTCCTGCTCATCCAGTATGGTACCATGTAGTATGTTTATGAGTTGATAAAGTATAATTTATGTCGGATGTAATGATTTATGATGTCTGATTTGAGCGCTTTCAATTTGAAGTTGCTTTTATATACGTCTGCTGCTTAATTTAAATGCTGTTTGATTTGATTGAACAGAAATATAACGATCTTTGAGTAATAATTTTGTCAGACATCAGACATCAGACATCAGACATCAGACATCAGACATCAGACATCAGACATCAGACATCAGACATCAGACATCAGACATCAGACATCA
>JAYVUL010000145.1:0-2191 GCA_043787935.1 Chitinophagaceae bacterium | reverse complement strand
CGGAGGATGTTCAGTTTTAACTGGTTTGGCCACCAGTCACGGTTGCCGCTGCCGTTGCCGGCGCTTTGATTCAGTGATCCATTGATAAACGGGCACTTGCTTTCGCCATTGGTATTGTAGACTTCATTGCCCTGAGTGGTGTTATGTTCCATTTTAATAGATTGAGTATTGTTTTGGACGATATTTTTTTTTGGTAATGACATTTTGCAGGGAGATGCAATAATACCGTAAAGCAATGTTACTGCATTATGATAAAACGAAGAAATTTTGATGTGCCTTGATATTAATTTCTTTGCAAACTTCCTGCAGATTAAAAACACGAAAAATGGTGTTTTGTTTAGTTGGTTGGGTGCGTTTCTGATTTTTTTCAACAAGGTGGATTTTTATTTCAGGCAACATCCCTGCTAAATACGTCACCACTAAAATAACCGGCACCACCACTGTAATGGTGGCCGCAGGGTTTGCATTTAATGAATAAATGGTAACGTTATTACTGATAATTTCTGTGCCAAAATTGATCACCACATTGGAATGTACGCCTGGTACCTGCAGACAGATCCAGTTAAACGCTGCTGCTGCCGGGCAGCAGCAAGTGGCTCCCGGTTTGAATAAAACGCCTGATGGGATTGAGTTTTCACTCCCCACTGTGTTAAATTAAATTCTTCATTTTATTCAAAAAACAATAGATTTGGATACTTCAATTTCTATACGCTCCAATTCCAAAGAAAAATTTCTCCCGTATCAATTTCTTGCTCACAATAAATATCTATTTATGAAAAAGTTATTGATTTTATTTTCCATGCTGATTGTTTGCATTACAGCCTTTTCACAAAACGTTGGTATTGGCACCACAAGCCCCAGCAGCAGTGCCCTGCTTGAATTAAGAAGCACCACCAAGGGACTTTTAATTCCACGGTTGAACACTGCACAAAAGCAAAGTATTGCTGCACCTGCTGCCGGGCTGCTGGTGTACGATACCACCCTTCGCCTGTTAAGTTACTGGACGGGTAGTGTATGGCAGAACGCAGCAGCATCCGCCAACTACTGGACTCCCTCGGGCAATAACATCAGTTCAAACAATACAGGCAATGTAGGCATTGGTGTGGCGCCCACCCGTGCTAAATTAGAAGTATATGGCTCCCCTACTGCTGACTATACTGCAGCTATGTTTGGCAGCGGCGGTGTGGGCATTGGCATTACGCTTGAAAACAACCGGCCTGCCATCGGTTTTAACCAGTATAATAATGCAGGCAGCAAATATATGGCTGATGGATATGCCATGCTGCAATATTATGATGTGGCATTGGGGAAATTAATATTTTATACTTTTGCCCAGGGTACTGCCAATACCACCACCAGCGGTATCAATTCTATCTTAAGCCTTGCCAGCAACGGGTATGTTGGCATTGGATATGTTGACCCCACCTCGCCGCTCAGTTTTGCCAATACATTGGGTAATAAAATAAGTTTTTGGAACAACGGGCCAGGCTCAGATTATGGCATTGGGCTGCAGGCTGAAAGGCTGCTGATATATACCGGTAATAAAATTGAAATGGGCTCCGGCAATGGCAACTCTTTTTCAAATGCGTTTACTTTTGATGCCTCCAATGGCAATATGTTCAGCAAACAAACCGGCAATTTGAATCTGGTGCCGCTTGGTGCTGTTAGTTTTAGGGTAACAGCAGACAATGGTTGCTCCATTTATGAACCGGGTACCAATTTCACTAATCATACCGGTAGTATTGTACTCAGCCAGACGGCGGGGGTGCCTGTATGCAACATAGCTCTTATGTATGTTGAATCTGATTTATATCTTAATCCGGCTACCACAGGCCAGTATTCAAAAGTGATAGCAGTTGGTGCTCCGGTATGTGAAGATGCAGGAATTACGAACCAAAAAAAATTATACGGCAAAATGCAGGGTAATTCACAATACCATATTGAGGGCGAATGGGATGAATCCGGATTAAAAGTAATGACAGGAACAGTATTGTTTTATGGGATTAAGTAAATTGTGAACCGGCGGGGTTTTCACAGCATTCACTTAAAAATTAAATGCTCTTTAGTGAAACCCCGGCGAATAAGAGAGTTCCCGCCGATGTTGGTCTTGTTGACCAACATTTTCTATTGCATTATGTATTTAAAAAGTAAAATGGCTTACGCTTCGGTTGTTGGTCAACAAGACCAACAA
>JAYVUL010000144.1:0-10163 GCA_043787935.1 Chitinophagaceae bacterium | reverse complement strand
TTATTGGGTTCTATTGGCGATAGGCTAAGTGGGGGTGCACACAGTGTGGTATACAGGGTTACCCGTGTAGTGGAAAAGTCAAAAGGGTATTTATCAGATCCCAACCTTACCAACAGTTATTATCCCGGCTCACCCCAGCGGTATTTTGTGCGGTACAAATACCAGTATAAAAACTTATTGCAGTATGGCCTTGTTGCAGAAAAAGATGCAGGCGAAGAATTTTTTAAAGGTTCCCAGAAGCAGGGATTTGATTTTTATTCTGTGCACTTATTTGCCCGTAACATAGGAATTATCAAAGCGCTGGCCATTGGCGATTTTGCGGTTAATATGGGCCAGGGCCTTACCCAGTGGCAAAGCCTTGCCTTTAAAAAAAGTACTGATGTTATTAATATAAAAAGGCAGTTGGCGGTGCTGAGACCATATAATTCTGCCGGTGAAATTAATTTTCACCGGGGAGCAGGAATTACCCTTGCAAAGAAAGCGGTAGAACTGACTGCTTTTGTATCTTTTAAGAACATAGATGGCAATTTCACAACCGATACCCTCAACAATGAGGATTTTATTTCTTCCCTTCAAACCTCTGGCCTGCACCGTACCAAAAGTGAAATGGAGGATAAAGGAATACAGCGGCAATTTGCTTATGGCGGTAATATTGCTTTTAACAAAAATAATTTTCATGCAGGGGCCAATGTGATTCAGTATCATTTTAAACTCCCCATCAAAAAAGCTGCTGATTCTTATAATAGGTATGCTTTAGCCGGAAACAACACCGGCAACCAGAGTATCGACTACAGCTATACCTATAGAAACTTTCATTTTTTTGGCGAAGCAGCAATGGACAATAACCATAATAAGGCATTTGTAAATGGACTAATAGTAAGCCTTGATGCCGCTGTGGATATGAGTTTGCTGTACCGGAATATCGCTCCCCAATTCCAGTCATTATATACCAATGCATTTACGGAAAGCACCTTTCCTACGAATGAAAAAGGCATGTATGCCGGGATCAGCATAAGGCCGGGAACCAACTGGAGGTTGGATGCCTATGCAGATTTTTACCAATTCCCCTGGCTTAAATACCTGGTAGATGCTCCCTCCGTGGGGATGGATTATATGGCTCAGCTTACTTACAAACCTACCAGGCAGTTGGAAATATATGCCCGGTATCGTACAGAAAGTAAGGCAAAGAATTATAATCCTGATGAGATGGCACTGTCGCCGGTAGTGCAGAAGCCAAGACAAAATTTTCGAACCCAGTTAAATTACCGGATCAATCCGGAAATAGTTTTTCGCAGCAGGGTAGAAATTACCTGGTTTGACAGGAAGGGGGGAGCAGGTGAAAATGGATTTCTTTATTACGCAGATTTGTTATATAAGCCAATGTTGAAAAAATATTCCGGAAATATGCGGCTGCAGTATTTTGAAACTGAAGGGTACAACAGCCGCATGTACGCTTATGAAAACGATGTGCTGTATAGTTTTTCCATCCCGGTATTTTACGACAAGGGCTACCGCTATTATGTCAACCTGAATTATGATGTCAGCAAAAAATTGAGCCTGTGGTTGCGCTGGGCGCAAACTATTTATAAAGATAAAACCATCGTTGGTAGCGGGCTGGATGAGATACAGGGCAACAAAAAGACTGAGGTGAAGCTGCAGGTGCAATATTATTTTTAGCGGCCTTTACCACAATTAAAGTAGCAGTTCTATATTTGTAACTGTCATTTTTAAAGAAAATGTTAAGTAAAGGACCTTAACGAAATTTTTACATTTCGGAATATTCCCTATTTTTACAGATAAAAAAAACCAATTAATTAACACATGAGAAGATTTCTAACACTGTTTACCATGCTTATGCTCTGTGGAATACTGGCATCAGCACAAAACCGGGTGGTGTCCGGAAAGGTTATTGATAAAGAGGGAACAAGTGTGCCTTTTGCTTCAATTAAAGTAAAGGGTACAAAAATTGGTACTCAAGCTGATGCCCTTGGTTCATATAATATCAAAATAAAGGATGGGGATGTGCTGGAAATTTCTGCAGCAAACTTTAAGACTATTGATGCCCCGGTAGGAACACAGCCCTTCCTCACCTCTGTTCTCGAAAAGACTGGTAACCTTACTGAAGTAGTGGTAACAAGTGCTTTCGGAATAAAAAGAGCGGGAAGAACCTCTGCCTCAAACTTTCAAAATATTTCTTCTGAGCAATTGAACACCGTTCGGTCTGCCAATATCAATAACGCCCTGGCGGGTAAAGTAGCGGGAGCACAGGTTAGAAGCCAGTCTGCGGGTAAACTCGGCAGTGAAACCACAGTCAGGTTAAGAGGTGAAAATGGATTTTTATCTGGTTCAGGTCCCATCTATGTTGTTGATGGAACCATCATACCCAGTTCCGGGGATATTAATAATGATGATGTTGAAGATATCACGGTATTACAAGGGCCTGCCGCTGCTGCTTTGTTTGGAGCAGATGGTTCCAATGGAGCCATTGTAATTACTACTAAAAAAGCAAAAAAATCGCAAAAAGCATTAGGTAATGAAATTAACTCAGGTATTACATTTGAGAAGGTGTACGTCGTTCCGAATTACCAGAATACTTATGCAGGCGGCGATGATAATTCGCAAAGCGGCCAGGTTGCGCTTACAAGATTTGATTACCAGCCAGGGCAGCCCGATGCATGGAAATTACTGGATGGCAAATATTATATCAATTATAAAAATGATGCCAGTTGGGGGCCAAAAATGGTGGGCCAGGACTATATACCCTGGTATGCCTGGTATCCGGGAAGCGAATATGCATTTAAAACAACTAAATTGGTTCCACAGCCAAACAATGTGAAAGACTTCTATAATACAGGGGTTACCATGCAGAATAACATCAACCTCTCTAAAGCGGGGGATGGTTATAATTTCAGGTTGTCGTACACCAATCTTGACATCAAGGGGATATTACCGAATTCTTTTTTAAAGAGGCATACACTGAATGCTAATTTTTCTATTGATCTGGATCCTAAATTAACTGCAGCGGTAAACTTTAATTATATCGCACAAAACTCAAATTCTGAAAATGAAGATGGTTATGGAAACCAATCTTCGGGTTCTTTCAGTTCCTGGTTTCATAGAAATTTAGAGATCGATAAGTTGCGGGAACTTAGCGGTTTAAAATCTCCAACAGGCGGATATGCCAGTTGGAACCATCTGAATCCTGAGGAGTATGACCCAGAACACCCGGAAAAATTTTATAACGGTAATTATTGGTTCAACCATTATTCTTACTTCAAGGAAGTGAGCACGCTTAACAGGAGAGATCGTTTATTTGGGGATGCTTCGTTAAGCTATAAAATCACTAACGACCTGAGAATAAAAGGAACCTACAGGTTACAGCAATTAACTACCGGTGCAGAAAATATTTACCCCACTTTACTGCAAAATAGTATCAGTCAGTCACAATTCAACTCTTACGATGCAATAAACGGATCTAACTCTACTGGTAATGCTGTTTATGCTACAGGCAACAGTTACAGTAATCGTCAGAATTACGAATTGATAGCCAGTTATACTAAAAAGCTAAAGAATTTTAATATCAATGCATTGGCAGGGCTGGATATATTAAAAACCTATTCAAGAGTATTCAATGCCAATACGGTAGGCGGATTGAATATCCCGGATCTATATACGCTGGCAAATTCAGTTAAACCAATTGCTAACTCACTCCGTGGAGACCAGCAATTAGTGAGTTTTTCCAAATCCTTAAGAAGATCTTTATTTGTCAGCACTAACATCGGGTACAAAAACTACTTATTTTTAGAAGGTACTTTTCGCCGTGACTATATTTCAACTGAGCCGGTTTCCAAACCTTATATTGATACAAAATCTATCGGAGCAAGCTTTCTTTTCAGTGATTTGCTTAAGGAAGAGATTCCCTTTCTTTCTTACGGTAAGTTAAGGGCATCAACAGGGCAAATATTAAATGCGTTAGGTATATACCAAACCAATGTACTTTATTCGCCATTACCAAATCAATGGACAGGCAATTTTATTATCAGTGAACCAAATACTTTAGTTGACCCTTCACTTCGTGGAGCTGTAAACAATGAAAAAGAAATTGGGCTTGATTTACGGTTTTTGAAAAACAGGGTAGGCGTAAGTGTAACGTATTGGGACAGAACAAATAAAAGATTCCCTGCCAACGTAAGCATATCTGCAACGTCCGGTTATACAGCGCTCTCTACAAATGTTGGTGAAATCAAAAAGACTGGAATTGATATCCAGATACTGTTAAGGCCTATCGTTACCAAAAATTTAGAATGGACATTGACGGGAACCTGGGGTAAGTTGGTTAAAAATGACGTAATCAGCATAGCACCAGGGGTAGATAGATTAAACTTTTCATCCGGTGCGGGTGCCGGCGCATATGCAGGAAGTTATGCTCCTATAGTAGTGAGTACCGTTGGCCAGCGCTGGGGACAATTATTTGGTAAAGGTATTGCCAGGAATGCATCCGGTACACCCATCCTTGATGCGAATGGGTTATATACTTTTAAAACAGGCATTAACTTTGGAAGCGTTTTGCCTGATTATACAGGGGGAGTACAAAATAGCTTTAATGTATTCAAGAACTTCACCATTAGTGTAAATATTGATTATTCAATGGGTGGTAAATTTTTCTCCTTATCCCAATTTTGGGGAACGGCATCTGGTTTAACAGCCCGTACTGCAGAGATAAATGATAAAGGGAATTCTGTAAGAGATGCTGTAGCAGACGGTGGCGGTGTCCGCGTTACCGGTGTAGATGAAAGCAACAAGCCTGTAGTAACCTACGTTGATGCGTATAAGTATTTTCACCAGTTTCAAAATGTTAACCAGGTTGCAGATCCTTTTATTTCTGATTTAACCTTTGTTAAAATGAGGGAATTAAGCATGGGATATAAAATTCCTATGAGCAAGCTTAAGCTGGGTAAGACGATTAATTCGGCCACGTTTTCTATATTAATCAGGAACCCCTGGTTGATATATTCTAAAACAAAGGATTTTGATCCTTCAGAAATCAGCGGTGTACAGGGAGAAGACGGACAGTTTCCAGGCACCCGTTCAATTGGTGTAAATCTTAAATTAGGGTTCTAAAAAATAATGTTGCTTTTTGATTTGCAAAAAAATCTTATACATAGTTATTCTTAAAAAATATAATGCATGAAAAATAAAATATATAAATATTATACCATTGCCGCTGGGATAGCAATTATTTTTTTGGCGCAGGGATGTGGTAAGCTGGAAAATTTCGGCAATATCAATAATAATCCGTTAGGGGTAACAACTCCCATTACAGGAGCTTTGATTACAGATGCTGAATCGCAATTGGGTGAAATTGTTTGCGGTCTTGGCGCAGGGGGTACTAAATGTGGTTTGTATTGTCAGTATTTTAGTGAAACCCAGTACCTTGATGCATCTAAATATGCATTGCAAAATTTGGAATTTTCAGACCCTTATGCTACTTCTCTGGCTGATTTACAGACAGTGATTAATAAAAATTCTGATCCTTTAACCAGTGGAACCGTATCCACTTCAGGGTCTAATGCCAATCAAATTGCAATCGCAAAGATTTTAAAGTCATACATCATGTGGACTGTTACAGACAGGTGGGGCGATGTACCCTATTCACAAGCACTTACAGGGGCTGCTAATACCAACCCGGCTTATGATAAGCAAAGTGACATTTATGCCAAACTGTTGGTTGAATTAAAGTCGGCCATCAATGGTTTTGACGCAGGGCTAACCGTTAAGGGAGATATCATATACCAGGGTAATCCGGTTAAATGGAAGAAAGTAGCCAATTCCTTACGTATGCTTATTGCATTGAGAATGAGCAAAAGATACCCTACCCCATCCGAGCCTGCAGCTGCTGAGTTTGCCTCGGCTTTTTCTGATCCGAATGGATATATTGAAACCAATGATGATAATTTTACCCTTTCATACCCTGGGGGAAGTTATAATAATGTTTGGTACAATACCTACCAGGCAAGAACAGATTATGCTTATTGCAAAACGTTTGCTGATGCGCTTAATAAAATGAATGATACAAGGACCGCAGCATTTGCAAATGGCAATGTGCCCGTTGCCTATGGTGGAGGAACGCCTCCCAATGGTTACTCACTGGTTTTGGCTGATTCAAAAAGAACTACATCATCACCTATTTATATAGTAACTGCTGCTGCTACATTGCTTGCTATTGCTGAAGCGGCCGAGCTTAAATGGATACCTACTACCGCAAATACCGCTCAAACTTATTATAACAATGGGGTAACGCAATCGTTTATCCAATGGGGGCTGGTAATACCGCCAACTTATTTAACGGGTAGTTTCGCAAATTACCAGGCAGGAATTGGAGCAGGTACTATCGGGCAAAACCCTTATAATACGATCTCTGATACAGCTAATGCTACAACCACTACCAAACTTCAGCGTATTGCCCTTCAACGCTGGATTGCTTTATATCCTGATGGCGTGCAGGGATGGTGTGAATGGCGCAGGACGGGCTTCCCGAATATTTCTCCAACTAAATTTGCTTCTAACAGCCCTAAATTTGAGATACCCAGAAGATTTGCCTACGGTCAAAGGGAGTATAATTTAAATCCTGCCAATTTACAGGAAGCTGTTAATCGTTTACCAGGCGGTGATAACCAGTTATCTCATGTTTGGTGGGATCAATAATAAACAAAAATACCAATAACATTTTTCAGCATTAATTAAATATAGTATGAAAATTAATAAACCTTTTTTAAAGATCGTTGCTCCGGTAATTTGTATCGCAATATTTCTGTCCTGCAAAAAAACAGTTACCCCTGATGAAATTGGGATAACTAAAGGGCAAACAATTGTAAAAATATTAACCTCCAACCCTTTTGCAGATACCGTTGGTACTACAGACAGGCCGGATTATTTCCCAATAGTATTAAGTGTGTCTCCAACGCCTACGTTGATTGAATTTGTTGATATCAGGCGTGATGCTGCTACGCCGGCAGACTTAAATACTGCATTAACAGTTAAGCTTAAAGATGATCCGGGTGTTTTGTCAACTATTGATCCTGCCATTCAATCTATTCCGGAATCGGCTTTTATAGTCGATCCATCTAACCCCAGGGTAGGAGATGAATATACGGTAACTTTTGCACCGGGCGAGTTCGCTAAAACGCTTAAAATTCGTGTAAACACGTCCTTGATAGATTTGTCTCATAGAAATGGATTAGGATTTACGATAACTTCAATTAGTGGTGTTGGGAAAATATCCTCCAACTACTTTTCAAGGGGGGTTGAGATTACTTTAAATAATCAATACGATGGTATTTATTTGCTAAGAGGGTATATTTTAAGGGCTGGAGATGCCAGCGCAACTGGTTGGGTAGGCCCCAAAGAAATAACATTGGCTACCAATGGCCCCAGTTCTGTTCGTTATGTTCAAAGTCATGGATGGGCCAACCAGGCCACAATAGGTATTGCCGGTTCTGTTTCTAACCCTACTTATACGGTAGCACCTGATAATTCAGTCACAATTACTTCAGATGGAGGGGCATTCCCGGCAGGACTTGGTAATTTAGCCCCCTTTAATTCAAGATATGACCCCGCTACCAAAACCTTCTATGCCTATGCAACATGGTCTGGTGGTGCTGGTAACCGGGAAATGAAAGATACATTAGTTTATTTAAGGCCAAGATAATTTCCATAAGAACAATATTTTCTCAAGGGGCTTCTATTTGGAAGCCCTTTGTTTTTATCTTTACCATTCCAAAAAATAACTATGGCAAATCAATTAGAACAACCCAATCAACTTAATATCGAAATTTCAGAAGAAGTATCTGAAGGTGAATATGCCAACCTGGCTATTATCACCCACAGTCATGCAGAATTTGTAATAGATTTTGTAAATGTAATGCCTGGTACTCCCAAAAGCAAAGTGAAGAGCCGCATCATCCTTACGCCTTTCCATGCCAAACGGTTTATGAAAGCGATGATTGATAATGTAAAAAAGTTTGAAACAGCTAACGGAACAATCCAGGATATGGAGCAGGTGGAGCTTCCCTTTACATTTGGCGGGCCAACAGCGCAGGCGTAAAAGTTGAATGTTGATTGTTGAATATTTTTTGGACTACTTGTAGTTTTCGATATGGCAACAATATCAAGATTTGAAGATTTAGAGATTTGGCAATTGGCAAGAGCGCAGGCTAATGAGTTGTGGCAAATTTATGCAGAAGGTTCTTTTGCATAAGATTTTGAATTGAAGAATCAAATTGGCAGAAGTTCTGGTTCAACAATGGATAATATTGCGGAAGGTTTTGAACGTTCTGGCAATAAGGAGTTCATTAATTATTTACTCAATTCCAAGGCTTCGAATGGAGAAGTAAGATCCCAGCTTCACAGGGCCATTGACAGGTTGCATATTACGATAGAGAAATTTGAAGAATTGAAATTAAAAAGTGAAACGCTGAGTAAAAAGATAACAGCATTTATAAAATACTTAAAAGATTCAGACAGAAAAGGATTCCGATATGATTGAGCTTTAACTGGTTTAAGAACTGTCAACCATCAACTTTCAACCTTCACATCAACCCCTCATCCGAAAAACTATAATATCCCTGTTCACTCACAATAAGGTGATCCATTACTTTAATATCGAAATAACTGGCAGCTTCTTTTATTTTGGCAGTCAGATCCTGGTCGCTGCGGCTGGGCACAAGGCTGCCAGAGGGATGGTTGTGACAGAGAATGAGGGAAGTGGCTTCGGCTTCCAGGGCTTTCCTTATTATTATCCTTGGGTCAGCAATTGTACCAGTAATGCCACCTTTGCTGATAATTTCAAAATGATTCACTTTGTTGGATTGGTTTAAAAAAAGCACCCCAAATACTTCATAGCCAAAATCTTTAATCATTGTCCTTACATATTGGGCTATATCATTGCTCGTTTTTATAACTTTTTTTTCCAGGTGGGTGGCAGCATGCCTGCGCCTGCCCAGTTCCAGTGCCGCCGCAATGGTAATGGCTTTTGCTTCACCTATACCTTTTATTTTTTGAAATGAAACCAGTGATAATTTACCCAGTTCATTCAGGTTATTATTCCCGAGTTTCAATATTTCTTTAGCCAGTTCCACAGCAGATTTTTCCCTATACCCATTGCTTATTAAAATGGCCAGCAATTCTGAGTCGCTTAGCACATCGGCACCTTTGGTTAGCAGTTTCTCTCTTGGCCGGTCATCCAGTGCCCAGTTTTTAATGGAAGTGGATGGTTTGTTGAAATTTTCCATACTATAAATTTATACATCAATTTTTAAATGATAGTTTTGCATCAGTTTAATTATTCACTACCACCTTATTATTATGATCATGAACCATAATGCAAAACTTTTTTCTGGCACAGGTTCCCAATATCTTGCCGAAGCCATTGCAAAGAAATTCGGCGAGCCATTGGGTAAAGTAAACATTCAACGGTTTAGTGATGGTGAAATAGGAGTAGAGTTTCAGGAAAGCATCCGGGGGCAGTTTGTTTTTTTAATTCAAAGCACTTTTGCACCTACAGATAATTTAATGGAATTACTGTTAATGATTGATGCTGCTAAAAGGGCATCAGCTTATAAGGTAATCGCTGTAATGCCTTACTACGGCTATGCAAGGCAGGATAGAAAAGACAGGCCAAGGGTGGCCATTGGCTCCAAACTGGTGGCCAATATGCTTACCGCAGCAGGTGCAGACAGGGTGGTTACGATGGACTTACATGCGCCGCAAATACAGGGCTATTTTGATATTCCTGTTGATCATCTTGATTCTTCCGCCATTTTTATCCCTTACATCGAAAGCCTGGATTTAGAAAACCTGACTTTTGCAGCTCCGGATGTTGGCAGTGCCAACCGCATCAGGGAAGTAGCCACCTATTTTGAATGTGAAATGGTGATTTGTGATAAGCATAGAAAACGGGCCAATGAAATTGCCAGTATGGTATTGATTGGTGATGTTGCAGACAGGGATGTTGTATTAATAGATGATATCTGCGATACCGGTGGCACCCTGGCAAAAAGTGCCGCATTAATTAAGGAAAAGGGAGCCAGGAGTGTAAGGGCATTTTGTACACACCCGGTATTAAGCGGCAAGGCATATGAAAATATACAAAACAGCGTGCTGGA
>JAYVUL010000143.1:0-2237 GCA_043787935.1 Chitinophagaceae bacterium | reverse complement strand
GAAGCTTTCAGGCAGTTTGTTGAAAACCTATAAGGTTTAAGTGTTCTCGATTGCTCAGACCTTTAGGCCGGAGATAAAAAATAAAACATAAACCGGGCTTTAGCCCAAAACAAAAACAAAACAATATGAACACCAAAGTGTGTGGCATTACCCAATTGAAACAATTACAACAGTTAGATGGCCTTGATATTGCTTTTGCCGGATTGATTTTTTATAAAGATTCACCAAGGTATGCAGGAGATAAGATTGCAAAAGAAGATTTAAAAAATTCTGACTTTGACCTGAAAAAAGTTGGTGTATTTGTAAATGCCGGTTATGATGAAATTATGCAGGTAGTGGAAGATTATGGACTGGATGTGGTGCAGTTGCATGGCGATGAAAGTCCGGAACTGTGTGAAGAACTTTCAGAAGATGTGGAAGTGATAAAAGCTTTTAAAGTTGGCAACAGTGATATCTCGATTGACGAGATGGTTGCCGATTATGATGAAGTATGCGATTATTATTTGTTTGATACAAGCCCCCTCCCAACCTCCCCCCAAGGAGGAGGAGAAAATGCAGCCACCCACGGCGGTACCGGCAAACAGTTTGACTGGAAAGTGCTGAGTAAAGCTAAAATTGAAAAACCTTTCTTTTTAAGCGGCGGCATTGGTGTAGATGACATTGCAAAAGTAAAAGCATTTAAACACCCAGATTACTATGCAGTGGATATTAACAGCAAGGTAGAGAAGGAACCAGGAGTGAAGGATATGGGGTTGGTGTTACAGTTCAGGCAGGGGTTGAAAACCCCCTCCGCCCCCTGAAGGGGGAACTTTGAAGTTTAAATTTCTTAACAGTTTTTGAAATTGGTAAGCGGTAATGATTTGAACATTGTTCAGTAAAGAAATGTTGTACAAGAGTGGTTATTGTTTCTTTTTACTAAAAAGAAACAATAACTAAGTATCCTTGCCACTAAAGTTGAACAAAGAAATATAGCTCGTCACAAAAAACAAAGTTTGGCAAAGCCAAATAAAAATAACCCTCGGTAAACTCAGGGTGATAAAAAAATGAACTATACAGTTAATGAACACGGTTATTATGGCAACTTCGGCGGCGCCTTCATCCCGGAGATGTTGTACCCTAATGTAAAAGAATTACAGGAAAATTATTTGAAAATTATTTACGAAGAAAGTTTTCAAAAAGAATACCTGCAATTGCTGAAAGATTATGTTGGCAGGCCCACACCGCTGTTTTATGCAGAGCGGCTCAGCGAAAAATACAACAGCAATATTTATTTAAAGCGTGAAGACCTTTGCCATACCGGTGCACACAAAATAAACAATACCGTCGGCCAAATTTTGCTGGCAATAAAACTGGGTAAAAAAAGAATCATTGCCGAAACCGGTGCCGGCCAGCATGGCGTTGCAACCGCAACCGTGTGTGCGTTAAAAGGGCTGGAGTGTATTGTGTACATGGGCGAAAAAGATATTGAGCGCCAGGCACCCAATGTGGCAAGAATGAAAATGTTGGGTGCAACTGTAGTGCCTGCATTAAGCGGAAGTAAAACATTAAAAGATGCAACTAATGAAGCGATAAGAGACTGGATAAATAACCCGGTTGATACACATTACATAATTGGCTCGGTGGTGGGGCCGCATCCTTATCCGGATATGGTGGCAAGGTTTCAAAGCATTATCAGCGAAGAAATAAAAAAACAACTGATAGAAAAAACTGGCAGTGAATTACCAACGCATGTTATTGCCTGCGTTGGCGGCGGCAGCAATGCCGCTGGTGCTTTTTATAATTTTCTGGATGATGAAAATGTAAAGTTGGTTGCAGTAGAAGCAGCCGGTTGTGGCATCAATAGCGGCATGAGTGCCGCCACAACACAACTGGGTAAACCAGGTATTTTGCATGGCAGCAAAAGTCTGCTGATGCAAACCGATGATGGCCAGGTGGTAGAGCCCCACAGCATTTCAGCAGGATTGGATTATCCAGGCATTGGCCCCTTACATGCCCATTTATATGAGAGTGGGCGTGCCATTTTTATGAGTGCAACCGATGACGAAGCTTTGCAATCTGCTTTTGAATTAAGTAAACTTGAGGGCATTATACCTGCACTGGAAACTGCACATGCTTTGTTTGTGTTAAACAAAATTGAATTTAAAAAAGAAGATGTGGTGGTGGTTTGTTTGAGCGGGAGAGGAGATAAGGATTTAGATACTTACATGAAATTTATTTGACCTCACTCTACCTCACCC
>JAYVUL010000142.1:0-9635 GCA_043787935.1 Chitinophagaceae bacterium | reverse complement strand
TCCTATGGAACTTAATATTGCGCCAACCAAAAAGTAAGGGCGCCTCCTTCCCCATTTGGGGTGCCATGTCCTGTCACTCATATAACCAATTACCGGCTGCACCAGCAAGCCGGTTAAGGGCGCTGCTAAGAAGAGGATGGGTATCTTATCGGCATCTGCATGCAGGTATTCATATATCGGGCCCATGTTAGCCCTTTGCAGGTCCCAGCCAAACTGGATACCAAAAAAACCAACACTCATATTAATGATCTGGGCAATACTCAGATTGGGTTTTTCCCAACCAATTTTTTCTAACATGGCAATCGTTTATTTTTAAAGTAAAGTGTACAAGATACACATATAATACACAAACACATTCCTTACCAGGAATATGTTGTTTCGAAAAATTAAATTACAAATCCATCAGGTATAATGGCCCCTTTTTTAATTACTACAATACCATCTTTAATGGCATATAGGGAATGATCCGAATTGGCTAAATGGTCACCGCCATTAATTCGCACATCGTTACCTACGCGGCAGTTTTTATCTACAATGGTATTGCGGATATAACACCTGTCGCCAATACCAATTTTAGGCACGCCTTTGCTGGTGTTGTTTTCCAATTCAACCAGAGTTTCGTAATAATCATTACCCATAATATAGCTGCTCACGATGGTAGTACCATGCCCGATGCGGCTGCGTATGCCAATCACACTATTTTCTATCCGGCTTGCACTGATGATGGAGCCCTCCGCAATAATTGTTTTTTCCAATGTGGTACCGCTTATTTTTGCCGGTGGCAGCATCCTTGCCCTGCTGTACACTATTTTCTGGTTATCAAACAAATTAAAATGCGGAAGGTCTAATGTGAGTGCCAGGTTAGCTTCAAAGAAAGAATAAATATTTCCGATGTCGGTCCAGTATCCATCATACTGGTAACTCACTACTTTGTATTTCTCTATTGAAGTGGGGATGATCTCTTTTCCAAAATCAGTAGCATCCTTCTTTTCATCTTCTAATAAACTAAACAATAGCTTCCTGCTGAAAATGTAAATACCCATGGAGGCAAGGTAATTTCTTCCCTGTGCCTGCATCTCCTTACCAGTATCACTTACCCATTCCGGTAGAATTTCTTTCGCAGGTTTTTCAATAAATGAAGTGATGGAGTTTTCTTCATTTGCTTTTAAAATACCAAACTCGGGTGCTTCCCTGTCTCCAACCGGAATGGTGGCAATGGAAATATCTGCTCCCTTGGCGGTATGATTATCGATCATGTCCTCAAAATCCATTTGGTATAACTGGTCGCCGCTTAAGATCAGCACATACTCAAAATCGTAACTGATAATATGCCGCAGGGATTGCCTTACCGCATCAGCGGTACCCTGGAACCAGCCGGAATTATCAGGCGTTTGTTCTGCTGCCACAATATCAACAAAGCCTTTACTGAATACGCTAAACTGGTATGTGTTTTTAATATGTTTATTAAGCGATGCTGAATTAAATTGCGTTAACACCAGGATCCTGTTAATACCAGAATTAATACAGTTAGAAATGGGTATATCTACCAGGCGGTATTTACCTGCAATAGGCACGGCGGGCTTACTCCTGCTGGCAGTTAGGGGGTATAATCTTGACCCTGCGCCGCCACCCAAAACGATAGCGATTACTGATTTGCTGTCCATAAAAAATTAATTGATTGGTGATAGGTAGTTTGCTTTTGGCAAGTGAATTCAAATGTACTTTAAAATTATTTCATACTATAGTATAAGTCAATATAATGTTTGGCACTTGTTTCCCAACTGTTGTCGAGCTTCATGATCTTCTTTCTGATTTCTTTTAACCGTTTCTTCTGACCATACAATTCCATTGCCCGGTGCACCGAATAAGTGATGTCCCATACCACGGCATCATTGAATAAGATACCATACCCCCCTGGTTCACCAAAGTCAATTACGGTATCCCGCAAGCCACCGGTATTTCTAACGATGGGTATTGTTCCGTACCGCATGGCGTACATCTGGTTGAGGCCGCATGGCTCTACCCTGCTGGGCATCAATAAAAAATCGGCACCTGCATACATCACATGGCTCAGCTTTTCATTGTACCCGATTTTTGAATTATAATAGCCAGCTAATGGGGCATTCAGGTTAGCCAATTCCCACTCTACTGCAGGATCGCCACTTCCCAGCACTAAAAAATTCATCCGGCCTTCCATGTGGTATACCGAATCTGAAATGGCTTTGGGCAGCAGGTCGGCAGCTTTTTCATGCACCAGCCTGCCAATAAAAATAAACAGCGGTTTATCAATATCTAAATTAAATTCTTTACACAACAATTTTTTATTGGCCAGTTTACCAGCTTCTGCATTGCTAACTTTGAATTTATTTTCCAGGTAAGTATCTGTTGCCGGATCCCACACTACATCATCAATGCCATTTAAAATCCCGGTGCATTTTCCCCTTTCGTATTCAAATAAATTTTCCAGGCCATTGGCGCTTATCCGCATTTCTTCCAGGTAGCTCTGACTAACCGTAGTAACTTTGTAAGCACATTTTACTGCACTCGCCAGTGGATTGATATTATCTTTCCAGTCGAGCTTGCCCCATTGCCAGGAATCATAATCAGGAATATAGTTGGCTTTATCCCAACCCATCCATCCCTGGTATTGGGCATTGTGAATAGTGAGTATTGTTGGTATGGCAGCCAAATGACGGTAGGCATAACAATGCTGCATCATAAAAGGAACCAGCCCTGCCTGGTGATCATGCACGTGCACCACATCAGGCCGGTGCTGCCATTTGGATAGCCAGTCCACCACAGCGATCTGGAATGCAGTGAACCGTTCCGAATCATCATTGTACCCGTAAATGGATTCCCTGTCGAGCAAACCATTAATGTCAACGAGGTAAAGATCAAAACCCAGCTTGTTTGTTTTTTCTTTGATTATGGTATAATGAAACCAGTAAGGACCCATTGCGAAAGACCCTTTATGTACGATATCAAATTCATTCTGGTACAAAAACTTTGTTCTGTACATCGGCATTACCAGTTTGGCAATATGCCCCAACTGGTTTTGGTATTTTGGCAATGCTCCTGCCACATCTCCCAGCCCGCCTGCTTTTGCCACGGGATAACATTCAGCGGTTACATGTAGTATTTCCATCGTTTGATTATTTCGAAGTATCGGGAAGTTTAGTTTGGCAATCAAATATACCGGCTAGCAATAAATTTTCATAAATATATATAACAATTAGAATGAAACCTGTAGCAGATGAAAAATAAATTTTTCCGGAGAATTATTTCTGCGGGAAATTATTTTTTTATCATGGCCTTTGCAGCAGGCTGGCTTGCTTTTATCCAGTCGCCTTCCGGGTTAAACCGGCACTCCCTTTAAAGCCACCACATGCAGTTCACTCAAAAAAAACTCCGGTGGCCTTATAATATGCCGGCATTTAAAACAAAAGCACTTTAGGTTTTTTATTACCCCTATTATCTAAACCTATTCCCCTAAACCAGCAGATAAAATGAATATTTTTATGATTGCATATTTTATTCTATTTTCAACATTCTAAAAAACTAAAACGATTAACCAATGAAAGAATCAAGCGCCTCATCGCTAAAGACCAAATGGTCGCAATTCGGAACGCTGGTAAGTGTATTTTTTTTCTGGGGGTTTGTTGCTGCCAGCAATGACATCCTGATCCCGGTATTTAAAAAAGCCTTTAATTTATCGCAAAGTCAAAGCCAGTTGGTTTCCGTGGCTTTTTATGTGGCGTATACGGTTGGTTCCCTGATTTATGTTGGCATTTCAAAATTGATTGGTGGCGATGTGCTGAACAAGATCGGATATAAAAATGGAATTTCTTTAGGGTTACTTATTTCTGCTGTAGGTACATTGTTGTTTTATCCTGCAGCAAATACCGGTTCTTTTACTTTAATGATATCAGGTCTTTTTGTTGTTGGCCTGGGCTTCTCTCTGCAGCAAATAGCAGCCAATCCATTGGCAATTGTAATGGGCGACCCCAGAACTGGTTCTCAAAGGCTTATCATGGCTGGTGGAGTTAATAATTTTGGTACCACTATCGGCCCTTTGCTGGTAAGCTTTGCCATTTTTGGAAGCGTGGCTTCGGCTAACCCCGATGCCAGCATTGAGAGTGTAAAAATCCCTTACCTCATTTTAGGGCTGGCATTTGCACTGGTGGCTGTTTTAATAAGGTTCTCCTCCGTGCCTAATAAAATTGACCTCGATAATGTAGCAAAAGAAGAAGCACAGGAAGGAAGTAAACTGTTGAATAAGGAATCTGCTTTTCAGTATCCTCAATTGGTACTGGGTATGGTTGCCATCTTTGTATATGTAGGTGTGGAAGTAGCTACAGCGAGTAACCTGCCTGCCTACCTGGAAAAGTACCTGGGAGTAGAAACAAAAAATGTAGCTCCATATATTTCGCTGTATTGGGCAAGCCTTATGATTGGAAGATGGACTGGCGCTGTAGGGGCTTTTGATGTAAGCAAGGGCGCCAAACAAATGTTGAATTTCCTGATGCCCTACCTGGCTTTTGCTGTTTTCTTACTGGTAAACACCATAGCACAACACGACGTTTCCCAGTTTTTCATTTATGCACTGGTGATTGCCGTAATGATTGTATGTGATATTGCCAGCAAAGGAAACCCTGCAAGGATGTTACTGATATTTTCTATAGCCGGCATCATTGCCTTATGCACCGGTATGATGTCATCCGGCCTTGTGAGTGCCTATGCCTTTACCAGTGTAGGTTTATTCTGCAGTACTTTATGGCCATGTATTTTTACTATCGCTGTTGCGGGGCTGGGTAAAAACACCAACCAGGGCAGCAGCCTGCTGATCATGATGATCATGGGTGGAGGTATTGTAAGCTGGTTGCAGGGTGTATTGGCAGATAAAATAGGTATCCATTTTAGTTATATTGCCGGTGTGGTCTGTTTTGTTTACCTGGCATTTTATGCTATTAAATCAAAATCAATTCTGCAATCCCAGGGAATTGATTTTGACAAACTGAATAGTAGCGGCGGGCATTAGTGGGGCCGCTCCCGGCTAAACAGCGGGAATAAACCACAGCATATCGTTTTATAAAAATTTTCACATGAGCACATATTCTTTAGGCATAGATATCGGCGGCACAACCACCAAATTTGGCATCGTCAGTTCAAAAGGAGAAATTCTGGCACAGGACAGGATACCCACCAACGAGCATGAGGTAGTGGAAGAATTTATTGATGACCTCTATGATAAGCTGGAACCCATGATGAAAAAAGTAGGGGGCACAAAAAATTTTGTAGGTATCGGCATGGGTGCCCCTAACGGCAACATCTACACTGGCACGATTGAGTATGCCCCTAATTTAAAATGGAAAGGGATTATCCCTATTGCCGACCTGATAGAGAAAAAATTTGGCCTGCCTACCAAGCTCACCAACGATGCCAATGCAGCCGCGGTGGGCGAAATGATATATGGCTGCGCAAGAAATATGAAGCACTTTATCACCATCACCCTTGGTACCGGTGTGGGCAGCGGCATTGTGATTGATGGTAAGATAGTGGTTGGCTATGATGGCTTTGCCGGTGAGCTGGGCCATACCATCATAAGGCCGGGGGGAAGGCAACACAAAAGTACCGGAATGCACGGCAGCCTGGAAGCCTACGCTTCTGCCACCGGTGTGAGGGAAACTGCTATTGAATTACTGACAACGCATCCTGAGCAGGAAAGCCTTTTACGGGATTACACCATCAACGAACTCACCAGTGAAAGTGTATATGACTGCGCCATGAAAGGCGATACCATTGCCAATGAAATCTTTGAATTTACCGGGCAGATACTTGGTGAATCTCTTGCCAACTTTGTGATGTTCTCTTCCCCCGAAGCAATTGTTTTATTTGGCGGGCTTACCAAGGCCGGGGCACTGCTGCTGAACCCCACGAGGAAGCACATGGAAGCCAACCTGCTGCCTATTTTTCAAAACAAAGTCAAATTGCTTTTCAGTGAATTGAAAGAAGCTGATGCTGCAATTTTGGGGGCTAGTGCACTGATCTGGTAAGACAATTTTGCGATAATATAAAAAATGTGAAACCGGCCGGGTTGTTTTCACATTTTTTTACCCCGCCGTTTTATACAACCCCTGTCACCCTTCCGGCCAACCGGGGGCAATTTTTTATTCAGCCCGCGGGCAATATTTCAAATTTAAAATTCGTTTTAAGTAACTGGCTGTAAGGCAGGGCTATGCTTTTCAGGCAATGAATCAATCAGTAAAAGCCGGTTAAACGACAGGGAATATTATTTCCTTATTTTGTAAACATGATACCAATTTGCTTAAAAACCACAACGCTTCTGAATATTTTTTTTGTGCTTAAAAAATAAGCCACTATTTTAATGGCCTGAACCAAACCAACAGAAAACAGATCAGTTATGATTTTTAACTCCATCCAGTTTGTAATTTTTTTTATTATTGTTACCTCCTTATACTTTTCCCTTCCCCAGAATAAAAGATGGCTGCTCCTGCTGCTGAGCAGTTGTTATTTTTATATGGCTTTTGTACCCATTTATATTTTAATACTGGGCTTCACAATCGTGGTGGATTATTTTGCAGGAATATTAATTGAAAATGCAAGGGGCAGGCAGCGGAAATTGTACCTGTTGTTAAGCCTGGTTGCCAATATTGGCGTACTGGCTGTATTTAAATACTGGAATTTTATTGCTGAGAATTTTTCATTTCTATTAAAAGGTTTCGGACTGAACAGCCCATTGCCTTATCTATCCATTCTTTTACCAATAGGCCTTTCCTTCCATACTTTCCAGGCCATGAGTTATACCATTGAAGTGTACCGGGGCCATCAAAAAGCAGAACGCCATTTTGGAATATATTCCCTGTACGTTATGTTTTATCCGCAGCTGGTAGCTGGCCCCATTGAGCGCCCACAAAATTTGTTACACCAGTTCCGGGAGCATCATCAATTTGACTATGAAAGAGTGGTGGAAGGCCTTAAAGAAATGCTCTGGGGTTTTGTAAAAAAAATCGTGATCGCAGACCGGCTTTCTTTGTATGTAAATGCAGTGTATAACAATCCTGATCAGCACAACGGACTTACGTTGCTGTTAGCCACAGTATTTTTTGCCATACAGATCTATTGCGATTTCTCGGGGTATTCCAATATCGCCATTGGTGCTGCAAAGGTGATGGGGTTTAAACTGATGACAAATTTCAACCGCCCCTATTTTGCAAGAAACATTGCAGAATTCTGGAAGCGATGGCATATTTCCTTATCTACCTGGTTCAGGGATTATCTATATATTTCGCTGGGAGGTAATAAAGTTTCTATCCCACGGTGGTACTTCAACCTGTTTATTGTTTTTTTGATCAGCGGCCTTTGGCATGGTGCCAACTGGACATTCATCATCTGGGGTGCATTGAACGGGTTTTATCTTGTATTTGCGCTGGTTACAAGAAATGCCCGGGATAAGATCAATAAAATAACCGGCCTGTCCCGGCTGCCCATTGTTCACCGGCTTTTACAAATAACCAGTACGTTCCTGCTCACCTGCTTTGCCTGGATTTTTTTCAGGGCCAATACATTAGACAATGCAATAGGTATCATAAAAAGTATTGCCACTCTTAAAGGGCCGGTGTGGTATGAAAACGCATCTATGCTGATCTATTCATTCGGAGCTATTTTATTATTGCTGGTGGCCGAAATAAAACAGGAATATTTCAAGGGCAGCATTGCACTGATGAACAATAAGCATTGGCTGGTAAGAACTGCAGTGTATTCCCTGCTTATCCTGCTCATATTACTTGCAGGTGTATTTGATGGCGGGCAATTTATTTATTTTCAATTTTGACAATAGTATGATGAAAGATACCTTGAAGAAAAACCCATACGTTTACTTTATTTTAAAGCTGTCGGTGCTGGCAGCAGTGGTGCTTTTACTTGATTTTTCAACAGGGAATATGCTCCGCTATTTTTATTTTAAGCAGCAAAGCGGCCTGCTGTACCGTACTACCTACTCCATTGAAAAAACCAATGAAGATATTTTGATATTAGGCTCTTCGAGAGCCAATCATCATTATGACACCAGGGCATTTGAAAAAAGCTTTGGGCAGTCCTGTTATAATGCCGGCAGGGATGGGCAGTTTATTTTTTATCATTATGCGGTTTTAAAAGCTGTGTTAAAAAGATATACCCCAAAAATGATCATTCTGGATTTTACAGCGAGCGACCTGCGCAATGATTCCCGGGGTTATGACCGGCTATCCGTGTTATTTCCTTATTATAAAAACCACCCTGAACTGCGTTCCATCGCAGAGTTGAAAGGCCCGTTTGAGAAATGGAAACTCTGCTCTGCTACTTATCCTTATAACTCCTCTCTCTTTACTATTGCCGTGGGCAATGCGGACTTTAACAAGAAAAGAAGGGAGGATATCAACGGATTTTTACCATTAAACAGGGAATGGAACAAACCAATAGTTACTGATAGTGTGGCGCCGGAATACCTGATTGACTCTGTTAAATTAAACTGTTATGAGTCTTTTATTAAAGACTGTGTACAAAGAAAGGTGAAACTGTATATTGTAAATTCCCCTACCTATAGAAAATTTACTTACACTGACCCCTATGTGATCCTGGCAAGTAAAATTGCTGCCAGTTACCAGGTAGACTTTTTCAATTACCTGGAAGATTCAACATTTCTTAACTGCAATGGAAAATTATTTTCAGACGGCACTCATTTAAACAGCGAAGGCGCTGCGATTTTTTCTGGGAAGATTATAGACAGTATTATTTCCCTGGAGGAAAACAGTACTGCACATATGACCAGGTGATGAGTTTGCCAACCTGCAAAGGAACAACTCCCTTTCCTAAATCCCTGGGTGAAAAAAATTGTATCTGTCAAAATATATTTATATGCCGCAGTGTCATTTTCTGCAAAGATCGTGTTTGCCAGAGAAGCATACCTGCCGGATAATTTTTTATTGATACCTATTTCCCCATCCAGCTGTTATTTGCAAAATTCATATCCGGGAAAACCTTGTCGGGGTCTATCACCACCCTGGCTATCTTTTCTTTAGTG
Organism: Chitinophagaceae bacterium; assembly: GCA_043787935.1. GTDB lineage: Bacteria > Bacteroidota > Bacteroidia > Chitinophagales > Chitinophagaceae > Ferruginibacter. The sequence continues at coordinate 556 of JAYVUL010000142.1, read as the reverse complement.
GGTAGTTTCTGTTTCCAGGAGGCCGTGTTATTCCATACTTCAACAGGCAGTTTTATCCTGCCTCTGTTACCACTGATGGTTTCATATTCAAGTACCACCGGCATCGCCATCTGATCAAGATTGGCAATGGTAACCAGGGCCCCATCAGCAACTTTATCATTTTCATAGGTCACAGAAAGAATGGCCTGGTCCAGGCGGTAATTTTCTACAAACCAGGCTTTCCAAAACCAGCTGAGGTCTTCACCAGTGGCATTGTCCATTGCTTTAAAAAAATCCCAGGGCGTGGGATGCTTGTAGGCCCATAGTTGAATATAATTCCTGAAAGCATAATCAAAACGCACGGGTCCTACAATTTCATTTCTCAGTAATTCCAATCCATACCCTGGTTTAAAATACAAGTCAACGCCAATATTGGATTCTTTCAGTTCATCTGGTGTATTCATAATGGCTTCACTGTTTGGGCCAAACATATAGCCTGCAGCCTGTTCCATATTGGCGGGGTAGTTTTTATATTCCCCTTTATTAAAATCATCATCGGCAAGTGAGTTAATGAAAG
>JAYVUL010000141.1:0-26125 GCA_043787935.1 Chitinophagaceae bacterium | reverse complement strand
AAAGAGGCTTTATCCCAAACGGAAACCAAAGTGTTTGCCGGGGAAGCTGCATTGGAAGAAACAGCCAACTTTGACAGCTACGATATGATGCTGGCGGGTATTGTTGGTTTTGCAGGATTGAAGCCAACCCTGAAGGCGGTGCAAAAAGGGAAGGCTGTAGGGCTGGCCAATAAAGAGACCCTTGTGGTAGCCGGGGATATTGTAATGCAGAAAGCATACCAGCACAGGGCTCCTGTTATTCCGGTGGATAGTGAACATTCCGCCATTTTTCAATGCCTGGTGGGAGAGGGAAGAAATAAAATTGAGAAGATCATATTAACGGCAAGCGGCGGGCCCTTTTTAGGTAAGAAGCCTAACTTTTTGGTGAATGTGAAAAGGGACCATGCCCTGCAGCACCCCAACTGGAATATGGGTGCAAAAATTTCGATAGATTCTGCAACCCTTATGAACAAAGGACTGGAGATGATCGAGGCAAAGTGGTTGTTTAATTTGCAACCCGATCAGATACAGGTGGTGGTGCATCCCCAGAGCATTGTACATAGTATTGTGCAATTTGAAGATGGCAGTATGAAAGCGCAGATGGGCCTGCCTGATATGAAGTTGCCGATTCAATATGCCATGGCTTTTCCACAACGGATCAAAAACGTTTTCCCAAGGCTTGATTTTAAAAAATACCCCAACCTTAATTTTGAAGAGCCCGATGTTAAAACATTCAGAAATTTGGCGCTGGCAACGGAGGCTTTATACAAGGGTGGCAACATGCCCTGCATTCTAAATGCGGCCAATGAAATTGCCGTTTGGGCCTTTCTGCGCAACCGTATTGGCTTCCTGGATATTACTGCTGTGGTGGAAAAAACCATGCAGCATACCGCTTTCATTGAAAAACCCACGCTCGAAGAATATTTTGAAAGCGATGGTGAAGCCCGTAATTTCGCGGCTTCATTGATAAAAATGTAACCCCATCCCCGCTGGCAAGCGGGTGAATTAACCGGGAGCCTTTATTATCTAAAACTTTATTAAACAATTTAAATAACTCCCCGCCAACCAGCGGGGATGGAGGCGGCAAAATATGATCTTATTAGCAATTAACTGGAGCAATGTATGGATGCAGGTTTTTTATCTCATCCTGTCTTTATCAATACTGGTGGTCCTTCACGAATTCGGGCATTACATCACGGCCAAATGGTTTGGCTGCAGGGTGGAAAAATTTTACCTGTTCTTTAACCCGTGGTTTTCACTGGTAAAAAAGAAAGTAGGTGAAACAGAGTATGGCATTGGCTGGCTCCCCCTGGGCGGTTACGTAAAAATTGCCGGTATGATTGATGAGAGCATGGATAAAGAAGCCATGAAACTGCCGCCAAAAGAGTATGAATTCAGGAGCAAGCCTGCCTGGCAGCGGTTGATCATTATGCTGGGTGGTATTGTTGTAAATGTATTGCTGGCATTTGTTATTTACTCTATGGTGTTGTTTACCTGGGGCGAAAGCAAAATACCTAATGCGTCGGTTAAGAATGGCATCTGGGTGCAGGACAGTGTATTGATAAAAGCGGGGTTTAAAAATGGGGATAAGATAACAGGTGTGGATGGCAAACCCATTGACTTCTTTGATGAGATACAGGCTAAATTATTATTGGGTAAAACAGTACAGGTAGAAAGAAATGGACAGGCGATGGATATTGGGATGGATTCAAATTTTATTGAACAACTGGTAGAGAGTAAAAAGAAAGTGGGTAATTTATTGATGCAGCGTTTACCGGCATTGGTAGGTGAATATGATACAAAGGATAGTTCCAATGGAAAGAAGGCTGGGTTGCAGTTTATGGATAACATTACGGCTGTAGACTCCATGCCGGTTAGTTTTTACGATGACATCCCTAATTACCTGGCTGAAAAAAAGAACCAAACGGTGACATTGCGGATAGAAAGGAAAGGCAGCGTAATCGATTTGCCTGCCTCCGTAAATAATGATGGTAAAATTGGTATACCTATTTTATCGCTTGAGCAATACGACAGTATCGGAATATTAAAACTGGAAAAAAGAAAGTATGGATTTTTTGAAGCGATACCTGCCGGGATCTCTATGGCACTGGACAAATTGACCTTCTATATCAACCAGTTTAAATTAATTCTGAATCCTAAAACCGGTGCCTACAAGGGGCTTGGTGGCTTTAAGGCAATTGGTTCTATCTTTCCAACCCATTGGGGCGAATGGGAAACGTTCTGGAGGCTTACCGGTTTCCTTTCCATCATTTTGGCTTTTATGAACCTGCTGCCGATACCCGCATTGGATGGGGGTCATGTTGTATTTACTTTGGCAGAGATGATCACAGGCAGAAAACCCAGCGAAAAATTCTTAGAGTATGCGCAGATTGTGGGAATGGTATTGTTATTAGGCCTCATGCTCTTCGCTAATTTTAATGACTGGTTTGGATACGGAAGGGGGAAATAAGAAGTTTAAAAGGTTTAAAGTTTAAAAGGTTTAAGGTTGATCGTTGATTAGGGAACCTGAATTTCTATTGGCAAATCAGTACATTCGTCAAACTTCAATCCCGATTTTCTTCATCAATAAAGATGCATTGATGCTGGTGCAAATGCCTTCCTTTAACCGGTAGTCGAAATACAATTCTTCATTGCTCACCTGCGCATCAAAATGAAAATTCAGGATATGGTTTGGATAGTCAGTGGCCAATTTTGCAAGTTCCACATCATGGGTAGCAATGATGCCTGCGGCCTGTTCCCGGATCAGTTGTTTGGTGAGTGCCACAGCGCCGATATGGCGGTCTAAAGAGTTGGTGCCTCTTAAAATTTCATCCAGCAAAATAAAAACGTTCTCTTTATTTTTGGCCATCTCAATCACTGTTTTTAATTTCTTCAGTTCAGCATAAAAAGTGGAAGTGTTTTCTTCCAGGTTATCTGCAATACGCATGCTGGTGAGCAGTTGTACCGGTGAAAGCGAAAAGTTTTTAGCACAGGTAACGGCACCCGCCATGGTTAATACTACATTGATCCCTATACTTCTCAGGTAAGTACTTTTTCCCGCCATATTGCTTCCTGTTACCAGCATGATAACGCCTTTGTTGCTGATCTCAATGGGGTTGTTTACCCTTTTTAATTTATTGATCAGCGGATGGCCGATCTCTTTACCTTCAATAAAAAAATGTTCTTTTTTTAATTCCGGGAAACACCAGTCCGGATGATTGAAATGAAGGGTGGCAAAACTGCTGATGGCTTCAAAATTACCCAGGGCCTCAAACCATTGAATGATATTGTTTTGATTTCTTTTTTTCCATTTCTCAAGAGCAATTACCTGCTGCAGGTCCCATTGAAATAAAATGGCCAGGGGCACAAATACAATGGGGTTAAGCCGCCAGTCCATTCGCTGCACAATGCCTTTCAGTTTTTTCATTTCTGCAGAAGCGGTAAATTCTTTTTGTTTATAAGCTGATTGCAATTGAACTAACAGCGACGAAGTAAAATGGGTGTTTTCGATCAGGCGGATGCAATCAGACAATACTTCGAGTTCTGCTGTTAATTTAGAAACCTTATTATGCAGGGGTACGGCTTTCTTACTGATAAAAAAAGCAACAATAGCTGATGCCAGCAGGAACCAATTTCTTACCGGGTCGCCCAGCAGCTGGAGCATATTAAGTGTGATAACGGTGAGCATTATGACCGGAATTAACAACTGAAGCGCTGTCCAGCTGCGGTTATTGATAAATATATTTTCCTCCCGGATCCATTCCTTTAAGCGGAGGTAGGTAGATGATTCAATTTGCTTCTCTTTTCCAAAAGCCTGTAAAGCCTGCCGCCACACGGTTTTAGGGTGCAGTTCTTTTGCCGCTGCTTGCCTGTCCAGGATAATGGTTGCCGGGGCCGGGTGGAGTAACCAGCCGGCAACAGCAGCGCCACCCATTGTTGATGTACTTCTGTTGATATATTGAAACAGGGATGCTTTGCCAAAAATATCGAGGTCATTGGAATACAAATGTTCATGCGGGATATGAACAGCGCCATCATCAAAATGGAGGTATTCTCCCTGCAGGGCATTGATTTCCTGCTTATTGATCTCAATCAATTGTTGGGTATGCCGGATCAATTTATTATTGTCAATATCCACAAATACCAATTTTATAAAACCGGCCAACACCATAAATACGCCTGCTGATACATAACTCCATCCGTAAGGGGAAATAAAATAAAAACAGCCTGCAACCAGCAGCACTGCAATAAGCCTTGCCCAGGCCAACCGTGACTTTTTGGCCAGTAATTTAGATATGGTGATTTCTAATTCAGTTATCCTGCTATCGTAATAATCTCCCGGTGGCATTTGTATTGTTGTTAAATAAATGAATTGCAAATCTAAAGCACTGTAGTTTTAAAGCACTAACAAAATACTTTACGTAAATTTGCGGTTCAATAGCAGATTGCTGTTTGCAGTTTGCTGATTGGTACGGGGCTGACCGGTTTTGACAGCATAGATCTTTGTAAGTGTAAGCATGTAGTGCGTTGGATAATTAGCACTTAAATCTGAATATTCAACACTTCAAATGGCAATACTCAGTATGCCATGGCTGCTTAATCTATTAGATTAGCACCCATTAGGGCCGTTGGACAGGTTGGCCGGTTACCATGTCCTCCCGCCGACTCAAAACAAAAACAGGCTGCTGCAATGGAATGAAGTGACCATTGCTTAAGACTATTCTTCTAAGGTTACAGTTGGTTGGCCAGGTTCCGGCTGTTTCCCGACAAATAATAACTGAATAAACATGTAGAAAGCTTATGACGAGTATGTTTGGACCAGGGTTCGACTCCCTGCAGCTCCACTTTCACCATCTCAAAAGGTATCAAAACGCTATAAATCAAATTTTTATAGCGTTTTTGTTTTTTAGACAACTTCCTAAATAATTCAATTTCTTCGGTATTGTGAGGAGTCATTCGGGAGTTCAAACACCATTTTATTGAACTCCCGAATTTGCCCTGAAGAAGGAGCGCTAGGGGCCTATCGATATTATAATCAGTTGAGCTATCATGAATCACTTGGTATTGTTACACCGGCAGACATTTATTACATAGGACAGGCTGTGATTTTTAAGCACATAAAAAGAATCAAAATGTTTACGTTATAAAGAGGGAAGCAGTAATATTAAAGCCAAAAAATCGCATCTTGATTTTAATCTTTACCCAATAAAACTAAAAACAAAAAAGTGTCTTTAAATTAAGCAACACTTTCTAAGAAAAAGTTCAGTTTGTCTTGACGACATCCAATGGGAAAATATTGGCTTTTTGTTTAACTATTAACGATAGTTTTCTGGAAAATGTGAAATATTTTTTTTATGTAAACAGTCCCTTTTATTTTCGTTCAGCACGGTAAATCAATGATTTTGCCAACAGTGCCCAACCCTTAAAAACATCCGTCCTGTTGCGGGCTATTATCTGTACCGCCATGTATAAACAGGCAGTTGCTTAAATTTTTTATTGACCAAAATTGTTTGTGTGAAATCGCTCATACTAAAGTTATTAATTGCCACAGGGCTTTTATTTTCTGCCTTTACATCTTTTGCTTCAGAAAAACCAAAGGAAACCGTTTTTCCCGCTGTTGAAATAATAGGTTCCGCCGTGCCGCCATACAACTGGCTTGTAGGAGCAGATATGGCAACCACAGATGGAATCAACTATATACTCATTGGCTATACATTAGCTGGCGGGGAAGCCAAATTCAGGCAAGATCAGAGTTGGCTTCCTTTTAATTGGGGTGCTTCTTCTTTCCCGGAGGGCATTGCTTTTCAGTACGGCCCCAATATCCCAATCACTGCAGGTACATATACTATTACCTTCAACAGGCTTAGTGGTGAATATAATTTTTATTACCTTGGGCAAGGCCGCAAAAAATTTGTGAATGATGCAAGCCTCACGGACGGCATCTTTACTACCGCTGCAGGCAACGATGCCAATGCCGGCACATTACAATCTCCCTACCGAACCATACAAAAAGCCATACAGCAATCGGTAAGTGGCGATACCATTTATGTGGATGCAGGTGCTTACCCGGAACAGGTAATTATTGACAAAGCCATCACCATCATTGGTGCAGGACAATCTTCAGTGATCTCCGTTCCTGCGGCTCCGTTAGTGAATGTGCCGGGCATAAACCCAAAGGGACTGGTGCAGAGTACGCTGATCAATGGAAACATTCACCTGAAAAACCTGAATGTAATATCTTCTGTAGCCAATGGTTACTATGGCATCATTTTACAATCAGGCGGTTCTGTAAAAGGTTGTAAAATATCCAATGCGTATGCAGGCATCTTTGTCAATTACAACAGCGGCCAACAAATGGTGGGCATTTACAATAATATAATTAACGATGTGGTAGCAGCCATTAGTTGCCAGGGTACCCAACTTACCATCGGTGCCCATAACAATGAAATCACGCTAAGGGATGGCCCTGCGTCAGTAGGATTTTTTGTGGGTATTGATTACGGGCCCACAAAGGCTTTTACTGCTTTCAATAATATCGTTTCCAACTACAAAACTTATGGCTTTATTGTAAACAGCAGAAATACAATTATTAACAGCAACAGAATTACAGGGGTTGGTGGCTATGCCATTTCGCAGGAAAAAGGACTTCCTGCTATCGCTACTTGTAATTGGTTCGGTACAAGTAATGCAGATTCGATTAAAACAAAAATCAGTGGGTTAGTTGATTATTCACCCTGGTTAGTTACATGTGCCGACACTTCTGCTGCTCCAGGTTTTCAGTCTGTTTATGATAGCTGCAAAGGCATCAGATCTAACGACTATGTTTTTTCGGGAAATGGTAATTGGAGCGATTCAGCCAACTGGACTCAAAGAATAAAACCGCCTTCATCACTGCCATAAGGAAGCAAAATTATAATAGACCCAAATGGAGCATGTACGCTCAATGAAGTGGTACATGTATCTTCAAATTCAAGCCTCTATGTAAAGCCTGGTAAGAAATTTATTATCCCGGATGATTTATCTGTGATCTACGATAAAAGTATAGTTTTAAAAGAGAATGTGCATGTGGCAGATAGTATTGGTATGGTTTTGATTTCAACAGATTCTATGCTTGCGTTGGGGATTTATAAATATAGATCAGGCACTCCCATTCAATTCGACAATGGAGATATCCTGGTAGGGTTAACCAATGAAGGGTACATAAGAAAGATCAATAGTTTTTCGGTATCTGGAAACGAATATACCTTTCAAACCAGCCAGGGAAACATGGAAGATGTTTTTAAAAACGGCTATTTTGGATTTACCACCGCTACGGACAGCACATTACAAAGAGCAGCATCCGCAACTTCTGCTGATGGTTATACATTCAATCTTGATGACATTGAACTGTTGAATGATGGCGTATCTTCTATTAAATTAACCAACGGAAGCATTACACTAAATCCCAATTGGAAGGGCGCATTTGACTACAGGTGGTCAGGATTAAAGTATTTTGAACTGGCTTTTGAAAATGCCACTGTCACCAGTCATTTCGACCTTGTGGTTACAGCAAACCAGGTAGTGTCTTTACCAGAAACTTTAAAAACACTCAAGCGTTTAAGCGTATGGGTCCCTATTCCCGGGGTGCCCGTAAGAGTGAGAATGGGGCTTGATTTTATTGCCAAATATTCTGTCTCCATAGCAGCAACTATGACAAGGACAATTGGGTTCAACTATACCAATACTTTAAACCTTGGTATTAAATACCAGGATGGGGAATGGATGCCTACCTATAATATGAGCAGTGATAAGACTGTAACCCCCGGCGCTACCACAGCTAATATCAATGCGGAAGTAAACGCTGCCATCATACCCACGTTCAGTTTTAAATTTTACGGTATCGTGGGGCCATATCTGTCAGTGGGGGTTGAGTCAAAGGTGGAAGCTAACGTAGCATTCCCTTCATTGGATTGGGACTTTTGGGCAGGTGGCTGGTTAAAAACAACATTGGGTGTTAATGCCAGCATTTTGGGACGTACCATTTATAATTCGCCAACATATGTAGCGTATACCGATACCATTGCTTATAAAACTCCGTATAAAATTATCAAGGTATCCGGTGATAACCAAATTGGAAATGCAAACCAATTCCTTGCTCAACCTATTAAAGTAAGAGTATTAGACAATTTTGATAATCCTGTATCGAATGCCTATGTTCATTTTAAAGTAACAACGGGTGGAGGAACTTTGCAAGACACTGTTGTAAATACAAATGGAGATGGCTATGGAGAAACTTTGTGGCAATTAGGTCCACAATTTGGTACTCAGTATCTGAAGGCAGAAACTAGAAAAGCAGATGGCACGCTATTGCAGAATATTTCCCTTGAATTTGGCGCTGTAGTTGGTGCTATTTGCACCGATGATAGCACATTTTCCGACTCCCGTGACGGACAAGTATATACTTTTCGACATATAGGCACACAGGTATGGATGACAAAAAATTTAAACTATACAGCAGCCGGTAGTAGGTGTTATGATGATAATGGAGCCAATTGCGCTGTTTATGGTCGCTTGTACAACTGGAATACAGCTATTACTGTGGCCCCTCCCGGTTGGCATTTACCCAGTATGGCCGAATGGCAAACTTTAATTAATTATTGTGGTGGGCAAACTATGGCTGGCGGTGCTATGAAAGCAAGAGGTGCATGGTACGGTGGTGATTTAACTGCTACAAACAGCAGTTGTTTTTCAGGTCTCCCCGGTGGAGGCGTGGGGACCACGTTCACCCCCCCCCCTTACTTTTTCTTTGGCGATATTGATCGTGAAGGTAATTTTTGGAGTTCTAATGATTTTCAATCAGGCACAGCTTGGTTTTGTCGTCTGACAGCCGGAGATAACAGTGCTTACCTTCGCAATGATGGGGTGAAGACAAGCGGAACTTCTGTACGTTGTATAAGGGATTGATCATCCCCCACATTTCGCCGTTGTTGGTCTTATTGACCAACAACATCAATTACACTATGAATTTAAAAAGTAAAATGGCTTAGGCTTCGGTTGTTGGTGCCCACATTGGCGCAAGCATATCTTAAGCCATAAAACTGTTACTTGGCGCAAGCGTGCGCTTGTGCCTTTAAAAGGACTTGCCATACAAGCTGCCACTTCATAAAATAGTACGACCATTAGGCACAAGCTGACGCTTGCGCCAAAAGAAAGTAAAAGAGCCAAAGAATTTTCCGCCGCCGTGGGTGTTCCCCATCCATCCGCAAGCCAACGCTTCCACCCGTGAGCGCCGACGTATGGTCTCCGACCAACGGCATAAAAGGAGAAGTGGCTTTGCGAATATTTTTTGCTCCGCCGATGTTGGCCTTATTGACCAACATCACAAGGGATGAGACATAAAAACTCCGTTAACAAGAACGTTGTAATCATTGGAATGGATGGAGAAGAAAAAAATAGCGAACCTGTTTTATTCCTTCAGCTACAGGTTAAGTAAATATTGCACAAGATTGTCTTCAGTGGACAGGGCAAGCTTTTTGCGCAGGCGGTAGCGGCTTATTTCAACCCCACGTATCGAGATACTCATCAGGGGGGCAATTTCTTTGCTGCTTAAATTCATTCGTAAATAGGCACAAAGTCTTAATTCGTGGGGCTTTAAAGAAGGGAACGTAGTTTTCAGAATGGTGATAAAATCACCATGCACACTATTGAAATGCTGGGAAAAATGATCCCATTCTTCATTCAGTTTTTCTTCTTCGGAAATAATCTTTAATAGTTTTTTAAGTTCAGGATTATTATCTCCCACTTTAATGGTTTTTTGCAATTGCAGTAACTCGGCTTTTAGTTTTAGGATGAATTCTTTTTTTTGCACCAGGTTCATGGTGGCGCTGGCCAACTCTGCATTTTTATGTTCAATCTCGCCTTCCAGTTTTTCATTTTGCAGGCTGATAAAATCTTTTTCTGATTTTTCCAGTTCTAACTGGTGCTGATAGGCCATTTGCCTTTGTTCTTCTTCAAATTGCTTTTGATCGGCCAGTCTCCGGGCTTCTTGTTTTTGCCTGTATCTTTTTGCCTGGTATTTTAACAGCGCATATAGTAAAGCAGCAAGAACAAGAACATAGAAGGCATAGGCCCAGATTGTTTTATAAAAGGGCGGTTTGATAACAAAGGAATACTGGTAAATGGCCGACTCGTTCGAGGGGCTTTTTCTTGCTTTTATACGAAAGGTATAAGTGCCGGCCGGCAGGTTAGTATAGTCTTTTTCAGATTTATTGGACCAGTTGCTCCAGCCATTGTCAAAACCATCCAGGTAATAGCTAAAGTCCAGGCTGGAATACTGGCCGAAAACTGATGCTGCAAAGGCAAAGTGCAATGAATTCCATTGGTATGGAATGGTTATTTTTTTTGTTGCTGCGGCTTCATTAAAATTATACCCACCAAACAAAACGGTATCCTTATTGCCAGTGGTATTAACCAGCGTAAGGTAAGCAGAAAACGGTTTGATGTTTTCACGGTACTTGTCATAATTAATATGATAAAAACCTGCTTCGCTGCCTATCAGCACATTCCTGGTGTTGTATGGAAAAATATTTTCAAAACCGCTGAGTATTTTGTTTTTCAGTTCTGGTATATAATGTATCACCGGTGCGGCGGCGCTATAGTCTGCCACACCCACCATTTTATCCTGTACAAACCAGATGTTTCCTTTTTCATCCTCTTTTAAATAACGTATGGGCAATTCGCCAAAAAGTGGAACATATTCTTTTGCTGGTATCATTTTATTTTCTGAGGGGCTGTACTCATATATACCTTTTGTAGTAGCAAATAAAACCTTGTTCTTTATTTTAAATACATGGTTGTCCAAATCTGCGGGCAATCCATCTTTTTGCGTAAACAATACTACTGACCTGTCGGATATGGTGATTTTGTAAACGCCGCGATAGGGATGCGATACCCAGATGTTTTTACTATCTGTCTCTATATAGCGGCTTGATTCTGTAAAGTTTTCTATTGCCCCATTATCAATAAATTTTTCTTTGCCTGTTTCAAACAAATGTATTCCCAGGTAGTTGCCCGCAGCAATTTGTGGGGGTGATGTTCCCGGAATAGGTTGATAAGCCCAATAGCCAGTAGTTTGCGAAACAGGGGTGGCCTGGTAGTTCTTTATTTTCCAAAACCCATCGTCTCTTCCTGCCACAATTTGGTTATTAATGATGGAAATGTTCCAGGTCAATCCGCCCAGTATTGCTTTAGGTTCATTAGCTATTGAGTTAAGGTCACCGGCGGAGCTAACAGGAACCCATTGCAGCCCGGTGGAAAGGGCAAAGTATAAATCATTGTTCAGTGTTTTTGCCGAATAACCCACACCGTTATTAAATGCAGGAGGGTTTATGTGTTTAATTGCATTATTACAATCAAAAAAAGCAATCCCGTTATCCAGGCCCATCCAGGCATTGCCACTATTATCAGCAAAGAGGCAGCGGACTGTATTATTAGGCAACCCGTTTTTGGCAGATATATTTTCTAACACCTTTCCTTGCCGGGTGATGTGATAGATACCGTTGAAATATGTGCCGGCTAAAAAGGTTTTACCATCTAACAGGGATAGTGTAGTAAAATGTTGATATGGGTTAAAGCCGGTTGAATTGATCTTGAATGGAATTAACCTGTTTCCGGTAAGCAAATACAAACCGTTTTTCTCCGTACTTAACAGGCTGGTGTCCTTTTGATACGCTATCATATCAGTGATAAAAAAATTAACCGGGAGCGAATCTTTGGGAATTAAAGTTTTCCATTGGCCGTTTTGGCAAATAAGCAAACCGGTGGCAGCATCATGCGCCAGTGCCTGGCCCTGGTGCTTGTGCAAAGAAAGCCATGCCGACTGGTTGGGGTAGGTGTTGATCTTTTGCCCGTCAAACCTAAAGATCGTTGTATTGGTTCTGAAAAAAACTTCGCTGCCCGTTACGGCAAGCTGCCATACATCCGGGAATTTTCTTTCCCTGGCCGGCAATAGGGGTTTGAGAGAGGTAAATTTAAGCCGCCCCACATTGTCTGGAGCAAAATAGCCAAACTCATCCTGTGCACCAGCAAAAAGTTTTCCGTCTGTGCCAAAGCCTATTGATCGTAAAATTGTTTTATTGGGGACTGGGAAAACCTGCCAATTTGTACCATCAAAGACCAGAAGCCCCTCATTGTTAGCAATGTATAAGCGATTGTTTTTATCCTGTTCTATAGCCCAGTTTTGGGCGCCGGCTCCATACTGGTTTCGGCTAAAAGTTAGCACATCAGTTTGCCCAATTAGCGACTGGGAAAAGCAGGTTCCGCTGGTAAGGGATACTACAACAAGGAAGAACACTATTTTTTTCAGAACAGCCCGGGGTAACATAATATTTAGTGCCAGATGTAGTATAGATGTATTGATTTAAAGCCAAATATACCTTATTTGAGTTTCAGTAGTAGTACAGATGTGTTCTTTTTTTTGGTTTGAGAGTACAAGTTGATGTAGCTTCATTAAGTTATTTTTTTGCCATAGTTGGTAAAAGAAATTTACAAGATTGCTTATATTATATGACTGAACATGTTTTCTGCCATGTCGGATCATTTTTTAAATGTCACAAAAAAACTTGCTGTATGAGAAAGTTAACGATCCTGTTTTCAAGCCTACTCCTTCTTTCCCTCTCGAGCGTTGCTCAGACGGAGAAGATTTCAGTCAAAAAGTCAGGTAATGGCTTTATGCTGGAAGCCAACGGAAAAGACTTCTTTATTAATGGTATGAACTGGGATTATTTTCCCATTGGTACCAATTTTACCTACAGTTTATGGCAGCAGCCCGATGATCTAATAAAAGCGGCGCTGGACAACGAAATGTCCCTGCTCCACAACATGGGTGTAAACACCATCCGCCAATACACCGGCATACCGGCAAAGTGGATTAAATACATCTATGAGAATTATGGCATTTACACCATGCTCAATCATTCCTTCGGCCGCTATGGACTTACAATAAACGGCAACTGGGAAGCAAATACCGACTACTCCAATCCATTGGTTAGGGAATTGTTGCTGAAAGAAGTAAAGGATATGGTGAACCAATACAAAGGAACACCCGGCCTGTTGTTATTTCTTTTAGGTAATGAAAACAACTACGGTCTTTTCTGGAGGGGTGCCGAAACGGAAAATATCCCTGTGCAAGACAGGAAATCAACCAAAGACGCCTATCACTTATACAAGTTGTTCAATGATGCGACCAAAGAAATAAAAGCCATCAGCCAGGATAATCCCGTGGCTATCTGCAATGGCGACCTTTTATTTTCAGATATCATCGCCAAAGAGTGCACAGATATTGATATCCTTGGCATCAACTCTTACCGGGGCCTCACCTTTACCGATCTATTTGAACGTACCAAAAATGAATCCACCAAGCCGGTCATGCTCACCGAGTTTGGGTCAGATGCTTACAACACCCAGGCTAATAGAGAAGACCAGGAATACCAGGCAAAATGCCTGGTAAGCAACTGGAAAGAAATTTATGCCAATGCAGCAGGAATGGGCAAGGCAGGGAATTGTATTGGTGGATTCACCTTTCAGTTTAGCGATGGCTGGTGGAAGACCGGGCAAACCTCTAACCTGGAAGAACATGATGTGGATGCTTCATGGTCAAATGGCGGGTACCAGAATGACTATAAAGCCGGTGAAAATAATATGAATGAAGAATGGTTTGGTATTTGTGCAAAAGGGCCAACCAATGAAAAAGGAGTATACGAATTGTACCCAAGGGCAGCCTATTATGCTTTAAAGGAAGTACATAAGTTTAATCCATATGCGGCTTCTGCAAAAAACCTGCAGTCAAATATTGAATCTGTTTCTTTAACTGATGCTGTCTTAAGGGCCAGAGGTGATAAGGCTGCATCTGAGAATGATGGGAAAGGCAAAGTTTACATAAGCAATTTGAGAGCTGATTTCACAACATTCAATACAGGAGGCAGCCTTATTTCAACTCCAGCATCAAGTGAAACGCCGCTTTCAAATACATTTCCAAACAAGTTGGGTTTTGACCACATGCAATCAATATTTGTTGGTGTTACTGCGGTACCAGCACCAAACATTACCGCCAATGTACAGTTTAATGTGCTGGGCAATGTAGCAGAAAATCCTATTGATGAAATTTTCTATGAAAACCGTGGCAGGCTTGTTACCGTAACAACACCCACAGGTACCCAGCAGATACGGTCTAATAACAGGGTTCAGTTATACCGGAGCAGCGTTAACTGGGATGCAAAATATTTTAAACTGCATGGCTTCTACCGTACAGGACATAACCACTGGGGTTATGAAGGCGATTTTTTTGGACTTTACCAGGAAGCGAATTACGGGCCGAACATAGATATATATAATGGCGAAGCCCCATATGGTTTTGAAATTGAAGGCAAAAAAGCACTCAAAGGATTGAAACTGGCTTTTGGCCCTGAACTCTGGTGGGGAGCCAACCCGGCAATTATAGCAAAGTATACCCGTACACTTGCAAAATTTGAAATCACCGGGATGTTTCATGATGATTTAGCGCAGCGAAGCGGCCTGCAGAGTTCTTTTGCTGTGCCACAACCCAAAACAAGAAAAGCTGCAGTAAGCATTGCCAGAAAATTTGGAAAATTTGGGTTTAACCTTGGCGGCTTATGGGCAGGACAACCGCTCAATGGACGCAGTTTTCAATTGACAAGGGAAGAGAACGGAAGCAAAAAAATATTTCAGGACCAGATAAAATCAGAAGATAATTTCGGTGGAAAAATAAAGTTCACCTATGCAGGTGGCAGGTTTAACTGGTATGGCCAGGCAGCTTATATGGGTCTTGTGGCCAATGGAGGCCCGGATGCCACAAAAACATTTACGGGCTGGCGCTTGAAAGATTGCGGAAGCGGCAACCAGTACAATGTTTTAAGCGGCTTTACCTTCAATGTTGGCAAACTCCAGGTTGCACCTAATTTCCTTTATCAAAAACCTATAGAGGGCCCCATACCGATGGATATGCTGGCGCCTGCAAGGCCGAGAAATATTATTGACGATCCCTTTGCAGTGCGCTCCAACAGGGAAACCGTAGCCGGTGAGTTATTATTAACCTACGATCCCACGCCTGCCACCTGGATGTATGAATGGGATAACGACAGGGCAGAAGATGCAAAATTTGCGATGAGTGCTGATTTTGTTTACCGTCGTCTTCCCACTATTCAGGATGCGGCAATAGGTATTTTGGCCAACGGCAGAACTTTGTTTGCATTCCCTGGCTCTGCCCCTGCAGAGAACCTTTGGGAAGTAAACACCCGCATTGTTTCCAAACTCAATCACAATATTGGTTTTATTGCAAACTTCTATGCAGGCAACGGGCAGGCCAATGGAAGTGATAAGAGAACCATTAACAGGATCGGTGTAGATTTGAGGACGATTTATAAAAAGCTCAAACTGATTACCGTTGCCAAATTCAACGACTGGGGGCCATTTGACTATCACAGGGATTTTAACCTCACTTTTCCCTTGCAGTTAATTGGAGATATTTCTACGGAAATTGGCAAACCTGACTGGTTTGTTCTTCCCTCTACAAAAATAGGTGTACGGGGAACCTACAGAACACTTAACAAGTATTCAAACAGGTATTCTCCCATCAAAACAATTAATGCTGCCGGCAACTGGGTGCCAGATCCGAATGCTATTGGCTTTCCTGATGGAAACGAGTGGGAAATACGAACCTATATTCAGATAAACATTGGTAAATAATATTGGGCCAGCCCCGTCAACTATAAAGTTATTAATATGAAAAAGAATCAGTCACTTCAAAAAATATGCAGCTATCTTTTTGTGGTAGCATTACTCATTGGTTTTGGGTGTAAAAAGCGGGATATTTCAGACCTGCAGACAACAACATTTCCCAGCACAGCCGAAGTTTTTATTGATGATTTCACCAGCGATTTAGCTTATGCTGCCTTTGGTGGGTCAGATGTAAAAGCTTTCCAGGTAGACAGGCAGATAGGCTATGGCGGCACTAATGCTTCTATGCGGTTTGAAGTACCCGATGCCAACAGCCCGCAGGGCTCATATGCCGGCGGTGTGTTTTTCAGTAAATCTGGAAGAAATTTATCAGGCTACAATGCATTGACTTTTTATATCAAAGCTTCACAGGCTGCAACCATTGGTGTAGTTGGTTTTGGTAATGATCTGGGTGAATCCAAATACCAGGTAACTATGAATGGATTGCCCGTTAACAGTAATTGGAAGAAAGTTATTATCCCAATACCAGACGCAGCAAAACTTATGGCTGAAAAAGGTTTATTTTATTATTCCACCGGGCCTGAAAATGGAAGGGGCTACACTTTTTGGATTGATGAAGTGCGGTTTGAAAAATTAAGTGATTTGGCTAACCTGAAAGGATTGATTTATACCGGACAGGATAAGGTGATTGGCACTGCCGAAACGGGCGATAAGATTACCATTGATGGTATTCAGGCAACGGTGAACCTGCCCGGCGGTGTAAACCAAACCGTGGGAATATCACCCTACTATCTTACTTTTACTTCTTCTACTCCCGGCATTGCAAGTGTTGATGCAAAAGGCCTGGTATCAGTTGTTGATGCAGGCAATACCACCATCACAGCCAAACTGGGCGAACAGACAGCTACCGGGTCATTAAAAATTACTTCTACAGGCTTGCCTGTTGGGCCCACCACAACAGCGCCGGTGCCAACCAGGGATGCTGCTGATGTAATTTCAATGTATAGTAATGCCTACACTAATGTACCTGTTGATACCTGGAATACCCACTGGCAATATTCCAATGCAGATAACTTTTTTATTAAGGTTAGTGGTGATGATGTTATCCGTTACAGGAATTTAAATTTTGTTGGAATTGAATTCTCCTCCAGTACCATCAATGCAAGTTCCATGAGCGGTTTTCACCTGGATATCTGGACACCTGATGCTACCACATTACCCAATAATTTTAAAGTGCTGCTGGTTGACTTTGGCGCAAATGGTGCTGTAGGTGGTGGCGATGATGTATCGCATGAAATTACGATTACCAGCCCAACACTGGGTTCAAATAACTGGATTGGTTTAGATATCCCGTTATCCAGCTTTACAGGACTTACAACAAGGGCACACCTGGGGCAGTTAGTACTCTCGGGCACGCTTCCCAATTTGTATGTTGATAATGTTTATTTCTATAAAATCCCTACCCGGCCAGCTGTTGCAGCACCAACGCCAACAAGGGATGCAGCTGCTGTTATTTCTATTTTCAGTGATGCATATACCAATGTTGCCGGTTCTGATTTTAACCCTAACTGGGGGCAGGCTACTGTTACCACACAAACAGCCATTGCAGGCAACAATACATTGTCTTACGCAGGTTTAAATTACCAGGGTTTGCAGTTTGGCAGCAACCAGAATGTATCGGGTATGGGATTTTTGCACCTAGATTATTACACTGTAAACTCTTCTAACTTAAGGGCGTTCCTTATCAGCGCCGGCCCGGTGGAAACACCTTATACATTGCCAACGCCTACAACCGGGTGGAACAGTGTGGATATACCGCTGTCTGCTTTTTCGCCGGTGGCATTGAATAATCTGATCCAGATGAAGTTTGATGGCAATGGGGATATTTATTTGGACAATATTTATTTCTGGAAAAATCCTGCACCATCCGTTGTACCTACTGTTGCTGCACCGGTACCAACCAGGCTGGCAGCCAATGTGCTTTCTGTTTTCAGCGATACCTATACAAATGTTTCAGGCACAGATTTTAATCCCAACTGGGGACAATCAACTGTTGTAACACAAACGCCTATTGCAGGAAACAATACATTGCGTTATGCCAATTTCAATTACCAGGGTATTAATCTTGGCAGCAACCAGGATGCTTCTTCTTATGGATTTTTGCACGTGGATTATTATTCAGCCAATGCTACCCAACTGAGAGTGTTCCTTATTAGCCCGGGCGGTGTAGAAACACCTTTTACACTTACTGTCCCTACAGGTGGATGGAGCGGGGCGGATATTCCACTTTCTGCTTTTTCACCGGTAGCGTTAAACAATATTATCCAACTGAAATTTGATGGCGGCACAGGCAGTGATGTTTTTCTTGACAATATTTATTTCTGGAAGACAGCCGGCGGTGGCGGCACATACTCCCTCGCTTCTCCAATTGATTTTGAACCATCAGGATTTGGAGCAGGCTGGACGTGGAATGTGTTTGAAAATGGTGGAAACCCGCCATTGGAGTTTGTTGCAAATCCGAATCCATCGGGAATAAATACATCTGCAACTGTTGCTAAATTTTCAGCACGCCAGGCTGGTCAGCCTTATGCTGGTACTGAAACAGCGCATGGTCAAATGGGAATTACCTGGGATCTTTCAGCTTCAAATTCCAAAATCAGAATTATGGTTTACAAAACTAAAATAAGCGATGTAGGTATTAAATTAGCTAACCCTGCAGGTGGCGCACAAGCTGAAATTAAAGTGGCTAATACTGTAATTAATGCATGGCAGGAATTAACATTTGATTTTAGCTCCCGGATTGGAAATGGATTGGATGGGTCTACAAATATTGATCAAATTATAATATTCCCTGATTTTATTGCAAGGGGTGCTGATGATGTGATATATTTTGACCACATCACTTTCGGAAATTAAAGTAGATAGTTTCAAAAATGAATTGGTTAACTGTGCAATAACAGTTGGGATATTTAAAGTCAATCATCAAAAAAAATATTGTTATGAAAAAAAAAGCTAGTATAAGTATGATGTTTACAGCTATATATTCTTTGGTGCTTATCCTGCTGTCAGGATGCGTAAAAGATGCTAAGCAAACATTGCCCGAAAGGAGTTGGGAATTGGTATGGAGCGATGATTTTACCGGTGCTGCGGCAAGTGCCCCGGACAACACCAAATGGTCCTTTGATCTTGGTACGGGTAATAATGGATGGGGCAACAGCGAGTTGCAAAATTATACCAATCGCCCCTCCAATGTACAGTTAGATGGCGATGGTAAGTTAATCATTACCGCCAGGAGTGAATCTTATGCTGGCTCCGGATTTACCTCTGCCAGGATTAAAACAAAAGATTTGTTTGCGCAGGCTTATGGCCGTTTTGAAGCCAGGATAAAAACACCAACCGGCCCCGGCTTATGGCCCGCTTTCTGGATGCTGGGTGCAAATATTGATGCAGTTGCCTGGCCACAATGTGGCGAAATTGATATTATGGAGCAAAGAGGCCAGCAACCAACGGTTAATAATGGCAGTGTGCATGGCCCGGGATATTCAGGTGGCAATGCCATCACCAAGCCTTATGCGTTAACCAACGGAAGGTTCGATACCGATTATCATATCTATGCCATAGAATGGGGCGAAGGCTACATTGATTATTTCGTTGATAATTATTTGTATCAGCGCATAACCCCCGATAATGTTACCGGCAAATGGGTATATGACCATCCCTTTTTCATTATACTGAATGTGGCAGTTGGCGGAAACTTTGTTGGCTTCCCAACATCTGGCACTCCTTTTCCGCAATCCATGTATGTGGACTATGTGAAAGTGTTTAAGCAGAAATAATTTTCTGTTTATAAATAAACGACTCATTCATTATTCTGATACCTGAGAAAGATAGAAGGAATATTGACAGGGGAGGATATTTCCCTGTCCGTGCTTCTTTATCAAAAAGGCACACCCAGATTATTACAGGCGTAAATGAATTTTTCAATCCAAAAATTTGAATTAACGTGAATGCAGCATCAATAGCACCGGTTTCAGCAAAAAAAGTCAGTTTAAGCGAAGTGCAAATTGGTGGCGAAGCCTTTTACAAAATTTCACATGTAAATGAAATGCGCCCCTTTTTCATGAGCATCGTCAGTGATTCAAACCACTGGATGTTCATTGCAAGTAACGGCGGAATAAGTGCCGGCAGAAAAGATACCGAGCATTCCCTTTTTCCATATTACACGGATGATAAAATAACTGAATCGGCAGAACTTACCGGCAGCAAAACAATTCTCGAAATAAATAAAAACGGCAACAGGCATGTTTGGGAACCTTTTTCCGAACGCAGTGATGGGATATATCAGTGCAAACAAAATTTGTATAAGAACCGTTATGGGAACGCTGTAATATTTGAAGAGATAAATACAGATCTTGATATAAGTTTTCAATACCAATGGCGTTCCGGCAGCATATATGGTTTTGTAAGAAGCTGCAAACTTGTAAACCATTCTTCACAACAGGTGCAGGTTGCCATACTGGATGGGTTGCAAAACATTGTGCCCTATGGTGTGGGCAGCGATTTGCAAACTAAAGCAAGTAACCTGGCAGATGCTTATAAACGTTCCGAACTCATTCCGCAGTCTGGCATGGGCATTTATGCATTGAGTGCCATCATTGTTGACAAAGCTGAACCAAGCGAAGCATTAAAGGCCAATGTTGCCTGGAGCCTGGGATTGGATAATGTAAAGTATTTGCTTTCCGCTTTGCAATTAAAAAATTTCAGAACAGGCGGAAGGATACAACAGGAAGAAGATATTAAAGGTGAAAAGGGCGCTTATTTCGCGGTAAGCGAAACGGTGCTTGAACCCAACGAAGAAAAGGAATGGATGATTGTGGCAAACGTAAATCAAAATCACGCTGCTATTGTACAGCTTTCTGAAAGTATAAAAAACGATAAAGATTTATTCAAAAAAGTATTGGCCGATGTAAATCTTGGCACGGAAAATTTAATAAAGCTCACAGCTGCATCAGACGGTTTGCAATACACTGCTGATGGTTTAAAAGACACCAGACATTTTTCCAATGTGCTGTTCAATATCATGCGGGGAGGCATATTTGATGATAACTATCAAATCGAAAAATGGGATTTCAGCAACTACCTTCGTAAAGCCAATCACCTGGTTTTTGAAGAAACACAGCTGCAACTGCAGCAGCTGCCGGAAATTTTTTCTGTTGCCGACTTGCAAAAAGCAATTGATCATTCCAACAATATCAATTTTCTCCGCTTAGCCACGGAATATCTGCCACTGAAATTCAGCCGGAGACATGGCGACCCCAGCCGGCCCTGGAACCAATTTTCCATCAACACCAGAAGTGAAACAGATGGTTCAAAAATTTTAGATTACCAGGGCAACTGGCGTGATATTTTTCAGAACTGGGAAGCATTGGCGCATTCTTATCCCGAATTTATTGAGGGAATGATTTTCAAATTTTTAAATGCTTCCACTTTTGACGGATACAACCCTTACCGGGTTACCAAAGATGGTTTTGACTGGGAAACAATTGAGCCCGATAATCCCTGGTCGTACATTGGCTATTGGGGCGACCATCAAATTATTTACCTGCTCAAGTTTCTTGAGTTTATAGAAAACCATCAGCCCGGTAAAATTCAACAACTGCTGAGTGAGAATGGTTTTGTGTATGCAAATGTTCCGTATAAAATAAAATCATACAGCGACATCCAGCACAATCCAAAAGACACTATTGAATTTGATCATAAAAGCGACCGCACCATTCATGAACGGATGAACAGGATTGGGGCCGATGGGGCACTACTCACCAATACAGCAGGCGAGATTTATCATGTCAGTTTTTGTGAAAAATTGTTTGCAACCGTACTATCCAAACTGTCCAATTTTGTGCCTGATGGTGGCATTTGGATGAATACACAACGGCCGGAATGGAATGATGCCAATAATGCATTAGTGGGCAACGGCCTTTCAATGGTTACGCTTTGTTACTTAAGAAGGTTTTTAAAATTCTTTCAACCTGTTTTTCAAAGCAGTACCTCAGTGGAAATGGCTTTTTCCGAAGAGTTATATACTTTCTTTGAAAATGTTACCAAAACATTTGAGCAGCACAAAGGCTCGCTTTCAGGAGAAATAAATGATACCCTAAGAAAAAAAGTGACCGATGCCCTTGGCATAGCAGGCAGCGATTACAGAACCCGGGTGTATACCAATGGGTTCAGTGGTAAAAAGAAAATTGTTTCAGCTAAGCAGATTTTGGATTGTATCAGTTTGGCGAATGCCTTCCTTGAACATGCCATCGCATTGAATAAAAGAAACGATGACCTGTACCATACTTATAATTTAATTTCTTACGATGAACATTCCGTAAAGGTTGCTCATTTAAGTGAGATGCTGGAAGGACAAGTGGCTGTTCTCAGCTCAGGATTTCTTTCTGCGGAACAGAGTTTGAAATTATTGGATGCGCTTAAAAACAGTGCACTGTACCGGCAGGACCAGAACAGTTATATCCTTTATCCCAATAAGAATCTGCCGAAGTTTTTATATAAAAATACCATACAAAAAAAATCAGCAGAAAGCTCTTTGTTACTGCAGCAATTGCTGGAAGACGGCAATCTCTCCCTCATTGAAAAAGACATCAACGGTGAGTTGCATTTCAACGGCAATTTTAGAAATGCGAATGATGTTAAAGCTGCATTAGAAAAATTAGACCTGTCGTACAGCCCGCTTGTTGCAAAAGAAAAAGAACTGATACTTCAAATCTTTGAGTCCGTTTTCCGCCATAAGGAATTTACAGGAAGGTCGGGCACTTTCTTCGGTTACGAGGGCCTTGGTTCTATTTACTGGCACATGGTTTCTAAACTGCTGCTGGCTGTGCAGGAAACATGCCTCCGTTCCATTCAGGATAAAGCAGATGATGCAATCATTCAGCGCCTGGTGCAGCATTATTACGACATCAATGAAGGTATTGGTGTACATAAGCCGCCAAATTTGTATGGAGCATTTCCAACAGACCCCTATTCACATACGCCTTTTGGCAAAGGGGCACAACAGCCGGGCATGACAGGACAAGTGAAGGAAGATATTCTTTGCCGCTTTGGCGAGCTCGGTGTTTTTGTAAGAGAAGGAAAACTATTTTTCAATCCGGTTCTGCTCAGAAGAAATGAATTTATGGGGAATGGAAAACAGGTTGTCTATATAAATTCAAAAGGTGATAAGGAAAATATTTCCATAGAGAATAATGCTTTGTTTTTTACCTATTGCCAGGTGCCGGTGATATATGTGTTGGGTGAGAAAGAAGGCCTTGAAATAGAAAAGGCTGATGGTTCAATAATAAAAAGCAATACAACCATGATGCCTGAAATGGAAAGTGCCTGTGTGTTTCAGCGAACAGGTGAAGTGAGGATGGTTAGCGTTTTTTTGAGCCCATCAGCATTAAAAAGCTGAATTAAAAAATAGCATTGCATAAAAAGATTGCTTTTGACCAGAAAATTCATTTTTTGCTTATTCGTTTTTAGCATGGCAACACACTTACATGCCCAGAAAAAAACAGGAGCCGTTCAAATTTTTGAAACGGCCGCCAATGGAAATAAACTGGCGCAAATAAATGAATCACCTGCTTCGGTCAATGCCATTCATATTTCCATCAATCCAAACAAGCAGTATCAAACAATTACCGGTTTTGGCGGCTCGTTTACGGAAGCATCTGCAAGCCTGCTCAATAAACTAAGCAAGGCAAACAGGGATAAAATCCTCAAAGCATATTTTAGCAAGGAGGGTGCTGATTATTCCCTTACCCGCACCCATTTCAACTCCTGTGATTTTTCATTAAGCAATTATGCCTATGCAAATGTTCCCGGCGATAAAAAGCTCGAACACTTTAGTATTGAAGAGGACAGGGGTGATTTAATACCCATGATAAAGAATGCGCAGCAATTTTCAACAAAGGGATTTAAGATAATCGCATCCCCATGGACTGCGCCGCCATGGATGAAAGACAATAACGATTGGCGGGGCGGAAAATTATTACCAGAATACCGGGAAACATGGGCTTTATATTTTTCGAAATATATTCAAGCGTATAAAAAAGAAGGAATAATTATTTGGGGTGTCACTGTTGAAAACGAACCCCTGGGCAATGATGGCAATTGGGAGAGTATGCATTTTACTCCCGAAGAAATGAGGGATTTTGTAAAAGATTATCTCGGTCCGCAATTTGAAAAAGATGGTTTATCCAACATCCCCATTCTGGGCTACGACCAAAACCGGGGAGATGAACTGGACAAATGGGCTAAAGCAATGTTTGAAGATAAAGCAGCATCAAAATATTTTGGGGGCACCGCAGTGCACTGGTATGCGAGTACCTACGATTATTTTCCTGAATCACTTCAAAATACACACCAGCTTGCACCGGGTAAGCATTTAATAAACACCGAAGCCTGTATTGATGCACAGGTGCCTGTATGGAAAGATGACAACTGGTATTGGAGTAAAAATGCTAAAGACTGGGGCTGGACATGGGCACCGGAAAAAGATAAATATTTACATCCTGAGTATGTTCCCGTATTCCGCTATGCAAGAGATATTATCGGATGTCTTAACAATTATGTAGATGGCTGGATTGATTGGAACATGATTTTAGATAAGCAAGGTGGCCCTAATTGGTTTAAAAATTGGTGCACAGCCCCTGTAATTGCAGATATAGAAATGGATGAGGTCTATTTTACACCGTTGTATTATACCATGGCACACTTCAGCAAGTTTATTAGACCGGGGGCAGTCAGGATTGGTTGTAAGATTAATCATAAAGACCTTATGGCGACAGCAGTAAAAAATCCGGATGGGACTATTGTAGTAGTAATTTTTAATCCAACAAACGAAGCACGGCCTCTTGAAATTAATATCGACGATAACAAAAAGAACCTTATCATAAGTGCTAAAGCATTGCAAACAGCGGTCATCAAATCTTAATAATTGTAACACTAAAATTCTTTAACCATGTCAGATAATAATTCAAGCACAAAGGATTTGGTTCCAATGGGGCAAAAAATAGCCTTTGGTTTAGGTATGTTAGCCAACCAGATGTTTCCTGCAGCCTTAGGCATTTTTATGGTGGTATTGGTAGAAAATTTAGGTATGCCAACATGGATGTGGGGCATATTGTTTTTTCTGCCCAGAATATTTGACGCTTTCTTTGACCCGATTATGGGTTTCATCTCAGACAACACTAAATCTGTTTGGGGCAGGCGAAGACAATATGTGTTTACAGGCGCTGTCATTATGGGAATTGCCTTTGTGATTATGTGGCAATTATACAGGGAGCATAGCGTAAACTATAATTTCATATTCTTTCTCATATTTTCAACGGTGTTTTATTTTGGTTTATCCATCTTTAGTGTTCCGTATGTAGCGATGGGGTATGAAATGAGTGATGACTTTCATGAGCGCACGCAGATCATGGCCATATCACAATGGATCGGGCAGTGGGCATGGGTTATTGCACCCTGGTTTTGGGTGGTGATGTACGACCCTAAATGGTTTCCCAATGCAGATACAGCCACCAGGACCCTTGCAGTCTGGGTAGGTATTTCATGTATGATATTGGCAATGATGCCTGCCATCTTCATTAAAAGTAAGTCTACAAAAAATGACCATACTTTAAAGCCGTTAACTTATAAAACAATTGGCGGCAGTTTAAAGGAAATTCTGATCAGCTTTAAGGAAGCATTTAGTAATAAGCCCTTCAGAAAACTTTGTATTGCTACGTTCTTGATTTTTAATGCCTTTAATACGGTTGCCGGGTTTACTTTTTTTATTGTAGTGTACTATCTTTTTAACGGCAGTACGGCAGATGCAGGTATTTGGCCTACACTTTTCGGCAGTATAGGTGCTTTAGCTACTACTTTTATGGTTATACCCACAGTGGCCTGGATATCTAAAAAAATGGAGAAAAAGCGGGCCTTTTTAATTTGCCAGGGTATTTCTATTTTTGGATATATATTGCTTTGGTTTCTTTTTGTTCCGGGCAAGCCCTATATGTTTTTGTTTGCGTTGCCTTTCTTCTCTTTTGGTATCGGAAGTTTGTTTACGTTAATGATGTCGATGACAGCGGATGTTTGCGATATGGATGAGTTAGAATCCGGCAAACGTAGAGAAGGGATTTTTGGCGCCATCTATTGGTGGATGGTAAAGTTTGGTTTTGCAATAGCCGGGTTATTAACAGGCGTTATTATGTCAATAGTAGGCTTTAAGGCAGGTGCGGAAACACAGGCTGATGGCGCAGTTACCGGTTTAAGGCTTTTTTTCTCCGGTATCCCGATTTTAGGTACTTTGATAGCCATGTGGGTAATGAGGAATTATGACCTGACTGAAGAGAAAGCAAGAGCAATAAAAAAAGAATTAGAT
>JAYVUL010000140.1:0-5814 GCA_043787935.1 Chitinophagaceae bacterium | reverse complement strand
AAGCACAGTGAAAAAGCAGTTGAAATTTTAGCTTAACATAAAAAAATTATATGCAACGATATTGTCTTGCGCTTGATTTGGTGGATGATGAACAACTCATCAAAGAGTATGAAGTGTATCACCAGGATGTATGGCCCGAAATAAAAAAAAGTATTTTGGATGCCGGCGTTGACTCCATGGAAATATACCGGGTGGGTAACCGTGTTTTTATGATTATGGAAGTGAAGGATACCTTTAGTTTTGAGCAAAAGGGATTAGCAGATGCCGCCAATGAAAAAGTGCAGCAATGGGAGCAACTGATGTGGAAATACCAGCAGGCATTACCGGTAGCAAAGCCAGGGGAAAAATGGATATTGATGGAAAAAATCTTTTCATTAAACTGAGTCGTACTTTTGAGATTAATGAAGCGTAATTTTTGATCATCGTTAAAAAAAAGATTAGGCATTTACTTAGGGCTGAAAGCTGAATGCGGCCTCGAAAAAAGAGTGCTGGAAAATTTCAGCCTTTTTATTCGCAGCCTTGATTTTTTGTTTTTTTTTATCAAGAAAAAAAGAAGTTGAACTCTGACAAAAAACTAAGGGATTTAAGAACTGAATCTCTAATTCTATAAATAAAATAAAATAATGTTTAGTCTTATAAATAAAAAAGCAGTTGTAACAGGCGCTGCAAGTGGTATTGGTAAAGCGATTGCCATCGTTTTCGCAAAGCAGGGAGCACAGGTGGAGTTACTGGATATGAATGAACAGGGCTTGCAGGAAACCGCCAAAGAAATTACAGATGCAGGGGGCACAGCGCAACCACACATGGCAGATGTTACCAACCAGTCAGCAATTAAATTGTTGTTTGAAAAAATCGGGCAGATTGATCTGCTTGTAAACTGTGCCGGCATCTCCAACATTGGTAAAGCAGACAATACATCAGAAGAAGATTTTGATAAAGTGTTTAAAGTAAATGTAAAGGGGATTTACAATTGCCTGCATGAAGCCATCCCGATTATGCAGCAACAAAAAAGCGGTGTTATCCTTAACCTGGCTTCTGTAGCAAGTAGTGTGGGCCTTAATGACCGCTTTGCTTACAGCATGAGTAAAGGTGCGGTGGTGGGTATGACACTGTCTGTTGCCAAAGATTATATCAATGATGGTATCCGTTGCAATTGTATTTCTCCCGGAAGAGTACACACACCTTTTGTAGATAATTTTTTGGCTAAAACTTACCCCGGTAAAGAACAGGAAATGTTTGAGAAATTATCAAAATCACAACCCATTGGCCGCATGGCAAAACCCGAAGAAATTGCACACCTTGTGTTGTATTTGTGTTCAGAAGAAGCCGGGTTTGTTACCGGTTGCGATTACCCGATTGATGGCGGGTTTATAAAATTGAATACGCCTTAGGTGAGTGGTGAGTGGGCAATGGTGAATGGTGTATGGTGAAAAATGGAGTAGTGTTTTGGTAGCTTAATTTTTTATATTATGGTGACCTGACTATCGCATTAAAATATTTGAAAAATAAAAAAATAAAAAATGAAACTAATTCGGTTTGGTGCGTTGAACAAAGAAAAACCTGGTGTTTGTGTTGATGGTATTAATTACGATGTGTCTGCTTTTGTGAAAGATTATGACGAAGCTTTTTTTGCAGAAAACGGGCTGGCTGGTTTGGCTGTTATTATCAAAGAGCAACTTGCAACCTTACCAAAAATTGCTGCCGGTACAAGACTTGGTTCGCCTGTTGCAAGGCCGTCAAAAATTATTTGTATCGGGTTAAATTATGCAGACCATGCAAAAGAAACCAATGCAACCCCACCTGCTGAGCCGGTTATTTTTATGAAAGCAACCAGCGCCATCGTTGGTCCTTTTGATGAAGTGGTGATTCCAAAAAATTCTGTAAAAACAGATTGGGAAGTAGAGCTGGCGGTGGTGATAGGAAAGAAAGCAAGCTATGTAGCAGAAGCCGATGCAATGAATTTTGTGGCCGGTTATTGCCTGCACAATGATATTAGCGAACGGGAGTTTCAACTGGAAAAGGGTGGCACCTGGGATAAAGGAAAAGGTTGCGATACGTTTGCACCTTTAGGGCCGTGGATGGTAACCAAAGAGGAGGTTGCAGATGTACACCAGTTAAAACTTTGGCTTACAATTAATGGCAAAGCCATGCAAAACGGAACAACGGCTAACCTGATTTTTAATATCCCATTCCTGGTAGCTTATGTAAGCCGGTTTATGACCTTGTTACCGGGCGATGTTATTTCAACCGGCACTCCGGCTGGTGTGGGCCTCGGTTTTAATCCACCTGTTTATTTAAAAGCAGGCGATACAATGGAACTGGGTATTGATGGGTTGGGAAGCAGCAAACAAACCTGTATGGCATATGCAGCGAATTGATGCACACCAGCATTTCTGGCAATTTGATCCCGTTCGTGATAGTTGGATCAATGAAGAAATGGCGGTAATTCAGCAGGATTTTTTTTCGGCAAATCTAAAACCTTTGTTGCAACAAAATAATATTGATGGCACGGTAGTAGTTCAAAGTGAGCAGTCAGAAAAAGAGAATGCATTTCAGTTGGAGAATGCAACAACTGCAGCTTTTATTAAAGGTATTGTTGGCTGGGTTGATTTGCAGTCAGCAAATGTGGAAGACAGATTGGCTTATTATAGCGCATACAAAATAATGAAAGGTTTCAGGCATGTGTTACAGGGCGAAGCAGACAGGGCCCTGATGCTGAAACCTGCATTCCTGCGTGGTATCAGCAAATTGCAGCAGTTTGGTTTTACTTATGACATCCTCATTTTTCCTGATCAGCTGCAATATATACCTGCATTGGTAGAAGCGTTTCCCCATCAAAAATTTGTTATTGATCATATTGCCAAACCAGCTATTAAGGAACAAAAAATAACTGAATGGAAAAGGGATATACAGGCATTGGCAGGATATGAAAACCTGTATTGTAAAATATCCGGCATGGTTACAGAAGCCAATTGGAAAGGTTGGCAGCAAAAAGATTTTATACCTTATCTTGACACCGTGGTGGAAACTTTTGGAACCAACAGGATCATGTTTGGTTCTGATTGGCCGGTTTGTTTAGTGGCTGCATCTTACCAGCAAATGCTTGCCATTATTACAAACTATTTTTCTTGTTTTACAGCAAGGGAACAGGCAAATCTTTTCGGATTGAATGCGATTGAATTTTATAATCTATAAAAATTATCAACATGAACCTTGGTTTAAAAGATAAAGTGATTGTAGTGAGTGGCGGTGCCAAAGGCATTGGAGAAGGTATTGTAAAAGTATTGGCCGCAGAAGGAGCCATCCCTGTTATTATTGGCAGAAGCGAAGCTGATAACAACAACACTGTTAAGGAAGTGGAAGCTGCCGGCGGACGGGCTTTTCAGGTAGTGGCAGAGTTGACTGAACCTGCAGCATGCGAAGCAGCTATCCATTCAATCATTGAAAAATTCGGGCGCATTGATGGGCTTGTAAACAATGCTGGCGTTAATGATGGCGTAGGATTGGAGAATGGTAATTATGAAAACTTTATCGCCTCGTTGCACAAGAACCTGGTGCATTATTATTTACTGGCACACCATGCCTTGCCTGAACTGAAAAAATCAAAAGGTGCCATTGTAAATATTACTTCAAAAACGGCAGATACCGGCCAGGGTAACACGTCTGCTTATGCTGCCTCCAACGGTGGCCGTAATGCATTAACAAGAGAATGGGCCATCGAGTTGTTGAAATACGGCATCCGTGTAAACGCCGTGGTAGTTGCAGAATGTTTTACACCGCTGTATGAAAAATGGATCCAGACATTGCCCAACCCGGTAGAAAAATTAAAAGACATCGAATCAAAAATACCTTTTGAAAATCGTATGACGACAGCCGAAGAAATTGCCAATGCAGTGGTATTTTTATTGTCACCTCGTTCGAGTCATACAACCGGGCAACTGGTATATGTGGATGGAGGCTATGTGCATCTTGACAGGGCTTTGGCTAATGCTTGAGTTGATGGTTCATGGTTGAAAGTTGAAGGTTGAAGGTTGAAGGTTCATAGTGAGTGGCTACTTGTGAACGATTGGTAAGGGATAGCAAGGGGGCATATTCCATTTACAAAGAGAGATTACCCTGTAGGATATTACAAATTAAAAAAATAAAAAACAATAATTGAAATGAAAAATCTGGCTAAAATCTTTTTCTTACTACCAATGGTATTTTTATCTTTTACAACACCTCCTAAAAAGCTCCGGGTGGTTTTTTTTGGCGATTCTATTACACAGGCGGGTGTGCAGCCAACCGGTTATATCACAAAACTTGACAGCATTATAAAGCAAGCTCATTTACCCGATTCGGTTGAGTTGATTGGTGCAGGCATCGGCGGTAACAAAGTGTATGATCTGTATTTACGGATGGAAGAGGATGTGCTGAAAAAGAATCCTGATGTGGTGCTGATATATGTTGGCATCAATGATGTGTGGCACAAAGCAAGTTCAGGAACGGGAACTGACCCTGAAAAATTTGAGAAATTTTACCGGGCCATTATTAAAAGATTGCAGGATAAAAATATCAAAGTAATTCTTTGCACCCCCTCTGTTATTGGCGAACGCAACGACAATTCCAATCAGCAGGATGGCGATTTGAATCAATACAGCAATATCATCCGGTCAATTGCAAAAGATCTTTCACTACCTGTTTGCGATTTGCACAATGCTTTTTCAGAATACCTAAAAGCAAATAATCCAACCAATGCAGAGAAAGGAATTTTAACCGTTGACAGGGTGCACCTCAACGAAAAGGGAAATTTATTTGTTGCCAGCCAAATGTGGAAAGTATTGCAGCATGCACTTAGATAAAATTGTAACATCGGTTATTTGGTACTAAGTAAAATCCCCGAATTTCGTTATTATCTTAGAGTTCCTTCTCCATAGGAGAAGGGTTGGGATGAGGTAGCAGAAATAAATTTTTAGTAAGGTATTTTTACTATTAGGTAGATTAAACTAAATGGCGGATAGTTATTTATAAAATGTCAACACCTTTAAGAATATACCTTCAATCAATGATCAAGATCTTAAATAACCATGTTACTTTCTAAAGCAACTTATAAAAAAATTGATGCCGGTATTGTTTCCGTTCCGGATGAAAAGCTTTTCGGCTTACCGGAGAAAGTGCTGCAATTTGGTACAGGTGTATTGCTGCGTGGATTGCCTGATTATTTCATCGACAAGGCCAACAGAAAGGGAATATTTAATGGAAGGATTGTAGTTGTAAAATCAACTGATAGTGGCGCCTCCGCAGCATTTGATCAGCAGGATGGTTTGTACACCTTGTGTATGCGGGGCGTAGTTAATGGCGAGACTGTGGAAGAAAATGTGATCTCGTCTTCTATCAGCCGGGTTTTGTCTGCCGGTAAAGAATGGAGTACGATCCTGCAATGCGCCCACAACACCGATCTGTCAGTTGTTATTTCCAATACCACAGAAGTGGGTATCACATTGGTGAAGGATGATATCAACAGCAACCCCCCCGTTTCTTATCCCGGTAAATTGCTGGCATTTTTATACGAACGTTTCAGGGCATTTAAAGGAAGTGCTCAATCAGGTTTGGTGATTGTGCCAACAGAATTAATTTCTGATAATGGCACCAAACTAAAATTGATTGTACTGGAACTGGCAAGTCAAAACAAACTTGAAACAACGTTTACAGAATGGCTGAATAACCACAATTTTTTTTGCAATTCGTTGGTCGATAGAATTGTGCCTGGCAAACCAGGTGCAACAGTTAAAGCAGCACTGGAAATACAATTGGGTTACCAGGACGAACTCATTA
>JAYVUL010000139.1:0-3880 GCA_043787935.1 Chitinophagaceae bacterium | reverse complement strand
GAAATGCGCAAAGGCCCCAGCAGCAAGGCAGGTGGAGCGGAGGCAGGGGAAATAATAACCAGCCGCAAAAAAGAAGGTATTAATTGAATGGATTGGTTAGTTACTCTTTAAAATCTGTGCAGTAATTTTGTAATGAACAATTTTGTTGTGTATGTCATCACTTACTATCAGCACCATTCAAACCGATCTTGTATGGGAAGATAAGGTTGCTAACCTGCAATTGCTGGAAGGCAAGATCAATGCAATTGAAGAAAGAACAGAGATAGTGGTGCTGCCGGAAATGTTCAGTACCGGATTCAGTATGCAGCCACAGTTATTTGCCGAAGCAATGGATGGCGAAACAGTGGACTGGATGAGAAGAATAGCAGAAGATAAAAGGATCATTCTTACAGGAAGTATTATTATTAAAGAAGAGGATAAATTTTATAACCGTCTGATATGGGTGCTGCCAAACGGTGATCTGGGTTTTTATAACAAGCGGCATTTGTTTGCATACGGCGAAGAAGACAAGCATTACACAGCAGGAAATAAAAGACTGATTGCCTCTGTTAAAGGATGGAAAATAAATTTACAGGTTTGTTACGACCTGCGTTTTCCCGTATGGGCCAGACAGACTCCACCGCCTTGGGGCGAGGCGGATAAAGGGCTGGAATATGATGTACTGATCTATGTAGCCAACTGGCCCGAAAGGCGCAGCCACGCATGGAAAACCTTGTTATGTGCAAGAGCAATTGAAAACCAATGTTATGTTATCGGGGTAAACAGGGTGGGAACTGATGGTAATAATATCAGTCACAGTGGTAACAGTTTGATCATTGATCCATTAGGGGAAGTATTGTACCACCTGGCCAATGAGGAAGATGTTTTTACCATCACCTTGCAAAAAGAATGGCTGGAAGAAGTAAGGACAAAATTTCCTTTTTGGAAAGACGGGGATGATTTTTTTATCAATAAATAAAATATTATTGATCGCCTGCTTTTATCATTTGCCTTACGATTATCATTTTCCTGTCAAGCCCTTTTCTTACCCCCCGGGCAGTTGGTGGGATATAAATATCAGGGGGCACGCCCCTCCCATCTTTTGGCACATGATTGTACTGTACAATTTTAAAAAAAGGCAATCTCACTTTTAGCTTCGTGTTAGGTAAGGTAATATCGGGGATCATAATTCCGCTGTTGCCATGCCATCCTCCGCCGCTTTCTTCCCCTGCAAGAGTTACATTTTCCTGGCCCTTTACTGCATTACAAAATAATGTAGAAGCAGAGAAAGTGGGGCCGTTTGTAAGCACATATACTTTGCCATCAAAATGGTTTTTCTTTTTGGGGTGATACAAATGCCTTTCCCAATAACCAAAATGATAATTGCCATCTTTTTGTTTTTTTGTAATGAACCACAACCCGATATTGCTGAGCAACCCTTGTTTGATATAGCAGGTATAGGGGGCAAATGATTTTGCAACAGCATATGCTGAGTCCGCTACTTTAAATGGCTTTTTACGAAGGTATTTGGTAAGGAGCACATGCAGGTTGATGTCGCCACCGCCATTGTTTCTAAGGTCAATAATTACATTCTTTACCTGTTGTTTTTTAATTGCTTTGAATGATTGTTTGATAAAGCGGCGCAGGTGCCGGCCCCCCCCATTACTAAAAGTATTGAGTGTAAGCGTAGCAGTATTACTGCTGCTGTCAATTTCCAGCGAACGGGCATTTTCACGCTGTTCTTTTTTTAGTTGCTGTTTGGAAATTTTTACTACAGGCTTAATTTTTTGAGGCCTGGTAGTATCCGGTTGGGGTGCCCACAGCGGGACCAGTATTTTTCTTTCATTACCGGCACTGTCAATATAACCCACCCGGTAATTTTTATAAATGCCAAATATATTCCGGTGGTAATAGGGAAAGTTGCTGCTGATCCGGATATAGTTTACATTATCTGCATACCCATCTTCCGGCAGGTATTGAAAAAGTTTTTGCACCAGTTCATGAGTATTGATGCCATTAATTGAAGTAATGAGGGTGCCATATTTTAAAACAGAATCTTTTCGGTTAAGGTTGCCTGAAACGATCATGGTATCGCCCCATACTTTAAGGTATAAAGGAAACGAGGGTATGGTTTTGTCTTTTATATACCGGCCCCATTGTTTGCTCATACTGAAACTGGTATGCCCGCAATGTATTTTTTGGGTAAGTGGTGCCAGTACCTCCCAACCAAACCTCAACTCCGTCATGCTATCTGCAATAGTATTATAGCAGCTGTCGAAATAAAAATTCATGCTGTCTTTGGGAGTGTACCAGTAAAGGGCAGGATGTTTATTTTCTAAAATATTCCTGAGCAAACGGTAATCCTCTTGCAGCTCCTGCCGGGTAAATTTTTTATTGGGATCGTAATTTTTATTGGTGACTGTACAACCAGGCAACCATCCCGCAATAATCAGCAGAGCAAAAAAAAATCTATTTACCATTTGTTATTATCAGCTTTTCATGTGATTCCATCCCTGTGCTACCAGTTCATGTTTATTTCCCCCCCTTGTTATAATATGCTTTCCTTCTTCGGGTTCTGTCATATAACCAATGATGCTGATCTGGTCATTCAATTTTAATTTTTCATAGTCGGCCTGGGCTGCAGTAAACAGCAGTTCATAATCTTCACCACCACTTAATGCACAGGCGGTGGGGTCCAGCTCTAATTTATAGGCAAACTGTTTGGCATCTTCATACACCGGGATTTTATCTTCATAAATGATGCATCCCAAATTACTCTGCTTACAGAGGTGTAATGCCTCACTGCTCAGGCCATCACTTACATCAATCATTGAGGTGGGTACAATTTCGCTGTCGCTGAAAAACTCGATGATATCCTGCCTTGCTTCAGGCTTCAACATCCGGCCCACAATGTAATCCTGTCCTTCAAGGTCTGGCTGGGCGCCCGTTTCAGCAAATATTTTTCTTTCTCTTTCCAAAATGGTTAATCCTAAAAATGCGCCGCCGAGAAATCCACTCACACAAAGCAGATCACCTTTTTGAGCGGTACTTCTTTTAACAAACTTATCGGGTGTAACTTCTCCAATTGCAGTAACAGAAATAATAAATCCTTTTTGTGAAGAGGTGGTATCACCACCAACCAGGTCAACACCATATTTTTCACAGGCCGCATATACACCGTCATAAAATTCATCCATTGCTTCCAGGCTAAAACGATTGCTGAATGCTATACTGATCACTATTTGTGTGGGTGTGGCATTCATGGCATACACATCGCTAAGGTTTACAATCACGCTTTTGTATCCCAAATGTTTCAGGGGGGTGTACATCAGGTCAAAGTGAATGCCTTCTACCAGCATATCAGTGGAAATCACCGTTTGCTTACCGAAGTGGTCTATCACAGCTGCGTCATCTCCTACACTTAAAATGGTAGATGCGTTTTTGGTTTCATTGTTTTGGGTCAAATGATCAATTAATCCAAACTCACCTAAGGAAGCTATCTCTGTACGTTCGTTACTCATTGTTAATTTATTATTTTAAGATTGTACTTTTTTTATAAAATTTCACCATTTATAATTTCCAGCATTTCCGCATGTATTAAACCATTTGTGGCAAGAATGTGTGGTTGATAAACTGAATAGGGTTCACCATTAAAATCTGTTACTTTACCTCCCGCTTCTTCCACCATTAAAAATCCGGCTGCACTGTCCCATGCCTGCAACCGGTGTTCATAAAATCCATCAAAGCGGCCGGCAGCAACCCAGCATAAGTCTATAGCCGCACTACCCAATCTTCTTACCGGTACACCCTTTCTGATAAAACGCTCAAATACCTGAAGGGGGCCGTTGGGCATATCCAGATAGGTATATGGAAAACCGGTGACCAGGCAGCTTTTTATTAC
>JAYVUL010000138.1:0-13784 GCA_043787935.1 Chitinophagaceae bacterium | reverse complement strand
GCTGGCCCTGTAACATTCGTGATATTATTATTACCGGTAGTTACCCATGCATCTCCTGCAGAAGAAGATGTTGCCAAACGTTTCCATATAGGGGAACCCGAAGTTCCGGAGTTATAATAATAACCCGGAAATACATCATTGGGTACAACACCGGCATTGACCGTATTATAAACAATTAATCCTGTTGCCGGCGCAGTAACGGCTCCGGGCGCAGTGGCACCGCCTGATAAGGCTACCTGGGGAAGCCTTATCCCCTTGCTACTAGAATTGATATCCAGTATGGCACTGGCATCCGGTGTATTCTGGTTAATGCCGATATTGCCATTGTTACTGATACGTAAACGCTCTGCCATGGCAGCCGTACCATCTGTTGTAGTTGAAAAAGTAAAAGCTGTTGGCATATCCGCTATACCACTGCTGGTGGCTTCTCTTAATACTTGTATCTGCGCCTGGGGGGTAGTTAAATTGTTATCGCCAAAATTGATATTGGCCAGCACATCAGTGCTATTTAGTAGGGAAGTAGTTTGCCTTAAGGAAACTGTGGCTGGTGCTGCTGCACCCGTTGTAGTATTGCGTATTTCCAAATCTGTTCCAAGGGTGGAGGTAGGTACAGCCTCAGAAGAAATAACCGTTCTGCCACGTAAAAAAGCAGCCCAGGTGCTGGCGTTGGTGGCGTATAAACTATTAGTGCCATTGATGGCATATAATCCAAATGTTGCTCCTGATGTATTTCTGTACCCAAGAAACCCTGATACAATATTGGTACTACTAATCAGGGAGCCAATTCCATAAAATGGGGAAGAGGGTGCAACACTTGAACTGCCATGTGTACTCAGTATATTATTAAAATTGGCATTGGTGGTGGAGAGATTAATTCCGTTACCTGAACCCGCAGCACCAGCCATCGTCAAATCAATTCCATTTCTATAGGTAGCACTACCTGCTGCCATGGTAAGTAAAGTATTTAAAACCGGTGCTGCAGTTCCCATGGTTACCGCTCCGCCATTAAACAACCCATTCCCATTAATCCTGAACCCTGCTGCCTGGTCTGCTAATACCTGGTTTTGTATATACCCGGTGCTGCCTGTACCGGTTGCCAGCAAGGTCCATACCGGTACACCAGGCGTACCACTATTATAATAAAAACCCGGTGTGCCATCTGTTTGATAAACAATAAGGCTTGTTGCCGGTGTTCCAATCAATCCTATTTGTGCCGCTGTTAAACGCGGGATCAGTAATCCTTTATTGGTGGCTTGCACATCCAGCATGGCAGAAACGTCGGGCGTGGGCGTAGCAGGGCCAACAGCAATTTGCCCCTGGCTTGAAAGGCTCACGAAAAAAACAACTGACAGGAGTAAAAATATATTTTTCATAATAGCAATGTTGATCAAAATTTATTGAAACCGTAAATTAAGTGTAATACAATCTTCATTGGAATTGGTTGAAACCGGATTGGAAATAAAAGATAAATTCGCCCCAAACTTGAATCACCACATACCCGTCTGTCGTTGAGTTTAAATTCTCGTTATGAGCTAATCTGAATAGACTTATGTAACAATTGGCTTATTTTAATAGCGAATTTAATTAATAAGTAGTTTTCGCAGCCTTTTTTCTACGAAAACGTTATAGTGTAATTATCGTAATCACGCTGGAAATAACCTGTGGTTATTTTTTTAAAAAATCAGATACCCCCACCTGGTTAACTATTTTCAATAACAGTGCCGGGAAGCAACATGCATTCAATCTTAGGCCATTATCAGTATTGATCCGGCTTGGTTTTCGTGATGAGGGAATTACCAGGGAGATGGAGGTGTACGGATTATAGAAAAAATGTCCGGATTCCGGAATGCGTTTTTGAAAAGGATTGCGTTCCGGGTATATGGAATTGTGTAAAATCCCGGTTGAACCCGGGGCATATAAAAACGCCCGGCAGCATAGCCGGGCAGCAATTACCGCAAGGGAATTGCAGAAGCGAACAATAGAAATACTTCATCAGCTATTGGTTGATTCTTTTTCCTTTGGTTGAATTTCTTTCAATAAGGGTGGATTTCAATATTGTTTTTTCCAAAATGAAATTGAACCCCTTTTTTTCAATCAGTTTAAAAAGAATAGAAGCGGCTTCCCGGCCTATTTCATAAGCTGGTTGAGTAATGGTGGTAAGAGAAGGGTTTAACAGGGAGGCCGTTCTTAAATTGGAGAAGCTGATGACCTTCACATCATCCGGGATTTGTAATTTTAACTCTTCGCAGATGGCATATGTGTTAATGGCAAGTTTTTCCACGGAGGCAAATATGCAATCAGGCCGGTTTTTTCTTTTTAATAATTTCCGGATGGAGGCTTTATTTTTTTCTTCGTCATTATTGCATTGGATGATAAGGTTGTCATCTTGCTTAATTGCATTTTTTT
Source organism: Chitinophagaceae bacterium (assembly GCA_043787935.1). GTDB lineage: Bacteria > Bacteroidota > Bacteroidia > Chitinophagales > Chitinophagaceae > Ferruginibacter. Next base: position 11,378 of record JAYVUL010000138.1, on the reverse strand, counting down.
TCAATCCGTCCAGGTATCCGTTCATTCTTTTATTGGTGATGGAAAGGGTATTTGAAATAGACAGGAATGCAATCCGCTTGCATCCGTTTTCAATCAGGTGTTCCGTTGCCCGAAGGCCACTGTTATAGTCATCAGTGACTACTTTTGGCGAATCTAAATTTTCAGCCACCCGGTCAAAGAAGACAAGAGGGATTCCATTTGCCCTTAATTCCTCCAGGTGTGCAGTGTCTGATGTATGGCTTGACAGGGACATCATAATGCCATCCACCCTTCCATTTTGCAAAAGTTTTGTGATGGTAACTTCTTTTTGCATGTCCTCATGTGTCAGGTATATCAATACATGATAACCTTTTTCCTGGGCTATGGCTTCCACCCCATTAATGGCCAGTGCAAAAAAATTATTGGCTATTTCCGGGATCACCACCGCAATCGTTTTGCTTTTCTGTTTTCTTAAGTTACTGGCAAAAGGGTTGGCCTGGTAATTCAATTCTTTGGCTTTTGCAATTACTTTTATTTTGGTGTCAGCACTGATCTCATGGCTATCCCGCAAGGCTTTTGATACCGTTGAAATGGATAAATTCAGTTCTTTGGCAAGCTGTTTAAGATTCATAATGTAAAATATGCTTTCGCAAAAAGTAAAAAAAACTAATTAAAAGTGACGTAAAATTTTCTATTTACTGAGAAAAGTTACGAAAACCTTTTCGTAAAAAGGTTTTCGTAACTGGTTGGCTTATGATTGATAGCACCTGGTAAATCGAAGTGGTGTTAGGTATTGAATCTGATAGCTGCTGCTGCAAAGTGACGGCTTCATGGATGGATTTAGTATCACTTTGCATCAACCACGGGGGTATTGAAATTACCGGGGGTACAAAAAAAATTAAAATTTTTCGTATTGGATACAGTATTAATAAAGCTTGCCTTTTGTCTTTTTTGTGCTGGCCGGTATGGTGCTGGTTAAAATGCTAATGTAATAGTAAAGGCTTTCATTTTGGGAGATAAAGTAATGTATTTAGCCATTCGCTTGTTTCTTAACCTGGCCGCCAAAACTGCTACTGCTGGGGGGTGTTAGCTGGCAGGCAAGTAAAAGGTACGAAAACCTTTTCGTGGATATTTTATCAGGTGACAAACTAAAAATTTACTTTTATCAAAGTAACAATTGCTGATTTTTTTACTTCCAGTAATTAATATGAAAAATAAAATCCAGTTTTTTTTAATTCTTACAATTTTATCTTCCTGCATAAGTTTTTGTTATGCACAGTCAAATTTTTATATTGATGCGGCAGCCGGGAACGATGCAAATCCAGGCACTATAGGGGCTCCATGGCAAAACGTTACCAAAATAAACAGCCTTACCGTTTCAGCAGGATCTACCATTAATTTAAAAGCAGGAAGCGTTTGGACCGGGCAGCAATTAAAATTCAATGGGTCCGGTACTTCGGGCAGCCCCATCATCGTGAACAGCTATGGCTCCGGCGCAAAACCCATCCTTCACGGCAATGGCCTTGTCGGGGAAGCCGTGGTATATTTATACAACCAGCAATACATTGAAATTAATAACCTGGAGATTACCAATGATCCTGCCGGCCCCAATGATCTTAATTATTTTATTGGCCAGTACCAGTTTGGGCCTCTTTCTAATCCCACTGGCGCAGACAGGCGGGGCGTGATGGTGGCGATTGACGGCTATGGAACTGCCAGCCATATCTATCTTAAAAACCTCGACATCCACCACATCAAAGGGCAGTTGGGGAGTGGCGGCACTACCGTTAACGGCGCTATACCAAAGCGTACTGGTGGTATTTATTTTTCTGTATTGGGTATCACAGAATCCACTTCCGACAAATCCAGGTTCAATGATGTACTCATCGATGGCTGTAATGTGTACTATTGCGAAAACATTGGGCTCGCTTTCGACAATGAGTGGAATGTGTATTACCCGGGCGGGGAAACATCCGTTATTCCTGCCGACCAGGCTGAATATGCCGATTGGTACAACCGGCGGTTCAGCAATGTGAAAGTAAGCAATAACATCCTGCATCACATTGGCAAGAACGCTATGATCATCCGTTGTACCGATGAAACGGGCCTGGTGGAAAGAAACACCTGTTATGAAACGGCTAAGGGTACTACCGGAAATACCATGTTTACAGCAAGGGCAAAAGGAACCGTTTTCCAATACAATGAAGGATACTTCAATAGGGCTGGCACCAACACAGTTGAACCGGGAGGCTTCGATGGGTCCATGTATGATCCCGATTTCGGAAGCGTGGGTATTATATTCCAATACAGTTATAGTCATGACAATGACCAGGGTCTCTTTTGGGGTTGTAATACCAGGAGTGCAACCAATAATACTTCTGGTATTCCTGATCCCGGGGATGCAGGCTGTACTTTACGGTATTGCATCAGCCAGAATGATAAAGGAGACCTTGTTTATTTCAATTATCCATCTGCCGGCAACGAGATCTACAATAATGTGTTCTATATCAAATCCGGTATCAGTCCTAACATCATCCACGAAAACAATTCGTCCAACCATACGTACAATTATTTCAACAATATTGTTTATAATCTAAGTAGCAGCGCCGGCTATGCGTATGGTTCCGGTACAGGCGTACAAACCCGTAACTTCTCTAATAATACGTTTTATTACAACCATCCTGCCGGTGAGCCAACATCGGTGCAGGATCCGGCCAAATCCACTGCTAATCCCTATTTTGTCAATGCCGGTTCTGGTGGAACAGGGATCAATACACTGGATGGATACAAATTGCAAAAAAGCTCAGCAGCACTGAATTCAGGAAAATTGATCTCGAATAACGGGGGGCAAGATTATTATGGTAACCCGGTATCAGCCACGGCAGTTCCGGATAGGGGGGTGTACGAAGGTATTGGTATCAAACCAACTTCGCCTATTGATATTTTCTTAGATCAGTTTACAGGGACTGATGGCACATTATCTACCAGTGCCAACCCGGCTTTGCCAGGTACAGGTTATTCATCAAATGTTGGCTTAACAGGTGCTCCTTCTGCCAGTATATTGACCAATGCGCTGAAGATAAGCGGTAGTGGGTCCACTGCTGGTTTGGCGTACGTTACTGCAGCGGATACCAATTATTTAGCCCCTTATAATCAAATCATAAGTAGTAATGCGGATTCGGTGTATTGGTCATTGAACATGTTCACTACCAGGAATGGAGCCGGCGCACTCAGTACTGCAATGACAGGTAGTTGGGGGGTGGCCGCCGTACTTGCCTGCGATAAATCAGATCCAACAGCATCGGGTGCTTCCGGGTACGGTGTATTTCTGTTGCAGGGCCATAATACCAATTTGATTAGGTTCCACCTTATATATTTTACAAATGGCATCAATAATGTGGCGAACACTGGATCCACCAATCAGACGATTATAGATACGACAGCAAGCATATCTTCTGCTTCCGCCCGGTATTATAGCATCAAGGTTTCGTATGACCCCCTAACCAATAAATGGCAATTGGCATCCAGGAACGATGGTATCACCGCATTTGCGGATCCTCAGTCTACTGCAACGCTTTATACATTTAGGCCGGCGGTGGCAAATACCACCACAGGAACAAATGTTGCATTGAAGTATTTTGGATATGCTTTCAAATATGGAACCTCCGCCCATTCAGCTACAATTGAAAACTACAGGGTACAAATCGTACCCCAATTGCAAACACTCACCGCTTCCCCTGCAAGCCTTAACTTTGGAACCCTGCTTTCGGGTACGAATTCCGCCTCCCAGTTGTTTAACCTGTCCGGTACACAATTAACGGGTGCTCCGGGTAACATCACCATTACGGCACCCTCCACCAATTTCCAGGTGTCTAATGATAACAGTACCTGGGGAGCAAGCACTACTATTTCATTCAGTTCGGCTACACTGGCTGCAACACCCGTTTATGTAAGGTTCACCCCCCAATCGGCAGCTGCATTTACCGGTAACGTGGTAGCAAGTGGAGGAGGTGCATCCTCCATCAATATTCCTGTCACCGGCACTGGTGTCAATACAAGTATTATTGGCGATCCTATCTACAATACCAATGCCATCTTTACTTTTATTGCAGGCCAATCGGTCACCATTCCGTTTACAGCTTATGGTATTATAACCCCGGGTAATGTATTTACGGCCCAGCTTTCCAATGGAAGCGGCTCCTTTGCCAGCCCCGTTACCATCGGGTCTTTAACAAGCAGTACATCCGGGGCACTAACCATCACGGGTACCATACCAGCTAATGCTGTTGCAGGAACCGGTTACCTGGTAAGGGTGATCGCAAGCACTCCGGCACTAACAGGAACGCCTAACGCTAATAATCTTACCATTATTCCTGTTCAGTCACTGCCCTATGCACAGAATTTTTCATCGCTGAATGCTGCGGTCGGAACATTCACCACTTATCCTGCTGGATGGCAGGCATGGAAATTTAATAATAGCGCCATCGGAACCACCGCCGCTACAGATGCGCCCACTATTGAAAGGTCCATCAAGGGGGGCGATGCCTCCGCTATATCAGACTCTTCCTATGCCTACGACTTTAACGGCAAGATCGGTTTTGCCACTACCAGTGTACAAAATGGGCTGGTACTGGCCATCAATACCACCGGTTATTCCAACGTGGGCTTATCCTTTGACGCCATGACGATGTGGAACCCGATGACCACATTGGATAGTGTGGTGGCAGGGCTCCAGTTGCAGTACAGGATTGGCGGCACCGGTATTTTCACCCTCATTCCTTCTTATTCATTAACGGAATATAAAAATATCACTACAGCGCAAACCTCCGGCACCACCGGGCAGAATATCATTGCACACCTGAATGTGACCTTACCGGCAGCCTGCAACAATCAGAATATTGTGGAGATCCGGTGGGTGATGCACAAGATCAGTGTGGTAAGTGGGGGCAGCATCAAAAGTTCTACCTGTCCTGCTATGGCCATAGATAATGTATATGTAGGTCTTTCTACCCAAACAATTACCTCTTCCAATTTTGTACAGGGAGATGCAGTGACGGTTCCTTTTACAGCAGCGGGTGTATATACTCCCGGTAACGTATATACGGCCCAGTTGTCTGATGCCAATGGCTCATTTGCTTCGCCGGTTGCTATCGGAACCCTCACCAGTTCTGCTTCAGGGGCGGGTACCATTTCAGCCACCATACCTGCTTCAGGAATTACAGGCGGCTCCGGGTACCGGATCCGGGTGGTATCCAGCACACCTGCCATCAACGGCAGTGACAATGGAACCAATCTCACCATCGTGGCGATACAAACGCTTCCCTACGCTCAGGATTTTGCATCCCTTACCGGCAGCACTACCACCTTTCCTGCAGGATGGATGGGTACCCTGGTTTCTGCCAATCCGCCTTCCAGCGGCGGCCGGACAACCGATGCAATCGGGTACAAGACCCTGGTGGGCGGAGATGCTGCATCTACGCTCAATGGCATATATGATTACAATGGTAAATTGGGCTTTCTAAATACCAAAACTGCTGACAATGCAATAACATTTTCCTTCAGCTCGCTGACCTACAGCGGAGGGATAGGGGTAACTTTTAATGCCATGACGATCAGGAATCCTTATGTGGGAAGCCCCTTGGCGGATTCTGTCATTGATGGCCTGGTACTTCAATACCGGGTAGGCTCATCCGGTTCATTTACTACCATAAGCTACCAGGCGGCAGAATATTCAAATAACACCACCCTGCAGGTGAGTGGTACCACTCCGCAAAAACCAGTGAACGGTTTATTTGCAACCTTACCGGCAGCATGTGATAACCAGCCTTTGGTGCAGCTCAGATGGATAGCCAGGACCATTAGTGGAAGCACAATAAGTACCACTACTTCCCAGATGCCTTCCTTTGCCATTGATAACATTTATGTAGGGATATCAACACGAGCAGTGGGCGCTGCCAATTATTCCAAAGGCGATACGGTGAAGGTGGCCTTTAATGCAGCGGGGGTGTATACGCCCGGTAATGTGTTTACCGTGCAGTTGTCAAATGCTACCGGTTCTTTTGCCTCCCCAACAGCCATTGGTTCCGTCACCAGCAATGCCAGCGGGGTTCAAACCATCACTGCCACTATTCCTGCAGGGCAGGGTACCGGTTCGGGTTATGTGATAAGGGTGGTTTCCAGTACACCTTCCATCATTGGAACCGAGACAGGCATAACCGTTACTATTTCCAGCGCTTATTACTATAAGGGAACGGGCAGCTTTAGCGATGTGAACAGCTGGGGTACTAATGCCGATGGAACAGGAACTGCTCCTGCAGATTTTATAACCAATTATCAATTATTCAAGATAGTAAATGCTGCTTCCATCACAACCGCAACCGCAGGGGTTTTCACTGTCACAGGAACAGGTTCCCGGATCGCAGTAGGGGATATTGGCAAACCCGGCGTTACGCTCACCATTGCATCCGGTGCGGCTATTACTGCTACTGGCGGATTGGATATGCCTCAGTCAAACGATGCAGTTGCCAATAAGGTTATAATACAAAATACTACTTCGCCAGGTTTTGGAACTATGTACCCCAATTCGGAAGTGCATTACCAGGCAAATATTATTACCGGTACCACCAAGTCGTTTGGTAAAATGGTTATAGAAAATAACAATACGGTCACTTTTTCAGGAACACCTACCATACAAACGGCACTTACCCTGGATGCAGGTTCAACTATGAATACCACCAACAGCGGTACCTTCTGCAAAATGAATATCCTGCCGGGGGCAACAATCACCATCAATGGTACCATCAATGTACAGAACACGGCAGGGCTTAGCTGCGTAAGTTGCGACAATGCTGCCGGTGCTGTATTCAATTTTGCGGCAGCCACGCCCAGCCTTACCCTCGGTACCAATTCCACCATTCAATATGCAAAAGTGAGTGCTTCTGTTCAAAGTGTTCAGCCGTATAACTACGCCAACCTCGATATAATCGGCAGTGCAGGAAACCCCAAAACGATTCAGGCTACCGGTGGCAGCGGGAACACGGCCGCTGTTTCAGGAGCACTAACGGTTACGGGTGCCACACTAAATACAGGTAATATCCTCACCCTCAGGTCAACGGCCTCTAATACAGCCAGGGTAGGCGTTTCCACCGGCACCATCAGCGGAAATGTTACGGTGGAAAGATATGTAGCCGCATCAAGGTCATGGCGCCTGCTTACGGCACCCATTATTCCTTCTTCCACGCAAACACTTAACCAGGCATGGCAGGATACTTCAGCAAGAAGTATAACCGGCGTTCAAAACCCGGATAACCATTCAGGTTATGGTACACATATCACCGGCCCGGCCCCATCAGCCATCAATGGGTTTGATCAATCGCCTCAAAATAATTATTCTATAAAATACTATGATGGAACCAACTGGGTGGGTACAGGCATTCAGCCACTAACCACTGCCATAACAAGCCAGCCGGGCTGGATGTTATTTGTGCGTGGCGACAGAAGTTATGCTATTGGATCCACTACTTCTGGAACCACACCTGCTGCAACCACGCTACGCACTACAGGCGGGGTATATTCAGGCACCAGTACGATGCCGGTGATCACACCAGCAGGATTTACGGTAGTGGGTAACCCCTATGCCAGTGCGGTCAATTTCAGTAATGTAACCAAGTCCGGACCAGGCGATATCTATTATATATGGGATCCCAAATACGGAGCCTTCGGCGGATGGATCACCCTCACCAGGAGTGCCGGCACAACCTATACTCCCAGCCCCGTGCCGGTAAGCAATATTGATATATCTACCGGCAGGATTGAGTCCGGGGCGGCATTCGTTGTTAATGCTGCCAATATCACCAGCCTTCAATTTAAGGAAGCTGATAAATCTTCTCTAAATGCACTGGTTTTCCGGCCGAATACCGGTGGTGCCAAACAACCTTCTCTGCGTACCAACCTGTATTTAATGAACAGTAATGGAAGCCGTGTACTTTTTGATGGGGCTTTACAGTTGTTTGATAAAGTATATCACACGGAAGTGGATGGTGCAGATGCCTTGAAACTGACGAATTTTTCAGAGAACTTTGGCATTGCGGTAACGGATAAAATACTGGCGATAGAAAAGCGGGATTTCTTTTCCAAAGAAGATACCGTGAACTACAATATGAGTAAACTCAACGTAAGGAACTATCGTCTTGAATGGGTAGCAGAAGAATTGAATCATGGCAACCTTGCTGGATTTATAGAAGATAATTATACCCATACCAGTACGCCGTTGAATATGAATGGCAGTACAACAGTTGATTTTGCACCGCTGGCAGCAGAGCCGGGTAGTTATGCAAAGGATCGTTTTCGCCTGGTATTTAAAAAGGCGGTTAAATATGCCGGAATAAAAGCTATGCTGCATAATACTGATGTGGCAGTTGACTGGCAGATCGAAGAAGAAGAAGATATGCTGCAGTACGATATTGAAAGATCATCCGATGGTATTTCCTTTGTGGCTATCGGTACTCAACTGTCGCATAATACCGGCTTTGCTGAAACTGCATACAACTGGCTTGACCCAACACCCGGGCCCGGCAGGTATTTCTACCGTATTAAAGCCATGAATAAATTTGGTGTAACGGGGTATAGTGACACCGCAACCGTACTGCTGGTAAAGGGTGGACCAGGTATTCACCTGTACCCAAACCCCATTACCGGGAACACCATGCACCTGCAGTTTGAGGGCATGAAAGCCGGCCAATATGCAGTGCAATTATTGAATGCGTTGAGCCAGCCACTGCTGAATAATGAGGTTGATCATGCAGGAGGAAATGCAGTGATCGATATCCGGCTGGGTAAAAGCATAAAAAAGGGAAATTATATGATGAGAATTATTCACCCGGATAAATCAATAAGCGTTCAGCGGGCCGTAGTGCTGGAATAGGGTGTTATTTTTTTATGTGATCTGATTTGTCCCTCCGCACCTATTTGTTTAAACAGTTGCCAATAGTATGGATAAAAAGACATTGCTATCATTAAGGCATATACGCAGTAGGTAATTTGAATGGCAGACTCAGCATTATTCAGAATAATTAACAGAAAAACCATCATACCATTGGTAATAAAAAGACCGGTGAATTACTTACCTTCTGGCCACGGGGGAATAAATGAATCGTATATACATACAGCGCCTTTTAGGCTGTTAGGCCTGTCGCCATGCAGGAGAGACCTGGAAAAAATGATTAGGCCTCGCTGGGTTTTGCAGTGTAATTGGCCGCTTTTTGGAATGTTTAACTTTGAAGGCTCAATCAAGGATGAAAAATAAACGGTGAAAAGCTACGAAAACGTTGTAGTGAATTTAGTTATCCAATTCATTCAAAATATCTTCCTTAAAGCTCAAATTTACATGACGATTATTTGAGAACATTTGACAATGCTAATGTATTGCCTTCTTTGTTGCCCATGTAATATATGTGATGCACAATAGGATTTTTTTTGTCATGAAACATATTCCTGAATTAATAAAACCTTGGTTTGGAGCAGGATTATTTGGCTAATTCAGTGAAACCTAGCATGCCATTAAGCAATTAAAATTGGGCTTAAATTATTTTTTATTCTTTGATAATAATTTAGCCAAAATTGAGAGATGATATCGTGTTACTTTTTTATCCACTCCCATTGAAATCAACGCTTTCCCCAAAGTATTTAATACTGAATTAGTCTGTTTATTTAATGTCTGGCTTTGCAGCCATATGAGAAAAAATGAAGAGAATAAATATTCTATTTAAGATTGCTTACCACCTGTTGCAGCGCCAAAAGCTGCCACATCCCTCTATTGGCGGGTATATGCATACATCCTCCTCACAGTAATTCATCACGATAACATACACACACAAATCTTTTCTTCTGAATTTATTAAATTGTCATTTATGAAAAAATTATTCCCAAAAACATCATTTATTACTTTGTTGATATTGCTGTTAATATGCAATAGTAAAATCTTGGGACAGACCACCTATTTTTGGAATGGCGGTGCAACTGCCGCATGGAATGTTGCAGCTAGTTGGAACACTACCAATGGTGGTGGAGGTTCCACAAGAGTTACTCCAGCAACCAATGACATCCTCGTGTTCAGCACCAGCGGTACATTTACGCCCACGGCAGTTCCAACGGAAACAATTGGAAAATTGCAAGTGTCTGGCGGCGCAACAGTAAATTTGCAGGCAGGTGCAGCCGCAACTGTATTGACCATCGGTGGCGGCGCATCCGCACTGAGCGTTGCAAGTGGTTCTGCGCTCAACATTAATGGTGCAAACACTTTGAACATCAATGTTGCTACGGGGTCTACCGGTGCTATTTCCGGCAACATGACATTTTCTGTTGCTGCCCATACACTTACTGCAGCTGATCCAAGCGGCATTACATTTAGCAGCCCGGCAGTATTCATAGCTGCTTCTACATTTAGTGGTGGTGCATTCGGCACTTCTGCTGGCGTTAGTAACAGTGTTGTTTTTGCAACGGGCTCTACCTATCGTTCGCAAGGCGGCAGTAACCCTTTTACAAAAACTACTCCAGCATCGAATGTTGTCTTTAATTCCGGCAGTTTTTATATTCATGAACAAAACTCAAGCCCCTCTCTTTCAGGAAGGACATATGGTAATTTTGAGATCAATTTTGCCGGATTTAGTCAAGCTGCGGCGGGTGGGGGTAATACCTGGACAGTGCAAAATAACTTGACCATAACGAGTGCCACCACATTCAATTACGCAGGTGGCAGTGGCAATGTTACCATTGGCGGCAACCTCACCAGGACTGCAGGTACTGTTAGTTTCTCCCCTACAGGAGCAAGTAACCTCACTTTTAACGGAACGGCTGCACAAACGGTTTCCGGAACAATCACCTTTAATGGATCTGCCTTTGTTAATTTGGTAGTGTCCAACACAGCCGCCCCGGTAACTTTTAGTAATGCTTATACGATTGGTGGAACAACCACAGTAAATGCCAATGCTACATTAGCTACCAGCGCTACATTAACTACTACTGGTGCTGCCACTGTCAATGGAAACTTCCAGATCAACCAGGGAGGTTTCGCAACTGGTGGTACATGGACTTATGGTAGTTCAGGCACCTTGATATTCAATAACTCTTCCGGCTCTTATGGTGTGAATGCTGATGTTTACTGGCCTGCTGCCAGCGGCCCGGCAAACGTAACCGTAGCAGGCGCCGGCGGTATTACCATGAATGTGGCAAGAACTGTTTCGGGCGTTGTGCAAACAGCTGCCGGCATCACCAATGGCAATAACCTTACTATCAATGGTACATTGAAATTTAATACAGGTGGTGGTATCGTTAGCGGCTCACCTACTTATGGTGGCTCATCTTTATTGATTTACAATACAGGTGCAGCCTTTGGCAGAGGT
>JAYVUL010000137.1:0-11609 GCA_043787935.1 Chitinophagaceae bacterium | reverse complement strand
ACAAAGTTATTTCGGATATGTTCTTCCTTCGCCAAGACTTCGTTAAATTTGCAGCCAAAATTAAAGTATAAAGATAAGCGAACATGATAAAGATAACATTGCCGGATGGAGCCGTAAGAGAATACGAACAAGGGGTGACAGCTATGGATGTAGCCAGGTCGATCAGTGAAGGACTGGCAAGAAAAGTATTAGCAGCCAGGGTAAATGGTGCCGTTTGGGATGCCTCCAGGCCTGTTAACAGTGATGCTACTTTGCAATTATTGACCTGGAATGATACCGATGGCAAAAGTACTTTCTGGCATTCTTCTGCCCATTTAATGGCAGAGGCCCTGGAGTCTTTTTACCCGGGTGTAAAGTTTGGTTATGGCCCTCCCGGTGAAAAAGGTTTTTATTATGACGTGGATTTGGACGGGCAAACCATTGGCGAAGAAGATTTGGTAAAACTGGAAAAGAAAATGGTGGAACTGGCTAAAAATAATGCCATTTTTGAAAGAAAGGAGGTGAGCAAAGCTGTTGCTGTAAAGTATTTTACAGAAAAGGGCGATCAATATAAATTAGAAATCATCGATCGCTTGAATGATGGTGAAATTACCTTTTACACACAGGGCAACTTTACCGATTTGTGCCGTGGACCACATATACCCAACACCGGGTTTATTAAAGCGATAAAGCTTACCAATATCGCAGGTGCCTACTGGCTGAATGATGAAAAGAATAAAATGCTTACCCGTATTTATGGTGTCACATTTCCTTCTCAAAAAGAGCTGGATGAATATATCGTATTGATGGAGGAGGCAAAGAAAAGGGATCACCGGAAATTAGGTAAGGAGTTAGAGCTGTTTGCTTTTTCTGAAAAAGTAGGAATGGGCCTGCCCTTGTGGCTGCCCAAGGGCGCCATGCTTCGCGAGAGGCTGCAGCAGTTTTTGCAAAAAGCACAAATGGATACCGGTTACCTTCCCGTAGTTACACCACATATTGGCCATAAAAATTTGTACGTTACCTCCGGTCACTATGAAAAATATGGCAAGGATAGTTTCCAGCCAATCAAAACGCCGCAGGAAGGGGAGGAATTTTATTTAAAACCAATGAACTGCCCTCACCATTGTGAGATTTATAAAACATCGCCCCGCAGTTACAAAGATTTGCCTTTGCGACTGGCCGAGTTTGGTACCGTGTATCGATATGAGCAACACGGAGAATTACATGGACTTACCAGGGTAAGAGGATTTACCCAGGATGATGCGCATTTGTTTTGCATGCCCCACCAGGTAAAAGATGAATTTAAAAAAGTGATAGACATGGTTTTGTATGTCCTGGCTTCCCTTAGCTTTACCGATTACACTGCCCAGATTTCTTTAAGGGATAAAGAAGACCGGGCCAAGTATATCGGTTCGGATGAAAATTGGGAATTGGCGGAACAAGCCATCATAGAAGCGGCTGCTGAAAAGGGATTGAATACGGTGGTGGAATATGGCGAAGCGGCTTTTTATGGGCCTAAGCTTGATTTTATGGTGAGGGATGCTATTGGAAGAAAGTGGCAATTAGGCACTATACAGGTAGATTACAATTTACCCGAACGCTTTGACCTTACATATATTGGCGAAGACAATGCTAAGCACCGGCCAGTAATGATTCACCGGGCACCATTTGGAAGTATGGAGCGCTTTATTGCAGTGCTGATTGAACATTGTGCGGGTAAATTCCCTTTGTGGCTGGCGCCAACGCAGGTTAAATTGTTGCCCATCAGCGACAAGTTTTTACCTTATTGTGAATCGGTGCAGCAGCAATTAAAAGCAGCCGATATACGTGCTGAAATTGATGACCGTAATGAAAAAATCGGAAAAAAAATCCGGGATACAGAATTGAATAAAGTGCCTTTAATGCTGGTAATTGGCGAAAAGGAAATGAATGAAAATAAAGTGGCTGTCCGCCGCCAGGGAAAAGGAGATATTGGGGTGCAAACAATTGAGGAATTTATAGATTTGGTTAATGAAGAAGTAAAAAGTAAAAGGTCAATTGAATAAAAAACTATATTTACATATTCTATCATTAAATGATGGAGTTCAGGACAATAATTTTTCGGCAATTAATTAAAAAATAAAAAACAAAACAGCCTGTGTAATTTGTACTAAGCCGGGTACAGGTTTAAGGCAAGATAAGTATGGCATTTCCACCCAGGCCGCCCCGTGGCGCATTCAACCCCCGCTTTAAAAAAGAGCAGCAACAGGAACATCGCACTAATCACATGATAAGGGTACCTGAAGTCCGGTTAGTAGGCGATAACGTAGAACCCGGCATATATCCCACGGCAGATGCAGCTAAAATGGCGCAAGACCAGCAATTGGATTTAGTAGAGATTTCTCCCGGTGCGGTTCCCCCGGTTTGTAAAATAATTGACTACAACAAGTTTTTATACGACGAGAAGAAGAAGAAAAAGGAGATGAAGGCCAAGTCGAAAACCAGCGAGGTTAAAGAAGTACGCTTTACGCCCAATACAGATGATCATGACTTTGAATTTAAATGCAAGCATGCAGAAAAATTTTTGCAGGACGGCAACAAGGTTAAAGCGCATGTGCAGTTTAAAGGACGGGCCATTATGTTTAAAGAAAGAGGTGAACTCCTGCTGTTGAAGTTTGCTGACCGCTTGAAAGACGTTGGTGCACTGGAAGGGATGCCAAAGATGGAAGGAAAGCGTATGCTGGTTATGTTTGCTCCAAAGAGCCAGAAGAAAGCAAAGTCGGCTGATAAATAAATTACATCATACCTGGGAAATATTTCATTGAAGGGGAACGAAAAGTTCCCTTTTTTGTGCCTTTTTCTTACATATATATGCCACATTTGAAACCCCGGTTTAATGGGGTTCTATAAAAAGAATCATCTAAATTGCGGATTTCCCATTTTTTGCGTTACTTTTGCCGCCCGAAAAAGAACTTTCTTTTTTGAACATTTCCCACAAGGCTCAAAAAGTTTCCGACTGTTCGGAACGCCAGCAGGGAGTAACTATTTATAAGTTATCAAATGCCAAAAGCAAAAACAAACTCAAGCGCCAAGAAGCGCTTCAAGGTTACCGGAACAGGGTTAATCACCTTTCAGAAACCTTTCAAACGTCACATCTTAACAAAAAAATCAACCAAACGCAAGCGTGCCATGAGAAAGGACGGAATGGTTCATCCCACCCAACAGGCATTTGTAATGCGTTTATTAAGGCTTAAAGGATAAGTCCAGCTGATTGTCATTTTTCAATTTATTAAAAGTCAAAAAAATTAAGATATGCCACGTTCAAAAAATGCAGTTGCATCAAGGGCCAGAAGGAAAAGAGTACTCAAAGCCGCAAAAGGTTATTACGGTAAGCGTAAAAATGTATATACCGTTGCCAAAAACGTAATGGAAAAAGGGCTAACCTACAGCTATGTTGGCCGCAAATTAAAAAAGCGTGAATACCGCAGTCTGTGGATCGTACGTATCAACGCAGCAGTAAGGGAAGAAGGATTGACTTATAGTGAATTCATCCATAAACTGGCTGCTAAGAATATTGATATCAACCGTAAGCTGCTGGCTGATCTGGCAATGAATGAGCCCGAGAGTTTTAAAAAGCTGATAGCACAGGTTAAGTAAATACCAGAAAACAGTAAAATAGTAATGGCCGGATGTAATTTTTTACATCCGGCCTTTTTGTAGCCCGAAAAAAATATTACCCTGCATTCATCATTCAATTACATTTGCAAATAATTAAAAATCAATTTTAGTAAATGACCAACATGAATAATTCTTATGCGGATCTGGTAAACCAGACATTTAATTTTCCGCAAGAAGATTTTAAAGTTGAAAACTCTTACCTGCAGTACAATGGCCAAGACCTTAAAGCCCTGATTGATAAGTATGGTACCCCTTTAAAATTGACTTATTTGCCTAAGATCGGAATGCAGATAGAGAAGGCAAAAAAGATGTTTGAAAATGCATTTAAAAAACACAAGTATGAGGGGAAATATAATTACTGTTATTGCACCAAAAGCTCCCATTTTTCATTTATTGTGGAGGAAGCCTTAAAGCATAATATTCATATCGAAACTTCTTATGCTTATGATATCGACATCGTTAATAAATTATATTCCCGCAGAAAAATAAATAAGGAAACATTCGTCATCTGCAATGGATATAAACAGAAACCATACACCAACCGTATAGCGAGGCTGCTAAATACCGGTTTTAAAAACGTTATTCCCATACTGGATAATAAGGACGAGTTAAAGGCATATAAAAATGTAAAAGTTCCGTTTAAGTTAGGTATCAGGGTCGCTGCAGAAGAAGAGCCAACTTTCCCTTTTTATACTTCCCGTTTGGGAATGAGGGCTAAAGATATCCTGGAATTTTATGTAGATGAGATAGAAGGGTTTGAACATAAGTTTCAGTTGAAAATGCTGCATATTTTTTTAAATAAAGGTATAAAGGATGATATTTATTATTGGAGCGAATTGAATAAGGTGATCAACCTTTACTGCCAGTTAAAGAAGATTTGCCCTGAACTGGATTCCATTAATATAGGCGGCGGTTTCCCCATTAAACATTCGCTGGGCTTTGAATACGATTACCAGTTTATGATCAATGAAATTGTGCGAAATATCAAAGTTGCCTGTGTACGAAGTAAGGTTCCAATGCCCAATATTTTTACCGAGTTTGGCAGTTATACTGTAGGGGAAAGCATGGCACATATCTACAGCGTAATTGGAGAAAAGATGCAAAATGACCGGGAGATATGGTACATGATTGATTCTTCCTTTATTACCACATTACCTGATACCTGGGGAATTGGTGAAAAATTTCTGATGTTGCCCATCAATAAATGGAAGGATGAATACCAAAGGGTAACCCTGGGGGGTATCACCTGCGACAGCCATGATTACTACGATTCTGAAGAACATATCAATGAAGTATTCTTACCTAAGTTGACAGCAGGTGGAGAACCACTCTATGTAGGTTTTTTCCATACCGGCGCTTACCAGGACCAGATAAGTGGTTATGGCGGAATTAAACATTGCCTGATCCCTTCGCCGAAACACATTGTAATAGGGCATGATAAGAATGGGAAACTGGTTGATTGGGTTTATGCAAAAGAACAATCTGCTCAAAGTATGCTGAAGATATTGGGCTATTAACCGGGTTGAAGCGGATAAAAAAGCCCTCCTGTAAAAACAGGACGGCTATTATATCAAAACCAACTGTATGTCTTTATTATTTTGTGCTGCAATTATAAAATAGGTATTTCTTGGGCAGCAACTTTAATTTCTTCTTTTTTAGGTAATGCTACTTTTAAAATACCATTCTCATATTTTGCAGCAATATGTGCAGCATCAATTTTTTCATCTACTGAAAAACTGCGCTCAAAAGATTTGCAGCTAAATTCCCTGCGGATACTTTGTACGGTTTCACCTTTAGCTTCTTCTTTTTTTGAGCCGCTGATGGTTAGTAGATTCCCTTCTAATTTCAGGATGAAATCAGTCTTCTCCATTCCCGGAACTGCAATTTCTATCTGGTAACCATTAGCCTGTTCATTAATATTTACGGGGGGAAACCCAAAACTGTTCTCCCTGAAAGTATTACTAAGTGCTGCGGGGATGTCATTAAATAAATTATTAATCAGGCCATCAAAACTCTTGGCAACAGGGTTGTTTACTTTTACTACTGTCATAAAATATAATTTTTTTTTGGTTAATAATTGTTTTCAGAGTATTTGTCAAATGCTATTCCAACCAAATTACTATGGCAGGATTGGCAAATATTAACCATATTAAGGACATTGTGTCTTGTATTGCTTTTAATTTACGCCATAATGGCTTTTTTTATTCCTGATTGATTTTTTTCCACAGCTCTAAAATCTTCAATGAGTAATTCATTGCTTGTTTGTAGATTTGCATTTTTAAATCAAACTATAAAAATATGTATCCCCAGGAGATAGTAATACCAATGAAAGAGGAGTTAACTGAAAATGGTTTTTCAGAAATGTTGACACCCTTTGACGTAGAATCAAAAATAAGCGATGTGGGTACCACTCTGGTGGTAATCAATTCTGTGTGCGGTTGCAGTGCAGGCACTGCCCGACCGGGTGTACTGATGGCTGTACAAAACAGTTCTAAAAAGCCTGATCATTTAACCACCAGTTTTGCAGGTTTTGATGTAGATGCAGTAAAAAAAATCAGGGAGCATTTATTGCCCTATCCCCCCTCCTCGCCATCAATTGCGTTATTTAAAAATGGCCAGTTGGTACATTTCATTGAAAGGCATAATATCGAAGGACGCAGCGCCGGAATGATTGCAGAAAACCTCATTGGTGCTTTTGAACAATATTGTAACTAAATTTTACGGGTTGATGGGTTAGTAAGTATGTCCCGTAACAGTTTGTTACGGGATTTTTTTGTTTTGCAACCGGGATTCTCAATTCACTAATTCCACTTACCAATAAATACAGCTGTACTTTTCAAATCGATTTGGTTTAACTTGCACCATTTAGTATTTGATAACTTATCACTGGTATATGTATCCCAATTTATATTATGTTTTTAAAGACTGGTTTGGTGTGGAATGGAAGCCACTGAGCTTTTTAAATACTTTCGGTTTTATGGTGGCAATGGGCTTTATTGTTGCTGCTATAGCTATATCCAGCGAATTGAAGCGTAAAGAAAAGCTGGGGCTTTTATTTCCAAGGGAGGAATATATAACGGTAGGTAAGGCCGCGTCTTTCCTGGATTTGTTGATAAATTTTATAACCGGGTTTTTATTTGGATACAAATTAGTTGGATTGTTTTTCAATAAGCCTGCTGACCTAAGCCCTCAAACGTATATTTTTTCTTCAGCGGGTAATTTAGTAGCTGGCCTTGTTTTAGGATTTGGTATAGCAGGCTTAAAATGGTGGGAAAAAAATAAACAGAAGTTAAAAGAGCCTGAGCAAAGGATATTAAGAATATGGCCGCATGACAGGGTAGGTGATATTGTGGTGATCTCACTTGTTTTTGGGATCATTGGTGCAAAACTGTTTGATAATTTTGAAAACTGGGATGATTTTGTGCAACACCCGGTTGAAAGGATATTTTCAGCGGGTGGGTTAACTTTTTATGGTGGATTGATAGTTGCTGCTATTGCACTATGTATTTATGCATATAAAAAAAATATCCGCCTGGTGCATCTTGTGGATGCCATTGCCCCGGCTATGCTGGTTGCTTATGCAGTGGGTCGTATTGGTTGCCAGGTGGCTGGCGATGGAGACTGGGGTATTTACAACAGTGCCTATATAACAGATTTAAACAACGGAAAAGCAGTAGAAGCAAAACCGGGAGAATACGAAGCCAGGTTAGACAATTACAAAGCCTTTTTCCTGGATGGTGACAGGAAGAGTGTAACCCTTGCCGATGTGCCTCACAAAAGTATATTGGCCCCTTCTTTTTTACCTGCCTGGATGGTGGCATACAGCTATCCCCAAAACGTAAATAAAGACGGAATAAAAATAGCATCTTTAACCGATGAGCATGATAGGGCTTTACCAGTGCCGGTTTTTCCAACACCTTTTTATGAAACTGTTATTTCTACCTTTTTGTTTCTAATACTTTGGTCAGTAAGAAAACGGATAAAGATAGCCGGGATGATGACCGGGCTTTACCTCCTGGTAAACGGGATGGAACGCTTTCTGATTGAAAAAATCCGGGTAAATAACCATATCCACTTTATTGGTTTTCAACTGAGCCAGGCTGAAATAATTTCTTTTTGCCTGATTATTGCCGGCAGTTTAATAATCCTTTACCTTTCATTCATAAAGCCAAAGCAAGTTTAATTTCTTATAATTTCTCCTGAGGAGCAGGTTATCAACTTATATATGATTGATAATCAGCTGTTTTTGCTTTTTTGTCCTATACCGCCAACCTCGCTAAATAATATAGATAAACCATTTATATACCCGAATAGACCGTTTATGTAAACAAATGTACCTTGTTATGCAAAGTACCTACTTTTGTTATGTACAATTTAAAACAAAGTATAAAGCATAACCATGAAACATTTCTTTAACCTGCTGACTGCTATGAGTATAAGTATTGTCAGCTTAGCACAAAACCCCGGTAAAGTAACCGGTTCCATTAAAGACGGCGGCAATCAGAAAATTATAGATGCCGCTACTATTTCTCTTCTGAAAGGCAATGACAGCAGTTTGGTAAAAACTGCTATTACCGATAAGGAAGGAAATTTTGTATTTGAAAACCTGAAAGCAGGTAACTACCTGGTAAGTGCCAGTTCACTTGGCCACAGCAAAGTATTTAGTAATTCCTTTACCCTTACCCAGGAAAAACCCGGCATACAGGTGGGCATATTACAATTGGTTCCGGTAAATGAAAACTTAAAAGAAGTGGTGATAGAAACAAAAAAACCGTTCATTGAAAGAAAACCGGATCGTACCATTGTGAATGTAGAAGCCTCAATATCCAATGCAGGCTCTTCTGCATTGGAAGTACTTGAAAAATCCCCAGGCATCACTATTGATAAGGATGGTAATATCAGCCTGAAAGGAAAGCAGGGGGTGAAGATTTTTATTGATGGCAAACCAAGCTATTTGTCTGGACCAGACCTGGCTAATCTTTTAAAAAGCATGGGCTCTGCGCAGCTTGACCAGATAGAAATAATGACAAACCCGCCAGCCAGGTATGATGCAGCCGGTAATGCAGGTATCATAAATATCAAAACAAAAAAGAACAAGACCGTTGGATACAATGGGAGCCTAAGTACTTCTTACACACAAGGCAAGTATGCAAGAACCAATGAAAGTATTAACCTGAATTACCGCAACAAAAGCATTAACCTGTTTGGCAATTACAGTTTTCGCCATGATAAAAATTATTCAGAGCTCACTATCCTTCGAAAATTCCGCGATAAGAGCTCAAAACAATTGTTATCAATATTTGACCAGCAATCAATATTTACCAATAACAACAATTCTAACAATGCCAAGTTGGGGATTGATGTAAATGTCAGCAGGAAAACAACAATAGGCGGCGTAGTTTCAGGTTTTATCAATGCCGAGCAATTTAATAATAGCAGCAGTTCTTTGCTTAAAAGTAGTTTGGGTATAACAGACTCCAGCACATTCGCCACAACTGAACTGATTAACAAATGGAAAAACTTCAATGCAAACTTTAACCTGCGTCATCTATTTGACAGTACAGGAAAAGAGTTGACCTTTGATGCTGATTATGTCCGCTACACGCAGGCCAGTAAGCAAAGTTTGGACAACCAGTATTTTAATGCCGAAAACCAGAAAAATGCGCCAAGCGATACCCTGCTTAGCAACATACCGTCAGATATTAAGATAATCAGTATTAAAGCTGATTATACGCAGAACCTGAAGGGCAATACTAAACTGGAGGCTGGTGTAAAAGCAAGTTTTGTAAAAACGGATAACGATGCATCTTATGATTATCTTGTGAATGGTAAGATGGTGCATGATACCGGAAGGAGCAATCATTTTTTATATGATGAGCAAATACAGGCTGCCTACCTAAATGTAAATAAGCAATGGAATAAAAAATGGAGCACACAACTGGGCTTACGCCTTGAAAATACTATATCGAAGGGAACCCAGGTAACTACCAGTGATAAATTTGAACGCAACTACACCCAATTGTTCCCGACAGTTTTTGTTGGCTACGATATGAATGAAAAGAAT
Organism: Chitinophagaceae bacterium; assembly: GCA_043787935.1. Lineage (GTDB taxonomy): Bacteria > Bacteroidota > Bacteroidia > Chitinophagales > Chitinophagaceae > Ferruginibacter. The sequence continues at coordinate 1,909 of JAYVUL010000137.1, read as the reverse complement.
AATTTTTCTGTAAACTATGGCAGAAGGATCGAGCGGCCGGATTATGGAGATCTTAACCCATTCTTTTTCTTCCTGGATAAATATACTTACCAGGCAGGCAATACCAATCTTCGCCCACAGTTCAGTCACAATATAGAGTTATCGCATACTTACGCAGGTAACTTTACCACAACGCTGAACTATACAAAAACTACCGACCTTATCAATGATGTAATTGATCAGAACGAAGAAAAAAACGAAACCTTTATTACAAAAAGTAATATTGCGAGCCAGCGTCAGTATGGGGTTACCGTTACTACTTTGGTGCCTGTGAAAAAATGGCTGAAGGTTAACCTGTATGCAAATTTCAGCAACAACAGGTTCAGGGGGTATATCAACAATGCCGATGTTGATGTTCAAAGTAATTTACTTACAACAAATGTAAATGCACAGGTGGTTTTAGGTAAAGGATGGAATGCTGAATTGAGTGGATTCTATCGCTCAAAGGGCCTGGATGGTGTGTTGGTCATCGGCGGATTGGGGGCTTTAAACGGAGGTATTTCCAAATCAGTTTTACAAAATAAAGGCACGGTTAAACTTGGATTCAAGGATATTTTCCTTACCCAGCAATTTAAAGGGGATGCAGAATATTCTTATATCGATACCAGGTTTGCACAAAAAAGAGACAGCAGGCAGGTAAGCATCAGTTTCAACTGGAGGTTTGGTAATGCAAAAATTGCAGCACCAAAAAGAAAAACAGGTGGGGCTTCAGATGAACAAAACAGGGTAAAGACCGGAAGTAATTAATCACATCCATTTAAACTGGAACAGTTTCATGAATATTTATTTATGAAACTGTTTTTTTTTGATTGGCAAGGGAAGAAAGTTAAAAAAAGCTTGCTTTATTTTAAAAGGAAACTTATTTTTAATAAACGGTAAGACATGAAAAAACTATTAGCTTTCTCCTCAATTATTCTCATTGTTATTTCTTCCTGCAAAAAAAGCAATACGCAAACCTGTTCCAAAACAATGAATGATATTGCTGGAACTTATTCCATAATAAAATTAGAGGTAGGTATAGGGGGAGTATTTACCGATAGGACCAGTTCTATTGACCCATGTGAGCGGGATGATAATATTATTCTTGGTGCAGGAGGCGATTATACTGTCAGAGATGCAGGATGCATAAACAATGGTGATCAAACCGGAGTATGGACGATAAGGCCAGATGGAAAGTTAATAACTACTTTGAATGGAAGCATTACGCCTGCTTCGGAATCGGAGATTGTATCGTTTGATTGTTCAACGCTGGTATTGCTGGAAACGGATGATTCTGGTGGTACTATTACACAAATCAGGTCAACAATAAAAAAATAGCTGCGTTAGATTTATCTCCTGCTGTATCTTTAAAAAAAAATTAGTATGCCATCATTTGATTTTTCCAGTAAGGTTGATCTGCAAACATTGGACAATGCAATCAATACAGTTTCAAAAGAGATCACGAACCGGTTTGATTTTAAAGGAAGCCATGTAGTGATAGATTTAAACAAGAAAGACTTTAAGGTAAATTTAGAAGCCGACAGTGAGATGAAATTAGGCCAGATCATTGATGTATTGATCAGCAGGAGTATGAAACAGGGCCTTGCTGCTGAAGTGTACGATTTAAGCAAAGAACCATATCAAAGCGGTAAAGTGGTAAAACAGGAAGTACCGGTAAGGAACGGTATTAAGCAGGAGGATGCAAAAAAAATAGTAAAACTCATCAAAGACAGCGGTTTAAAAGTGCAGGTAGCCATTATGGACGATATTATCAGGGTGACCGCAAAAAAGATTGATGATTTGCAGGATGTGATCCAGGCTTCCAGGAGTTGGAATACGGGAATTGCCTTGCAAACGGTGAATATGAAAGCCTAGGGGGAAAGAACAGGCA
>JAYVUL010000136.1:0-4596 GCA_043787935.1 Chitinophagaceae bacterium | reverse complement strand
GGCTATGCCATATCAAGGTGTGGCCATTTACTTTCAGGTTATATTTCTTACCATAGGCCACTAATTTATCGGCCAGGTCAAAATTATACCTGTTCCATTCCGGGTGAATCACTTCAGCCTTCATTATATTTTCAGGAGTGATGGCATTAAACTGTTTAGGGACCAATATTGTAGCCCCCGGATCTTTTTCTTCGATCTGGTTTGCATTTAAAGCAGCGCCAATAAGAAAGTCATTTTTAAAAGTTTCTTTTAAGGTAGCCTCATTGGAGGTTACTTTTTTGCTGGTGCCACAACCCGCAATAAATATAAAGGCAACCATTATTGCCAACCAGGAAAACTTATACCTTTTCATATAAAATTGTTTAAATCATTTTTGAGCTTGATTTCTATTTTGTGCCATCCAGTATCCAGCATCCAGCATCCAGTATCCAGTATCCAGTATCCAGCATCCACCATCCAGTATCCAGTATCCACCATCCAGTATCCAATCTTCCTCCTAAAACCCAATACTATTCCCACCATCTACGGGCAATACCACACCAGTAATATATTTTGCTGCATCCCCCGCCAGGAAGAAGGCCGTTTCTGCTATGTCAGTTGGCTGTCCCATATGTCCCATGGGTGTTCTTCCAAATACTTTTGCTTTCCGTTCCGGATCACTGTTCAATGCTTTATCTGTCATGGCTGAATAAATAAAACCTGGTGCAATGGCATTTACCCGGATACCCTTTGGTGATAGTTCCACCGCCATTGCTCTTGTCATTCCTTCGATGGCTGTTTTACTGGCACTGTAGGCAATCACTTTTGGAATTCCATATTGGGCCGCCATGGAGCTGATGTTGATAATATTGCCAGAACCCTTTAGCAGCATGTGTTTTACTACTTCTCGGCTCATTGCAAATACGGAGCATAAATTGATGGTAATTACTTTTTGAAAGTCTTCGTCGGTTACTTCGGTGAATTCTTTTTTCACATTGAGCCCGGCGTTATTTACCAAAATATCCACTTGGCCAAACTCAGCAATCACTTTTTCAACCAGGCCAGGGATTAAGGCAAGTTTGCTGAGATCACAAGGCATTGCAAAGCAATTTTCACCCAATTGCGCTTTGGCTGCTTGTAGTTTTTCCTCATCTCTTCCCACAATAATGGTTTGTATACCATTTTGTGTAAATTTTTCTGCAATGGCAAGGCCAAGACCCGAACCTCCGCCGGTTACAATTGCTACTTTGGGATTACTCATAAAGACTTTTATTTTATTTATAATTAAAACTCATATTTTTTAAAAGCACGGGACGCATTATTCCCGTTAAATAACTCCCCGCCGCGGCGGGGATGGGGGCTAATTCCCCGGCGCAAAAGGAAATCTCAATTGCATATAATATTTTAAAGTCTGATCCGGCTTTTCATACTGATCCGGAATGGCCATTTTAGAAAAAGTCTGGAAGTATAGCAGGCATGCATTCCGCCACCATACTGCTTCTTTTTCCTGTATGTTTAATAGCATCGAAATTTGCCTGTACCGCTGATCATCTATTTTACTTTTTTGTTGGTTCCAAAGTTGCTGTATCCATCTTACACTATCCACACCACTGTTATATTGATAGCAGAGTTCATTCCATAAAGTCCTCCCGCTTTTCATGGTATAATTCCAGGGTACATGGTGAAACCAAAGCAGGTATTTTTCGTCTATTGTTGAACGATCTTCCCAGGCTTTTGCTGCGCCTGGTTTATATTGTGCCAACGCATTGCTGCCGGTGGAAGTTCGGTTAAAACCAATTCCAATGCTATCTGCCTTGTGATAATAAACCGGGTTCCAGTCTGCTCTCTGTAAATTGCTTACCCAGGGCCCCGGGCCATAGTGGTGGCCGGTTGCCATGATATGATGCAGGCCAATTGGATTCATATATTTAACCAATATCTCCCTGGAGGAAAGCATGATCTTTTTGGTATCCGTTACAAAACCAGCATCATTTGTAAAACTCATACGCAACCATTCATCAGCAATTTGTTCCGAAGTTAAATCATAATCCCAGCTTAATCTTCCCAAAGCATACCAGTTGGCCTGTGCAAAAGGATGACCTGTCCAGTCAATATCATTGCCGATATTGGAAACGCCGGCCATTCCACTCAGGGTATGGTTGTCAGCACTTCCATCAATTACTTTTGCTACGGTACTTCCTTTGCCGTTGCTATAGGTGTCGCCGTTAAGGCATTCTTTAAATAACGGTGCCAGGTAAACGAGGTGTGTTCCCTGTCCCAGGTATTCCTGTGTTACCTGGAACTCCATCATTAACGGTGTTTTATGCATGGCACCAAACAAAGGGTGAAAGGGTTCTCTTGGCATAAAATCAATGGCACCATTCTTTACCTGTACCATTACATTGCTCCTGAATTTTCCATCTAAAGGTACAAATTCGTTAAAGGCCTGTTTATGCCGGTCATCCGGCACTTCATGACTGTACACAAATGCACGCCACATAATAATTCCATTGTGCGGTGCAATCGCATCTGCCAGCATGTTGGCACCATCCGCATGTGTTCGGTTATAGTCCTGCGGGCCCGGCTGTCCTTCACTGTTAGCTTTAACCGTGAAGCCACCAAAGTCAGGGATGAATGAATAAATTTCGTTGATCTTATTTTTCCACCATTGCTGCACTGACGGATCTAAAGGGTCTGCAGTTTTTAATCCCCCAATTTCTATCGGTGCACTAAACCTGGCGGTGAGATATACTTTTATTCCATAGGGACGAAAAGCATCTGCCAGCGCTTTTACTTTTTCAAGGTAGGGTTGGGTTAAAAAAGTTGCATTGGCATTTACATTGGTTAATACGGTTCCGTTGATGCCAATGGATGCATTCATCCTTGCATAATCGATATAACGCTGGTCAATATAGCCTGGCAGGGTATGCCAGTTCCAGATAGAAAATCCGGCATAGCCTCTTTCTACGGTACGGTTCAGGTTATCCCAGTGGTTTAGTAACCTGAGTTTTAAACGGGGCGCTGATACCACATTTAAAGAAGCGATGGATTGCCCGGTTTGCAATAGTCGTAGAAAATGAAATACCCCATACAATACGCCGATATCTGTATTGGCAGTAATGACCAGGCTTTTTTTTCCCCCGATAGTTTTGTGAGAAATGATAAACCCCTCTGTACCTGTTTTTAAAAGTTCAGTTTTGAAGGATGATTTTATTTCATCAGGAAGAGCAATGGCATTGCTGATTACCAGCGTTCCATTTTTATTGATGGTGGATGAAAATTGGATTTTGCTACCCAGTAAACCATTTAATCCTTTGGTTAATTCTTCCTTTACTGCCAGCATAGTGGGGGTATTACCATTTATTTTAAGGGCGGTAATGTTTTGCCGGAACGATAAGAGTTGTTGTTTATTTTCCAACAGGGTATACCTGAGCCAGCCATTATATCCATCTTCCGGCCAAACCTTGATTGCAATAAGTAGAAGCAGGAAAAAGAGGAATATTTTTTTCATTTTGCCGGTAAAAGTTGGTGTTACAAATTGGGTTGTTTTTTCAAGGAAGATTTTCGAATGATCAGTTCTGAACGCATTACAATGGTATTAGTGTGTTTTAGGTTTGATATTCCCTTGAGGTGATTGACCAGGTTTCTGGCTGCTATTTCTCCCATGTCGATACCCGGGTAATTGATGGTAGTCATTTTAGGTTCTACGATCTTACTGATAGCGTCATTATTAAAACCCACGATCGCTATATCTTCGGGAATCCTTACCCCATGTTCTTTTAATGTTTGCATACATACGGCCGCAGAAAAATCATTCGTAATAAATGCGCCATCCGGGAGCGGGTCCATTTTTAGTATCTCCAGTGCAGCCTCCACGCCACATTGTTCACTGAGGTCTTTGATGAGTACCCGGGCTTTGTTGAACTCAATATGGTTATCGAACAACGCATCCACATAGCCTTTATGGCGCTGGTTATATACATTACGTTTCAGGTTGGCAGTTACCAACACAATCCGTTTACACCCCTGCTCAATTAAATGGCTGGTGGCCTCATAACCACATTTATAATTATCTATGATTACTTTTGTGTTTTCACTTTTTTCTTCCACCCGGTCAAAGAAAATAACCGGAATCCCTTTTTCTTCAAATTGATTAAAATGGTCCAGTCCTTTGGTATCAAATGCCAGCGAAGCGATCACGCCATCCACTCTTTTATGAAAAAGATTAATGGCATTTGCAGCTTCTTTTTTAAAACTTTCAGAGGAGTGGGCAATAATGAGGTCGTAACCAGCTTCTGTGGTAACTTTTTCTATACCGGATAGAACCGATGTAATAAAGTTGCTATTCAATTCATGTACAATTATTCCAATGGTATTGGTTTTTTGTTTGCGCAGGCTGCTGGCAAAAGTATTGTGCCGGTAACCCAATTCCTTTGCGGCTTCCTGTATCCGTTTGCGGGTATTTTTATTGATAGCCGGGTTGTCCTGTAAACCCCGGCTTACTGTAGCAGATGATAGCGCCAGTTTTAGCGCAATATCGTAGATGGTAATGTCTTTTTTTAAATTCATTGTGCAATCGGTTACATAAAAGTCGCCAATAAATGTGATTTAGCCTGA
>JAYVUL010000135.1:0-5246 GCA_043787935.1 Chitinophagaceae bacterium | reverse complement strand
CAGGGCACAGGAAATAGCTTTGCCTGCAGAGGTAAAGGAGGCAATAAAACCTTGCCCCTGGTGTTCTGCTTCTCTTCCCTCAAATGCTTCGAACTCTTTTCTTACGGCATCATTAAGGTGTTTCAATAATTCATTTGCTTTTTCCCTGCCTAGCTTGTACTGCATCAATACAGGGTCAGCAATGGTAGTTACCAGCAGGATACGAAAAGAAGGGTCATTAATAATTGTTAAACCATTTTCTGCAACAGCTGCGTCTTCAGGATCACTGATCCTGCCTAAAAATGATTCTACTACAGTGTCGTTTACTTCTATAATTCTGTGGGGTACCAATCCATGGGCCTTGTGGTGCATTTCTTTAACTGCCTCTTCATTGGGGGCTTCTATCAGGCAAAATACATTTCCCCGTTTTTCATCGATCCAATAAGTCATACAGTTACAGGCATGATCATCTTGTATAAGCATATCCCTGCGGTGCGCTTCCGCTACATCCCTTGCTTTTACCCCCGGCAGGATATGCAGATCCATGTAGATTGGCATAGGTTAAAAGTTATTATCCGGCTTAATAAATTAATGGTAAAAAACTAATGCGTGAATATAATTCAATTACGGAGATAAGGGTTCAGTTTTTTATCAGCTACTAATGTCCGGGCTGCCTGCGGTCTTTCATTAAAATAATATCATCGCTTCCCTGCCTAATAACGAATAAGAACGGATTAACTATCCCGGACTTTTCCAATTTACCGGCACTTACTGAAAATGGGGCCAGGTAATTCCAACATAAACAATCCGTAATGCTTTACTATATAATAATCCCCGCAATACAGATAAAAAAGGAATTGCCAATTTGAAAAAAGCTTATCTTTTGGCCTAAATCAAACAACCAACATGACAAAGCAATTTTTTATCCTTCTTTTTGTATGCACTTCATTTTATTTCGCAGATGGACAGGCTGCCATGAGCGACAGTTTGCGTCTTGCAAAAGACAGTACCCTTCGTGCTATGATTCATGCCGATTCGATTAAGGTTGATAAAGATTTTGCGGAGAAAGCAAAGTGGGAAAAAATATATGCCAAAGCCGAATACCCTTTGCTGAAAGGAGGCAAAAACAGCGGTATTGTCCCGGTAAAAGATCCGGCTGAAATTCCTGATCCCAATATGGACTATAAAATATTGTTTGAACTCACAGCAAATAATCCCGATACGGCAATGAAAGAAATCAATTTAGGGCTTGATGAGATAGCAAGGGTCATCAACCTGCATGTTGCTTCCGGGATCCCTGTAAAAAGAATTCTACCGGTAATTGTAGTGCATGCTGCCGCCCTTAATGCATTAAAGAATAATGAGGCCTATCAAAAAAAATACAAGATGGATAACCCGTCTATCAAGCTGATTGGAGACCTGGAAAAAATAGGAGCCAAATTCATTGCCTGCGGCCAGGCGATGGAATTCTTTGAAGTAAAAAAAGAAGAGTTACTTCCGAATATTAAAGTTTCATTGACAGCTCAAACGGCGATTACCCAATACCAGCTAAAGGGCTATGTTTGGCACCCGCTTTGGTAATCTTATCATTGTACTTTTCATAACTTTTATTATCATAAAAGCAGCCGGTTAAATAAAGGGATTGGAAATAAAGAATTGAATTCCTGAAAACGTAATTTATTCTGATAACGACCGGGTAAATTTGTTGTTGAAATAATCTAAAACAATTTTCTGATGAATAAAGTTTGGTTTATAACAGGCTGCTCTACAGGTTTTGGGCGGCAACTGGCGAAGGAAGCATTACAACTTGGATACAGTGTGGCAGTAACATCCCGTAATACGGATGACATAAAAGATATCGTGAAGCAATACCCCAACACAGCAATTGCCCTGGCACTTGATGTAACGAAGCCGGAAGAGATAAAGGCTGCCGTGCACCAGGCATTGGAAAAATTCAATCACATTGATGTGCTGGTAAACAATGCAGGCATCGGATATTTCGGTGCCATAGAAGAAAGTGAAGAAGCCGAAGTGAGACGCATGTTTGAGATCAATTTTTTTGGACTGGCGGCTGTTACCAATGCTGTATTGCCCGTCATGCGGAAGCAACGCAGCGGCCATATCGTTAATATTTCTTCCATTGGTGGTATGGTGTCATTTCCCGGTGTGGGTTTTTATAATGCCACAAAGTATGCAGTAACCGGCTATTCAGAAGCACTGGCAAAAGAAACAGCACACCTTGGTATAAAAGTTACTATCGTGGCACCAAGCGGTTTCCGTACTGATTGGGCAGGTAGGTCTGCCAATAACAGTGCCATAGTGATAGCGGATTATCAATCCACGGCTCATGCCAATAAGGACGCCATACGGGGGTATAGTGGCAACCAGCCCGGCGATCCTGTCCGTGCTGCAAAGGCCATTATTAAAGCAGTAGAATCGGCCACACCGCCTTTGCGTTTGTTATTGGGTATGGGTGCCTTAAAAGGTGCAAGAAATAAAATAGCAGAACTGCAAAAGGATATTGATAGCTGGGAAGAAACAACGGTATGGGCAGATCATCCCAAAGAATAATGCATGTGGATAGTATTTGTTAAGTGCTTCAGCAATTCAGGAAAAAGAACCCCAATCCGGATAAGGAGCTTTTGTTTTGTTATCTTTGTAAATAAAACATACAATGAAAAACAGTTCTAAAATAACAATGATGATGACGGCCATTGGTGCTGGAGCAATAGCATTTTATGTCATCCGTAAATTGAACACAAAACGGATGTTGTCGCAGGTTGCAGATGAGGGTTATGAAACTGCACCTGATATACTTTTCCCTGGAAAGAAAGTAAACAGCAATTTGCATTACGGCCCGGTAGTTCCCGTTTAACAGGCTTGGCAAACAATTTTTCTTCTACCCGTTTCCTTTATTAAACAGGCTGCCAACATCCGGTGCTTTTGCAATTGCTGCACTTGAATTTCTTTATCTAAAACGACAAGTCTGCCATTACCCGCTCACGTTCATGAGCGGCATCTTCGAAGAAGGTAAAACTATATGTACATTGCAATAGTAATTGATTAAAATGTCGTTGCCTCCACTGTTACATACTGATATTATAAAGTTGCAATCCAGTATTAACTTATTTGGAAGCGGGAAAGCAGAAGAGAAGCAGGCGCTGCTTGCCGTTTTTTCTGAACAACCCATAAAAAGTATTGCCGTTTTAAAAGCCTATCATGACGCGTTGCTTTTTTTAAAAGCCTATCCAGACAATAAGAAAATAAGACATTTTGCAGAAACAGCACTGGAGCGTTTAGCGGAGTGTACCCGATCGATCATGCAGGGCAGCGATTACAAAGCAAAGCTTTATTTAAGTGGCACAGGAATGGCAGGAAGCCTGCTTACCGGCCAGTATAGTTTTACCATTGCGAAATGGCTGGTCAAAAAATTTACCGGTGCTGTATTTCTTCATTCCGTAGCTGGTGATGCAATTGCCGGTGCTGATATACTGCACCGGGTTTTCCCCGGGATAGAATATTATTTTACCACACAGGAAAAAATGCCTTTGCAAAAAAGAGTATTACTGTTAGCGGGTGATAATGAACCCATCAATAATTTACTGCTGGCATTTGAACAGCATATTGAAGATGAAAAGTTGAGAGAGACTTTATATGACCAGTTAAAAATATTTATCTCCTGGCAGCTGGACAATAATTCATTCAACCGGAGTTTTATTTCGGGTATTGGCCGGCCGTTTTATTATCATAATAAATTAATTAAGCAGGTAAACATTACTGCAGTTTTTGCGATGCCATGCCCAGAATCGGAAAAATTAACCGGGCCGCAGCAAACACAATTACTGGATGCAGCAAGGGCATCCCTGGCATTTTATTACAGGGAAACAGAACCCATAACCCAGGCTGCTCCTAACCAGGTTCAATTATTTAATTGTGGCAGGGGAATATATATTGCATTGTATGGAATGAAACCACAACGGAGGCTGACCATTGAATCCTATATTGGCTACATGGTGTTTAAAAATAATGTGCCGGTGGCATATGGTGGTGGCTGGATGTTTGGCGACCGTTGTAAAATCGGGTTGAATATTTATCCTCCTTTCCGGAAAGGGGAGTCAGCTGTTATTTTTTCACAGGTGCTGAGGCTGTACCATCTTTTTTTTAATCAGCAGCGGTTTGTGATAAAGCCATATCAATATGGCAAAGGAAATCGGGAGGGCTTGAAAAGCGGGGCATTCTGGTTTTATTATAAACTTGGTTTCAGGCCCGTGGATGAAAAGATAGCCCTTGTGGCAGCCACTGAATGGAAGGAAAAGCGCCAATCCAGCCCAACTTTATTAAAGCTTTTTACTGCCTGCAATATGGAAATGGTCATCAATCCGTTATTGCCAAACGACCTGGAACCGGAGCAGATCAGTAAAAGGATCACCCAGGTAATAAATACAAAGTATAATGGAAACAGGCAGTGGGCTATAGCCGGGGCTTCCCGTTTCTTGCAAAAAGAATTAAGGGCAGATGCGGATGCGTTTGAAAAAAGCCATATGAATCAATTTGCACTGATGCTTGCCTTACTGATTGATTTGCCGAAATGGAAAAGCAGGGAAAAAACACAGCTGTCAAAAATTATAAAAGCTAAAATACGCAGTGAAGCGCAATACATCCGGCTGGTGCAACAATGCCCGGAGTTGATAAAGGAATTATACCATGTAACCATTGGCACACCTGCAAGATAGTTTAAGATAATGCCGGTACAAATATTTAGATTTGCAAAGCAGTGATGGAACTTGTGCCATTGGCTGAATGAAATAAAAATTTGAAAAAACGGGTAATGCAGCTGCCTTATTTTTCCTTTTTCCCTAACGGCTTATCCATTGCGTAGTTTAGCCGGGTAAAAAAATCGATTGTGTTGTTTGGGTTACTCAATTTTTGCACATGTATCATCTAATGTATTATTCCATTGCCAGCAGGGGATTAACCGAAGTTGATATTTCAGATATTTTAACAACGGCACGGAGATTTAATGCTACAAATAAAATCACCGGGTGTTTGCTGTTTCACAATGATACGTTTGTGCAACTTTTGGAAGGGGAGGAACTGGTGGTTAAAGATCTGTATGCTAAAATTAAAAAGGACCCAAGGCACCAGATTGTTACTTTTTTAGCGGAGGATAATAATGATCAGAGAGTATTCAGCAATTTTGATATGGCTTATCATAAACTTACCGCCAGCGATATGAATGAGTTGAATAAATCCCTTTTTATAGAAAA
>JAYVUL010000134.1:0-16862 GCA_043787935.1 Chitinophagaceae bacterium | reverse complement strand
TGGTAGGTGCTTTTAGCAGTGAAGCACAATCCAAAAGCGATACGGATTATTACAATATACACCTGCACATGGCATCCATCTGGACAGATAGAAAAGATGGGTACTGGCTGTACGTGGAACAGGCGGTGGCAAAAGCATTGCAGCGGCCCTACCGTCAGCGGATATACCATGTGTACCTGCAGGATGATACTACCCTGGTGAGTAAAGTATTTGAGATAAACACCCCCATACGGTTTGCCGGTGCCTGGAGCAATACTGCTTTACTTAAAGATATTACTGTGGACTCCTTAATAGACCGGCAGGGCTGTGCCATCTTTCTGCATAAAAACAAGGAGGGTAATTTTGCTGGGGCTACTCCAGGAAAGGAATGCCTAAGCAGTTTACGTGGTGCTGCCTATGCCACGAGCGAAGTGGTGATATACAATGATAAATTAGTAAGCTGGGACAGGGGCTGGAACAAGGAAGGCAAACAAATGTGGGGCGCCGAGAAAGGCGGTTACCAGTTTATTAAAGTGAAAGAATAGCGCATTGTTTATTTTATTGCAATGCCCCTTCCCCCGAGGGGCATGTTCTTTTATAAGCGGTACATTTACATTTTATCAATCACTTATTTTTGTCATTCAAGATTTTATTATGCTTAAAACAGTTGTCTTTTTTGTTGCTTTTTTTAGCAGTATTGCAGCTGCTGCACAAACGCCCAAAACCTATACTTCCTCCGAAATATTATTGCAATTAAAAAAGCTGAATGTACTGGGTTCAGTGCTGTACATTGCTGCACACCCCGATGATGAGAATACCCGGCTGCTGGCTTACCTGGCCAATGAAAAATTATACCGTACCGGCTACCTGAGTTTAACGAGAGGAGACGGCGGGCAAAATTTAATTGGCGATGAGCAGGGTATTGACCTGGGGTTGATCAGGACACAGGAATTGTTAGCTGCCAGGCGAATAGATGGGGCAGAGCAATTTTTCAGCAGGGCCTATGATTTTGGTTTTTGCAAAAGCCCCGAAGAGGCATTAGCCACCTGGGGGCATGATAAGATATTGAGTGATGCCGTATGGGTAATCAGGAAATTCAAGCCGGATGTGATCATTGCCCGTTTCCCGGAAGACAGCAGGGCCGGTCATGGCCACCATGCCGCTTCGGGTATCATTGCCCGTGAGGCTTTTGATGCTGCAGCGGATCCTGCACAATTTCCGGAACAATTAACACAGGGCGTTACCGTTTGGCAGGCCAAACGCATGTTGTGGAATACTTTCAACTTTGGTGGTGCCAACACGCAAAATGAAAGCCAGTTTAAGATGGATGTGGGTATGTACAATCCTTTACTTGGAAAAGGGTATGGCGAGATAGCCGCACTCAGCCGCAGCCAGCATAAGAGCCAGGGCTTTGGGGTTCCTGCACAGCGGGGCAGTGTGATTGAATATTTTGAAACGATTAAAGGTGATAGGCCTGTAAATGATTTGATGGATGGAGTTGATTTGAGCTGGGGCAGGGTAGGCAGCAAGAATGATATACAATTGACTGTAGATTCCATCACCGGCAATTACTCGGCAGAACATCCGGAGAATAGCCTTGCCCAATTGGTGCGGCTGTATAAAAAAGCAGCATTGGTAAAAGATATTTACTGGAAAGAACAGAAGCAAAATGATATTAAAAAAGTGTTGGAATATTGCAGCGGGTTGTTTATGGAAGCAACCGCCCCCAGCCAATATGCCACAGTGGGGGATAGTTTAAAAATAGCGGCCACCATCAATAACAGGCTGGGAATACCAATTTCCGGGGCAGACCTGACGATGTACGATGACTACCATAATTTTGAGCCTTTGAAAAAGAACACCAATATTAACTATAACTTATCCTTGTTTATCAGGCGTGATCAAAAAGTATCACAACCCTATTGGCTTGAAAATATGATGGACAAAGGCAGCTTTACCATTACTGATCAAACGCAGATTGGCAAAGCAGAAAACGAACCTTTAAGTATTGCATTTGGTGCAACCATTGAGGATATTTATTTTACCTTTAAAAAGCCGATCCGGTATAAGTTTACCGATCCCGTAAAGGGAGAAATCTATCAGCCGGTTCAGTTTATTTATCCGGTATATATCAACAGCAGCCCCGCTGTGATCATTTTTAAAAACGAGGAGAAAAACGCAGAGCGAAAAATTCATTTCTCCCTGCAGTCAAATATCAATATCAATGATTCATTAAAATTTGCCAGTAAAAACAGTGTAACGCAGGTGGTGTTTGATTCTTTGGTACATTTTACCAAAGGAGAAAAAAGATTTGTGGATGTTACCATCAATAGTGAAGATATTGCCAGCAATTCAAAAGAATTTTATGGTGGCAGGTTGTCTTCAAAAATATTTAACCAGGACCAGTTTTTCACTTTGCATAAAATATACCTGGACCACATCCCCAACATCAGCTATAATTTTTATGACAGGGTACCAGTGATGAAAATTGACCTGAAAATTGTAGGGAAGTCGGTAGGTTATATAGTTGGTGCAGGTGATAAAGTACCCCAGGCACTGGAGCAGATGGGCTATAAAGTTACCCTGTTGAAAGAAAGTGATATCAACACAGATAACCTGAAGCAATTTGATGCAGTGGTTGCAGGGGTTAGGGCATACAATACGAATGAGTGGATGAACAATGTTTACGAAACCCTGATGCAGTACGTAAAAGAAGGAGGCGTTTTACTGGTGCAATATAATACCAGCAACCAGATAGGCCCGGTAAAAGCCAGGATTGCACCATACCCTTTCAACATCAGCCGGACCAGGGTTACAGATGAAACAGCAAAAGTGAATTTTCTGCTGCCTGATAATCCGGCGTTAAACTATCCGAATAAAATTACGGAAAAAGATTTTGAGGGCTGGATACAGGAACGCAGTATTTATCATGCTGAAAAGATCGACAGCAATTACCAGCGGATACTAAGTATGAAAGACCCGGGCGAAACTGACCAGGATGGCAGCCTGATTATTGCTGATTATGGCAAAGGGAAATTTGTGTATACCGGGTTAGTGTTTTTCAGGGAGTTGCCGGCTGCTGTGCCAGGGGCGTACCGGTTGTTTGCCAATTTAATTGCAGCGCCCTCTACATTTCCCCATGCCGGAGAAAATTTAACGAGCCCGGTAATTAAAAGCGGCAAGGTGAGTAATAAGAAAGGGAATCAGTAAAATTAGTTCACGTAAATAGACAAAAGTGGAACAGGATAAAAGTAACACCCCTTCAGGAGATGGGGGCAAATCATACTGGCGAAAATGGTACATGGTTGTATTTGTATTTTTACTGATACAAGTAGCTTTCTATTATTTAATAACGCAGCATTTTAAGTAAACCCCTGAAATGAAAAATAAACGCATCTTTAATTATCTCACACCAAAACCCCCGCTGACTGGCGGAGAAGGGGGTGAGTAGTCTCGACTGGACCATATTGATCGTTACGCTCTGTACTATTATCATCTATGGTGTATACAAAAGCACACATACCAAAAACTTAGATGGTTATTTTCTAAGCAACAACAGCATGCCCTGGTATTTGGTTTTGCTCAGTATCATGGGTACACAGGCAAGTGCCATTACTTTTTTGAGTGCACCAGGACAGGCTTACACCGACGGAATGCGTTTTGTGCAATACTATTTCGGCCTTCCGCTAGCCATGATCGTTATCTGCATTTTTTTTGTGCCGGTGTTTAGAAAACTGAAAGTATATACAGCGTATGAGTTTTTAGAAAATCGGTTTGATGTAAAAACAAGAACTTTCACTGCAGCACTGTTTTTAATTTCCAGGGGCTTATCAACCGGTATAAGCATTTATGCACCTTCCATTATTTTAAGTTCATTATTGGGCTGGAATATTTATTACACCAATTTAGTAATGGGAGGACTGCTGATTATCTACACCATGAGCGGGGGGGCCAAAGCAGTGGCCTATACCCAGCAACTGCAACTCATCATCATTATTGCAGGGATGTTTTTGGCCGGGTATATGGTGGTACACCTGTTGCCTGCCGGCATGGGATTTGGGGATGCACTGAGATCAGCAGGGCAGCATGGCAAAATGAATATTATAACTGCCGGAATGAAGGACAACCACTTTGACTGGAAGGATAAATACAATATGTGGAGCGGTGTGATTGGTGGTTTCTTTTTGGCACTCAGTTATTTTGGTACCGACCAAAGCCAGGTAGGACGGTACCTGACAGCTAAAAGCGATAAGCAAAGCAGGATTGGTTTACTGATGAATGGATTGGTAAAAGTGCCGATGCAATTTTTAATATTGCTGGTTGGGGTACTTGTATTTTCTTTTTACCAGTACCATAAAGCGCCGGTTTTCTTTGATGAAACAAGAGTGTTGACAGCAAAAAAAACTGTGTACAATGCTTCACTTGTTGCATTGGAACAGCAATACAGTATTGCCACCACCAATCAGAATTTTACCCAGCAAAATGAGTTGCGTTCACAATACAAAGCCATTATAAAAAAGGCTATCCCGGGCGATGATGCCAATGATACGAACTATATTTTTCTTCGTTTTGTGGTGGATAATTTACCCAGGGGCCTGGTGGGGTTACTGATAGCCGTTATATTTTTAGCCGCATGGGGAAGCATAGCGGCAGCATTGAATGCACTGGCCTCCTGCACCGTGGTTGACTTCCACAAAAAATTCCTCAATAAAAATTGTACAGAGGCAAATGATTACCGCATTTCCCGCAGGTATACATTCGGCTGGGGAGTCTTTTCCATTATTGTTGCCATGTTTGCCCACAATATTGGCAACAGTTTAATTGAAGCGGTGAATATTTTGGGTTCCATATTTTATGGCGTAATACTGGGTATTTTCCTCGTGGCATTCTGGATGAAAAAGATCAATGGCAATGCTGTTTTTATTGGCAGTGTAATGGCACAGGTACTGGTGATTGTTATTTACAATTTAGATATTGTTTCTTTTTTATGGCTCAATGTTATTGGAGCCCTGTTGGTTATTGTATTGAGTATGCTGGTGCAGGTGCTGCCAGGCACCCGAAAAAGTGTAATTATGCAGCAGGGGAAATAAACCCGGGATTTCCTCGTTTTTTTATTACTATATTTATTTTTGTAAATTATTTACGGGAGTAAAATTTTGTAACCTCGTCAATGCAATAGCAAATGAAACACCACCAGTTGATAAAACTACCAATTGTTGCAATATTGCTTGTATACTGCAATATACTTTCAGCCCAGGTGGCTGGCAGTGCCGGTTCAAAAGGAAATGACAACATCCTGAAAATTAATCTACCTGCCCTTTTGTATAAAAATATTTCCCTGCAATATGAACGTAAAGTGGGCAGGAAAAGTTCATTCGCAATTGCTGTACGGTACAGGCCCAATACCATTATCCCTTTTCAAAAAACGGTGGCTGATGTGATTAATGATACTTCAATAAAGGTGGATTTATTTACAGTTGGTAATTTGGGTATCACTCCGGAGTACCGTTTTTATCTTGGTAAAAAGGGCGCTTTGCGGGGTTTTTATATCGGGCCTTTTATCAGCTATAACCATTACACAAGTGATGTACCTGTAAATTATTACGATTACGTTAATAACAGGAGTATAAATAAAACAGCGGATTTTAAAGGAAGTGTGAATACCTTCACTGCCGGCTTTCAATTGGGTGCCCAATGGAAATTGAGTGAAAAAATTTATTTTGACTGGTGGATTGTTGGAGCCAATTATGGTTTTGGTAATGGTGATTTTCTTTTTGCAGGAGCATTAAATGATATTGAACAGATCAGCCTGCGGTTTAAACTGGAAGAAATTCAACAGACCATACCCCTGGTAAAAATTGAATTTCCCAAAGGCCCTCCTAATGCCAACGGAGCAACATTTAAAGTAAAAGGGCCCTGGGCCGGCATTCGGGCATTTGGATTAAATCTTGGGTACCGGTTTTAATCAGGAATTTTTGTTGGGCAAATGGGTAGCTTTCTTAAAAAGAAAAGAAGTTGATTTTTGTCAACTCCTTTCCTTTTGTGGTTTAATAAATGCCCTTTTTATTTAGTGCTTCAATTCCTTTTGCAGTGCTTCATTCATTTTTACATAGTCATCATTCTTTGCCTCTTTGGCCAGTTCCGTTGATGCTTTAGAACTTACTAAGGCGCCTGCTATATCGCCCATTTCTTTTTGGATCTTTGCCTTGTACAGCAGCATCCAGAAGGCTTTCTTATTTTCTTCAATGGCCTTGCTGATATTCTCTAATGCCTTTGGTAAATTTTTGTCATACTCATTATAAAATTGGGCTGCCTGCCAGTAAGGTTTCTTGTCTGTTTGCATAGCTGCATCAATTTGAGCCCTTACTTTTTCTTTAATGTCAGTTAAAATTGGTATGCTTACTGATTTCTTTTCCCATATTATTTCAAGGTCACAGCTTTCTGCTTTTATGTTGGCAAATTGCATGGTGAATGTTTCCACCGCTGTTTTTGTTTTTACGGGAGTTATTGCAAAGCGCACCACATCTTCACTTTCTTTGTACCCATCTGTACCCCAGTTTTTCAGTCCTTTATTTATAATGATTTCCCAGCTTTCTTCATCGGGAATGGTGTACAGAACATAGGTTCCGGAGTCAATTTTTTTTCCGCCTATTTCCACCGGGTCGGTAAAAACAATTTTTGTGGCAGCGTTGGCACCTGTTCGCCACAACTTGGTATTGGGTACCAGGTCACCAAATACTTTTCTTCCTTTTGCTCCTGGTCTGGAGTAAGTGAGTTCGATACTGCCCATTCCAAAATCCTGTTTAATGGTTTGAACAGGAGAGGGGGCTGGCATTTTTACCTGAGCTACTGCACAGCTTATACATAAGGCGCCTGCAACAGTAGCAGCAATAAATAATTTTTTCATATTGAGTCTTTTTTAGAGGGCAAATGTAAAACAAGGACAGGCAAAAAATATTATTTTTTGATGAAGGGCATGCAAAGCCGGAAACAATCAGAACTTTATATTCACTTTCACTTTGGAAGCCTTATTGTTTTTTACTTCCCATTTCGGACCTTCTTTTACAAGCCGTATAGCTTCTGCATCACAGCCGGCACATAATGTTTTAACCACTTTAATATGTGAAATGTTGCCATTGCTTTTCAGCTTTACCATTACTTCCACTTCGCCGTGAATATTGTTTTCCAATACTTCGTTGGGGGAAACTCTATTACTATTGAGGTAGTTGTGGTATGCTACCCATCCACCAACAGGTGCTGCGCCATCCTCTTTTCCCGGTGCGGTCTTCTCCGGTTCTCTTTTTAGTTCAGTCTTTACAGCCGGCTTTTTTTTAAGTACAACTACTTCATTGAGTGCGATATCATTTGGTTGCAGTACTATTTTATTTTGAGCAGCCTGTTGTTGTAACCTGAATTTTTGCGGGGTGTATCCTGCAGAAGTTACCACAACGGTAACGGCGGAATCTGCTGCGGATATTTTAAAATTTCCATTGGTGTCAGTGTAAACAGGGGGATTGTTTTTTTGTACCGAAACATTGGCAAAGGCTACCGGTTTGTCATCTGCTGTTACCACCCGGGCGCTGAAATCCTTGGTGCCGGCGTTATTTTGATACTTGTAATTGTTTTCTTTTCTTGCATCTTGCAATACCGGTATATTATTACTCTTATTCAGGTCATACTGCTGGTTATTTCCGGCAGCTTCGTCTCTCATTGCCTGACTTTCTTCAGTTTTACTTTTGTTGGCTGCTATATCTTTACTTTCAGCTCCAGCAGTTGCAGTTGAAGGTGTGTATACAAAATCATCGTTTCTTTTTTCCGCAACAGCTACGTTGGCCAGCAGGGTATGTTTGGCGCTGTCTCCAATTTCAATTGCACCGGCTGCAGGGTTTTTATTTTGTGCAATCTCAGCAGGCGTTGCCGCACTGGCAGCATTATTAATGGCAGTGTCTGTTTTCGCTACCACAATGGAATCGGCCACGGATTTGGCTGTAGCAATATTTTCGTTTTTGTCTATTCTATTACTTGTTGAAAAATAGGCCACGGCAACAGAACTGCCTATTACTATCACCGCTGCAGCAACCTTCCACCATTTGGTAAAGGAAGACGGGTAAATGGGAACAAGCGGTGCATTTTCTACCACTGCTAATTTTTGTTTAAGTGCTGCCAGTTCTTTGCTCCAGTCTTTCTGGCCCATTGCCTCATAGCCCTCTATTGCCTCTGTAAGGAAAGGGTCATCCAGTGCAGCCTGTTCCAAAGCATACATTTCAGCATTGTTCATGCCACCAGCAAGATACCTTTTGATATCTGCTGCCGTATAAACGAGATGTTTTTTTTCTATGCTCATTTTTTATTTACTGGGAATGACTTTTACTCATTGCCGGTTCCTGCATTGAAAACATTATTTTCTTCCAAACAAATCTTAAGGTTGCGTTTGCCATTTTGTATAAAGCTCCTTACTTTGCTCCATTCATACCCGGTTGTGTCAGCAATTTCGTTGTAGCATTTACGATGTAGAAAAAACAATTCTATGCTTTGTTTCTGGTCTGCCGGGAGCGACTCCATACAACCGGCTAATTTCTTAAAATTTTCTTCTTTTTCCAATACGCCGTTTTCCAGATGCGATAATTGTACTGATTGCATAAAGTCTGCATTAAATTCGGTAGTCTTCAGGTTTTTGGGGCTCCTCAACTGCATCAGGCAATGATTGCGTGCCAGTACATGCAGCCAGCCCCTGAAATTTTCCACCTCGTGCTGCAGCAGCTTTTTACAAAGTTCTTCATAAATATCCATCACGGCATCTTTGCTCCTTTCTGCATCATTGAAATATTTAAGGCATACGCCAAATACCAGGTCCATGTAGCGCTGGTAAAGGATGCCGATAAGCTTCAGGTCGTTAGTGCTTTTATAAGCCATAATTAATTCCCTGTCGCTTATCTGCCCTGCTGGTATATTTTTTAAGAATGTCAATGCCTGGTTTCAGTATGCGGTACACCTAGTCAAAAAAAACTTTTACCGTTTGATAAAAGAGCCGGTTGTTTACATATTGCTGGTGCCCCTGCTGTTGTTTTTCAGAAAAGCCCTGCAGCCCAAACAGGCCGGCAGCATTGCCTTTATTTATCGCTATTTCAAGATAGCCGGCGGCATTGAACAATGCCAGTTTTTCCCCTTCCGGCACGTCGGCATAAGAATCACTTATCCTGTCAATCACTTCATCCCTTTTAAACACAATTTTAAAGCTTCTTCCCTTGCGCTGGGTTTCAAAATCTTCTTTGGTGATGTTGACAATCACGTTTTCAAAATTATCAATAAAGATGATCTGGCCCTCGATCCAGTTGTTGCCCAGCATTGGCAGCAATGCATTTTTTACCTGGATGGATACCGAAGCATCGCCAATTTCTTCCAACGTTTTACCGGCACCAATATCAGAAAATGCTTTACCAAAAACGGCGGTACAATACAAGGTGTTTTTTTGTGCTGTTTTGTCCAGAATAAGTGCCACTACTTTTTGTGGCAGTTCTTCCAGGATCATAGTGAGCAGGCCATTATCGGCACAGCCAATAAAATGCCCGTTGTGTTCTGCCAGCAAAAGGTGTTCAGGTTTCTGGTCAAATAAATTTACCATCACCAGGTGCATGGTGCCTTCGGGAAAACTTTTGATGGCGTTCCGGCATACATAAGCTGCCTGCGGATAATTAAACGGCACCAGGTCGTGGGTAATATCAATGATTGAAAAATTGCTGTTTGCCTGCATCAACTGGCCTTTTATGCCGCCGACCAGAAAATCCTTTTGTCCAATATCTGAAGTTAGCGTTAGTAAAGGCATTTGTTAGCTGGAAATTGTAGTTGTTTATGTAAATTAACTAATGGTTGTAAAAGTTGACACTTTTAAAATATGTACCCTGGTATCCGAAAGTATTTTTGATATAGTTGACAGCTCCTTGCTATATCCATGTTTTATCGTTCCTTTATTTGAGATATCAATAATCTTCTTTTGTCTGCACTTTCGCCACCAGGGGCCGTTTGGTGCTTTCTTTCAACGGTTGGTATGATTTAGCCGCCAACAGGTTTAATTCAACAATTTTCCGGAATGGCTCACTTCACCAGTTCCCCATTTTTAAAAAAGAATTTTTTTACCAGTTTGTCAGTCCACGCAGGGAATAATTTATTCAGCCATACCGTTTGCTTTCCTTTAAAGGTAAGCACCATCGAACGTTTTCTTTTTTCAATGGCATTCAGAATATGGGTTGCACATTCTTCTGCACTCATCAATTTACTTTCATCAATAGGGCTTTCCCCCTGCAGTTTACCTTCTTTGTTCAATGCCACACTGCGGATATTACTGGCTGTAAACCCCGGGCATACCCACATTACATTTACACCTTCATCCTGCACTTCGGTCCTGATAGCTTCCAGCCAGCCATTAATTGCAAATTTAGAGGCGGAATAACCGCTTCTGCCAGGGAGGCCCCGGTATCCCGCCACAGAAGATACCGCTGCTATGGTACCCTTACTTTTTATAATTGCATTCAATGCCAGTTTGGTGCAGTATACTGTTCCGTAAAAGTTAACATCCATTATTTTTCTTATCACCTCTACATCCATGTCTTTGAGTAAAGCCCTCATGGAAATACCTGCATTGTTGATCAGGATATCAATGCCGCCAAAGGTATCTAATGTGGAGTTAATGAAGTTTTCACAATCAGTATAGCGGCTTACATCTGCCACCACCGTATGTATTAAATGATTGGAATATTGCACCTGCAGGTTATATAGTTTATCCTGGTTGCGTCCACAGGTGGCAATCTTTGCCCCTAAAGGAATCAAAATTTCAATCAATGCTTTTCCAATACCTTCGCTTCCTCCGGTAATCACCACTACTTTATCTTTAAAAAAATCACTCATAAAATAATATTATATACAAAAATAAGTGACTTCCTCCCTTGTTGATAACCTAACCGATAATAATAATTGAATTAAAATATAAAAAGATTGCTGAAAACTTTGGCATCAATTTGTTTTTACCCTATTTTCGCACTCCAATTTGAAAAAAGAGGGAAATTAAAGGATGAATTGGTAGCTCAGTTGGTAGAGCAATACACTTTTAATGTATGGGTCCTGGGTTCGAGTCCCAGCCAGTTCACCAGACAGCAGTCAAAAATCACAAAAAGCCCGCAAACACTACGTTTGCGGGCTTTTGCATTCGGGAGTCACCACCAGATTATTCATAAAAAACCAGTATTTATGTGAGTAATTCGGGAGTCATTTTAAATACCCCGATAACTCCCGCCAAAGTGATGAAACATAGCAGGAGTAGGCATTTACGCTTCGCCATCTCCTTTGGGATCAAAGTAATATATTGTATATTCAAAGCAGAAAAAAAACTCCCGTGCCATTACAGCAACCAATGCTCCGTCATGTCCGGTATCCTCCTTTCCCGGTATGACCTCTTTCACTCCTTCGGCATGATCACCCATATCACCACCAATTTATACAGCGGGGAAATTGAAGAACGCTATTGGGTATGGATACGGAGCAGGATGCGGGAGATTTTCAACCTCATTGCCTGGCCAGTAACAAGTCAGGACAAACGCAACTGATTGCAAATAAGTGATTCCATGGAATAGAGTGGCTTAAGGAAAACTTAATGGAAAAGTAGAGGATGTTGAGAGCAGTAAATTAAATGGAGAAATATTTTTTCAGTTTAATTTATTAGTTTTCAATCACTTGTTGATTTTGTAATAACTTGTTTCCCTATATTTGGTTATTACCATTGAAACTGTTTGAAATCGCCTTACAATCTTTATCTCTTACAATCCTCCTTCCAGGAGCAACCAGGTAATTTACTAATCCTCTAAAACATGCTTTTAGTAAAATGAAAGATATTGATGAAATAACAAGCGCACTGATAGCCTTTCGCAATGAACGTGACTGGGAGCAATTTCACAATCCAAAGGATCTGGCCCTGGCATTAAATGTGGAAGCAGGTGAACTGCTCGAAGCATTTCTTTGGAAAAATCCGGAAGATGCAAATCCGGAAAAAGTAAAAGAAGAATTAGCCGATGTTTTCGCTTTTGCCTTCCTGTTAGCAAACAAATACGGCCTTGATGTGAAACAAATAATATTGGATAAGATCAAAATGAACGCAGAAAAATATCCGGTTGATAAAGCAAAAGGTACCGCAAAAAAATATACTGAACTTTGATAAGCTGTTAATAATCCTTAATGATAGTCTACCAGTCCACTAAAAAAAACTTTTTGGCCAATGTTGCAGATGAATGCATCGAGGACATTATAAGGGATACCGTAAAGCTCAGGCTTAAAATGAAGGTAGGGGATAGCGAATACAATTCATGGAAAGGTTCACTGAATTATATGTTTCATGTTTTGAACAGTGCCGATATTCCTGATGATGCAGGTGTGGCAATTGAATACAGGATACCCCAAACTTCCAAGCGGGTTGATTTCTTTTTAACAGGGCAGGATGAAAATGGAATTGATCATGCCATATTGATTGAATTGAAACAATGGCAGGAAGTAAATATTACAGATAAAGATGCCCTGGTAACAACCCGGTTCAAACATGGGATAAGCGAAGAGCCTCATCCTTCTTACCAGGCATGGTCTTACTCTACTTTTTTAACCGGATTTAATGAAGTGGTATATGGCGAAGATATTCGATTAAAACCCTGCACTTATTTACACAATCATACCGACAACCAAACCATCACCAATGAATGCTATGCTGAATATCTGGCGAAGGCACCTGCTTTTTGTAAAGGCGATAAAGTGAAGCTCCAGGAATTCATTAAGAAGTATGTTCGGTACGGGGATAAAACAAATATCCTTTTCAGGATAGAGAACGGAAAGATCAAGCCCTCCAAAGCACTGGCTGATAGCATTGTTAAAATGCTGAAAGGAAACGAAGAGTTCATCATGATAGATGATCAGAAACTGGTATACGAAAATGCACTGGCGTTGGCCAAAAAATCATCCGCTGAAAATAAGAATGTTTTAATTGTTCAGGGTGGCCCCGGTACAGGCAAGTCAGTTGTTGCCATTAATTTATTGGTTGCCCTAACAAAAAAAGGATTGTTGGCGCAGTTTGTAAGCAAGAATGCAGCACCCCGAAAAGTATATGAAAGTAAATTAACAGGCACGTTAAGGCCAACCCAGATTCAAAATCTTTTCAAAGGCTCTGGGGCTTTTGTTGCCGGCGAAAAGAACTGCTTCGATGCCTTGATAGTTGATGAGGCGCATCGCCTGAATGAAAAATCAGGTATGTACGGTAACCTGGGTGATAACCAGGTGAAAGAGATCATCAGGGCATCTAAATTTTCTGTTTTTTTTATAGATGAGGATCAAAAAGTGACATTAAAGGACATTGGCACAGCTGATGAAATAAAGAAGCAGGCAAGGCTGGAAGCTGCAACAATCCATGAATTATCATTAGGCTCGCAATTTCGTTGCAATGGGTCAGACGGATATTTGGCTTGGTTGGATCATGTATTACAGATCAGGGAAACTGCCAACACCACGCTGGAAGGTATCAATTACGACTTCCGGGTTTTTTCTTCTCCTCTTGAACTATGGGAAGCCATTATTGAAAAGAACAAGATCAATAACAAGGCACGCATGGTAGCCGGTTATTGCTGGCCATGGAAAAGCAGAAAACAGGCAACATTATATGATGTGGTTATTCCTGAATTTGATTTTAAAATGCGCTGGAACCTGGATAAGGATGGCAGTTTATGGATCATCAGCCCGGAATCAGTGAATGAGATTGGTTGCATACATACCTGCCAGGGCCTGGAAGTAGATTATGTTGGGGTGGTAATTGGGGCAGACCTGGTTTGCAAAGATGGAAAGATACTCACTAACCCGGCAGCAAGGGATAAACATGACAGCACGGTCAAAGGCTTTAAAAGGTTGAGTGAAGAAAACCCGGAGGAGGGAAAAGCGAAAGTCCGTGCTATTATTAAGAACACCTATCGAACATTAATGACGCGGGGAATGAAAGGTTGTTATGTTTATTTTGTTGATGAGGAATTGCGGGAATATTTTAAAGATAGCTTAGTACTTTAATTGATTTTATAAATGGAACAACTACCACAAAACAAGTATTTGCCTGTTAATAAGTTGGCAGCTTGTTTTAATAATACCTCGGCAACATACAAGTATTATTGGTTATTGTCAATTATTCAATCCGTGGAATCTGGAAAAACAATCATTTCAAAAAGGGAGTTGTTTTCAGGTATGATCAGTTCAGCCTGGTATACCATAAATTATTTTCATGTTTCTTTTGGAAAACAGGATAAACTGCAGAGAGCAATTGAAAACATAAAAATTTTTGAAAATCTCACCGTCGATGCCAGTAAAACCAGTATTTTAAATACACTTATTAATACGGAAAATAAAGCCACACTAAAAGAACTTAACTATTTCAACAACCAGGTACCTCACTGGTTTATGAGTCCCTGGTTTCCCGGGAAAGATAAAGCTGCTATTTACAGGAGTTCACAGGATCTAAAGAATTTATGCCCTTATGCTTTGTATGACGATTTTATACAGGTAAATCTGGCCTGGGTAAATTATTTTTTGGAAAATGCAGGATTGATAAAGGATTTCTGTTATTGGAATTTAGTGATGTTTTTACAATCAAAAAATCCTAACGTGCCTGATATTCCGAACAAGCTAATAAAACCAGCAATAAGAGGTAGTTTGTCAAAACAACGGACTAAATTCTGGGATATCGTTTTCAGGTATTCGGATTCAGTTAAATGTATTTATACCAATAAACCTTTGATCATTGATGATTATGCAGTAGAGCATTTTATACCATACAATTTTGTTTCACACGATCTGATTTGGAACCTGATCCCCGCTGACAAATCATTTAACAGTATGAAGAGTGATAAATTGCCTTCTCTTGATAAGTATTTTGATTCTTTTTTTAAATTACAACTAAAAGCAATAAAAGTAATAAGGGAAAAAGAGCCGAAGAATAAGTTTTTGGAGGATTATTTGACCATCTTTCCCGGTATAAATGAAATTGATGGGGTAAATATTAATTTCACTAAGGCTAAATTCAGGGACAGGATTCAGCCGCTTATCACGATAGCATCTAATAATGGATTTGATTTTTTACAATGACAAGTCATAATACTATGTGCCCTTTTTGTAAACCGGAGAGAGAATTGATTGCTGAAAGCGAATTGACATATGCAATTTTTGACAGGTTCCCGGTAAATCCGGGGCATGCATTGATAATCCCAAAGCGTCATTGTGCAGACTATTTTAAATTAACTATTGGGGAACAATATGATTGCATAAACTTACTGAATAAAGTAAAAAATATTTTACAGGAAAAATATACCCCTGGTGGTTTTAATGTGGGGATCAATAATAATGAAGTTGCAGGTCAAACAATTCCACATGCACATATACATCTAATACCAAGGTATATAGGTGATGTTCAAGAGCCAAGGGGTGGGGTGAGGGGTATTATATCAGGTAAGCGAGATTATTGAATCAGATTTATCTTCTTGGGTATTTAGGGCAGGTATGTATGGAATAAAAATAGGCCGTTATGATTTTTATTCTGCTTTTGGCATACTACAATATCACCACCAATTTAAGCAGCCATGAAATTGAAGAAAGGTACGGGGTGAGGGTAAGAAGCCGGATGAGGGAAATGTTTATCCTGGATTACGGGAAAACCCCCATTTATACAAAGTTTCTTCACTTTTGTCTCCCTGGCCCAGGTACCTTTCCTCCCGCCTCGTTACCTTCCTGAGCTGGGAATACAGGGTAGGAGGTAAAGCCAGGGCTTATCAACAACTGAAAGCCTCTTTTATTCAGCCGGGCTATTTAAAATAATTACTTTTATAACATGAATGAACTATTCAAACATTGCGTGGACCTGCTGGTATGGATGGCAGCCAAACTGCACATCACCTACGAAGCCATCAACATCTGGATATTCGTGATCATTGAGCCGGTCGTATTTATGATCCTGCTGTGGATCATTTACAAACAGCATGTCGTGATCAAATCTTTACACCATTCAATCAGCAGTATAAAAGAGTAACTATGAACCAGGCATTATCAGTCATCGAAAGAAAGATCCAGCACGAAAGTATAGCGAAAGAAATTTCGAAGGACCTGCTGCAGCAAAAATTCATAGAAGCAGCACTAAGCCTCGATGCATCCATCGTGGAGCCTTTCATACCGGAAGATATGCTGCTCCAGGATATTTCAAAATATCATTTCCTCGCCCACCTGCAGAAACACTTTGGAAGTATCCGGCGCCAGCACCCGGAAAACTGGCGGGTGCAATTGGCAGGCCTTACTTGTATGCATTGCAACCGGGGTAAACCATTGGCTGGCTTTGAAGTATTTGCTGGGGATGCGTGCATACCCTTTGCCAAATTTGGATATTATGTTGCAACAACGGCCCTCGGAAAAACCACCGATATTTATATCTGCAATATGTTTAAATAGTGCGTAAATTTCAATGGGATGGATCTAAGCAACTGGCATATCTCAGCAAAAGGTAAATTGTTTCAGCAGGGGGAAGTTCACTTAACCACCCCGCTAAGGATCGTGTATATTGATGACCACCGGCTGTTCAGGAATGGAATTATAGACTATTGCATCCGGCCCTTTTTCAACAATGTGGAGTTGATCCAGTTTTCCAATGGTACTGCAGCGGCTAATTTCCTGGAGAGCGAAATAAAAGCCGGCAATAAAATTGATCTTGTGATCACGGACATCAACCATCCGGGGTTGAAGGGGAACCACCTGGTAAGATTGCTGCGTGACCAGGAGAAATTATATGGGGGCAATAAGCGTATACCGGTGATAGTAATTTCAATGGTGGAGCC
>JAYVUL010000133.1:0-10686 GCA_043787935.1 Chitinophagaceae bacterium | reverse complement strand
GTAAATGATGAAAAATACTTTGTAGATAAAATAAATTTAGATGCATCCAATAATAGATTTATCTATTATAAAAATGATACGATGTATGAATTTTATAACAATGTAAAGGAAATCCGGATTTATGGATTGAGCGATTTCACGGATACTACTGAGGATATGGTTTTCAGATCTGATATTTACCCTGTTGCACCGGAATTTGTGCAGGTATTGGCCAGGGGTAAAATAACCATGCTGCAGGGATATACAAAAAAACCCAAAGGGGAAAATTATTCAAACGGAATAGTAAACAATACCAGGAAATATACTTTGGATATCACACAGAACGCCCTGGTAAATGATAAATTGACCGCTGTTAAATATAATAGATCAACGCTTGACGAATTAACCTCAGACAAGAAAACGGAGCTGGAAGCTTTTATAAAAACAAATAATTTAAAGCTGAAAAATAGGAAGGATTTTTTAAAGGCCGTGTTGTATTACAACAGTAATTTTTAAATTTTTTAACCAAAGAATTAAAAACATACTCATAGCTGAGCATGTAACAAAAAGGCACTGAAAAATCAGCGCCTTTTTTTATGCAGTTATTTTAAAATTTGAACCCGTTACACCAGCATGGTCACCGGGTTCTCCAAAAACTTCTTCACTGTTTGCAGAAAAGCTGCTCCCACTGATCCATCCACACTGCGGTGATCGCAACTCAGCGTTACTTTCATGATATTAGCTACACCAAAGCCTTCGCCCTTTTTCACCACCACTTCTTTAATGGCGCCTACTGCTAATATAGCGCTGTCCGGCGGATTGATGATGGCGGTAAACTGTTCTATGTCCATCATTCCCAGGTTAGAAATGGTGAATGTGTTACCTGTAAATTCAGCCGGTTGCAATTTTTTATCTTTTGCCTTGCCATACAATTGTTTGGCATCGGCTGCAATTTGTGATAATGATTTCTGGTCAGCAAAGCGGATTACCGGAACGATCAATCCCTCAGGTAACGCCAACGCTGACCCGATATGGATATGGTGATTCTGACGGATGAAATCATTCATCCAGCTGCTATTTACTGCCGGGTGCTGGCGAAGTGCCATGGCACAAGCTTTTATCACCATATCATTGAAAGAAATTTTAACAGGGCTTACCTCGTTCATGGCTACTCTTGCAGGAATAGCATTGTCCATGTTAATCTCCATGGTAAGGTAAAAATGCGGTGCCGTGAATTTGCTTTCACCAAGACGGCGGGCAATTACTTTACGCATTTGCGTTAACTCTATGTCTGTGTGCCCTTCCTGTCCAATGGCAGTAAAGGTTGGAGCAGTTGCAGCCACTGCAGCTTTGGAAGCAGGTGCAGCAACGGTAATTGCCGGCGCTGCAGCAGGTACAAAACCGTCAACATCTTTTTTAGTGATGCGGCCATTATCTCCACTGCCATTTATTTTAGAAAGGTCAATCCCTTTATCGGCAGCTAATTTTTTTGCTAAAGGAGACGCTTTTATTCTTTGGTCGGAAGAAGGTGCAGTTTGCGGTTCGGGGCCTTCCTGTCCGGCAGACAGGTTTGCCGTTTGAGGTTGCTCAGCAACGGCAGGGGCTGCCGTCGACTGTGGTCCGTTGTCTGTGGCCGGCCCTGCATTTGCTCCCGATTTTTCAGCAGCCACATAAGCGCTTACATCTGTGCCCGGCTTTCCAACAATAGCAATGATCTCATTTATTTTGGCAGCTTTTCCGGCTTCTACACCAATATATAAAAGTGTGCCTGCTTCATATCCCACCACTTCCATGGTGGCTTTGTCTGTTTCCACATCAGCAAGCACATCATCACTTTTTACCAGGTCGCCTACTTTTTTATTCCAGCTTACAATTTTTCCTTCCGTCATGGTGTCACTCAATAACGGCATCCTTATTTCTTTTGCCCCATCAGGTAAAGCAACTTTTGCAGCAACAGGTGCCATGGCTGCCGGTGCCGCAGTTGGTGTTTCTTTAGCCGGAGTGGCAATGGTGGCTGCACCGCCATCCCCATCCAGCAGGCCTTTATAATCTTCTCCTTCTTTGCCAATAATCGCTATGATCTGGTTTATTTTTGCCGCCTGGCCAGCCGGAACTCCGATATAGAGTAAGGTTCCGTCTACATAACCATTTACTTCCATGGTAGCTTTATCGGTTTCAACATCTGCCAGTACATCGTCTGCTTTAACTTTATCGCCCACTTTTTTATTCCATGCTACTATCTTCCCTTCGGTCATGGTATCGCTCAGTAGCGGCATTCTAATCACTTCTGCCATAATAGATATTTTCTAAGTATTTATATTGAGGGTCGAAATTAATGTAAAAAAAGCAAAAGAGCATATACAAACAGTAAGGCCCGGCGTTATTTTGTTTTTTGAACGTTTTTTAGGCAAAACCGGGTTTTATTTTGATCCGGGCAGGAGAATACTGCTTGAACTTCATTGTTGTCGCACGCTTCTACAGCAGAAGGTAACTGTAGTGTTTGGCCTGGTCCATCTGTTGAATTATTGTTTTGTATTCCTGGTTTCCTGCGCTGCAGAAGAAACCTGGTTATTCCAGTTCGAGCTTCAATCTTTCTTTCAACTCCTTCACCAAAGGGTACTCTTCTATTATCTTCAAATACTGCTCTTTCCTGCTTAAAGTTTTTTCATGGGGCTTATTGTCTTTTTCATTTTCAACCACAGTTACCTGGTACACCAATGCCCGGTTATTGAAATAAGTTTGCAGGTGTTCTATCAAAACGGCCCTTTCTCCCTCAATGAATGCTTTTTGAATTTCGCTATCAGTGATAATTCCAATGCAGCAATTATCAATTATTCTTAACTCCGCACTTTTAAAATGTAAAATGGCGGAGTGTTTGTTATTTGCTTTTAGGGTCTCAATAAACCGTCCCCATACCTGGTGAAGCTCTTCTTCTGTAATTGTTTTTATTTCGGTAAAGCCATTCTTATTCTGCTCCGCAATCTGCTTTCTTATTTTTTGCAGGGAACCAAGTCCGGTAGTTTGCTCAGGCTTGGTTGCCTGGAGTTTGGGGATTGGGGTTTGGGGTTGGCGATTTGAGGGTTCAATTTTTACGGAAGGCTCTTCAATTATGAGCCTTGCGCCTTCGGGCGGTTTTACTTTGGCAACCGGCTGATCACTTGGAACTATTAACTTATTACTGATCATCAACTCACTCTTCACATTATATATGGGCAATGCCCTAAAGGCAACCGTTTTCGATCCGTCAACTATTTTTTTTTTACTGACAGTGCCTTCGTTGTTCACGAGTTCCAGCGCCTGCTGCAGGTAGCTGAGTTTGATAATGGTCAACTCTACATGCAGCCTTTTATTGCGGCTCTGTTTGTAATTGATTTCAGCCTCGTTTAAAATGTTTAATGCACTAATGATATAAGCAGCAGGAACTTTCTGCGCCTGCTGTAAATATTTCTGTTTAAAGTCTTCTGCCACTTCCAGCAGCATGGCTACTTTAGCATCGCTGCTCACCAGCAGGTTGCGTAAAAATTCTGCAAAGCCATTGATCACCGTATCGCCTTCAAAACCCTTGCGGTTTATTTCATCATACATCAGCAAAGCGCTGCTCAAGTCTTGCTGCAGCAAATGATCCAGCAAGCGGAAATAATAATCCTCATCTAAAATATTCAGGTGCTCCAGCGTGTTGGCGTAGGTAACTTCTCCATTGGTAAAGCTAACAATCTTATCCAGTATACTCAGCGAATCTCTCATGCAGCCTTCGCTTTTTTGGGCTATGATGTGGAGGGCAGCTTTGTCTGCTTTTATTTCTTCTTTCTCACAAATTTCCTGCAGGTGTTCTACGGTATCGTTGTTGGTAATTCGCTTAAAATCGAATATCTGGCAACGGCTTAAGATGGTTGGTAAAATTTTATGTTTCTCTGTGGTAGCCAGGATAAAAATGGCGTAGGGCGGCGGTTCTTCCAGTGTTTTTAAAAATGCATTGAATGCAGAGGCACTCAGCATGTGTACCTCATCTACAATATATACTTTGTATTTACCGGCCTGTGGTGCAAACCGCACCTGCTCTGCCAAACTGCGGATATCATCCACCGAGTTATTGCTGGCAGCATCCAGTTCATGAATATTTAAGGAAGTTCCTGCATCAAAAGAAATACAGCTGTTGCAGGTGTTGCAGGCTTCTCCGTCTTTGGTTTGGTTTTCGCAATTGATGGTTTTGGCTAATATCCTGGCGCAGGTTGTTTTGCCCACCCCCCTTGGCCCGCAAAACAAAAACGCATGTGCCAGCTGGTTATTCTTAATGGCGTTTTTTAAAGTAGTGGTGATATGTGATTGGCCCACTACAGTTGAAAAGATCTGCGGACGGTACTTTCTTGCTGATACGATGAATTTGTCCATGTTCTCTATCCCCCGTCCGACCGGTTTATCCGGGCGGGCCTAAAGGATTGTATTGTGTTTTAAAAATATTGAGAATGCAATTTAAGAAAGACTTTACTCTTTTTACGAATTGGTGTTTTTAGTTTGTTGTCCGGGGAGAAATTTCATTCCGCCCGCCATTTACCATTTAGCTTTTCCATCTTTTCAATCCGTTACTTACTACCTGTATCAGGCCATTTTAAAACTAACTTAAAAAAGGATGCCTTTTAAACTCCTTAGTCCTGTCAAACAAATACCGGAAAGTTGCCAGGTTCCTGCTTCGGAAGGTATCCCCAAAGTTTTCTGCCACGTTGATCATTTTCGGGTTAAAGTCGCCAATCCATTGCATTTCATAGGCAGTGTAGGGTTCGGAAGGCACCTGGATGACCTTAGAACATTCCCCGATAAGATAGGCATCTACCCCTTTTCCCTGCCATTCGGGTACCACACCAAATACCAGTCCGCAAAACTTTTTTGAGGGCCTGAATTTTTGAAGATAGCCAAAATACAATTTTTGCAACAGGCCAAATTTTCCATTCATATATTTAAAATACTGGTTCAGGTCGGGAAGGTTTAAGAACATGCCTATGGGCTTTTCATGGTAGTAAGCAAAATAAATAATGCGTTCATCAATAACCGGTTTCATCTTTTTAAACATCAGCATCACCTGGTCTTTACTTAATTGTTTCAGGCCTCCATGGCCTGCCCAGGCTTTATTGTAGACCGTGGTGAAATCCATTGCAAATTTTTCTAACTGGTTTTTGTCAATTAGTTTTGAATGAATGCCGGGAGTGGCTTCCAATTGCTTATGCCGTTCATGAATTTTGGCTGACAGGGCTTTTTTGGGGTCTATCGCAAAACATACCTGGTTGAAAAATAAACGAAAGCCATAGTTTTCAAATAACTTAACGTAGTATGGAGGGTTGTAGTTCATGCAATACAAAGGTTCAGTAAAGCCTTCTGTTACCAAACCCCACCACTTATCTCTTTCGCCAAAGTTGATGGGGCCGTCCATGGCTTCCATGCCGTTTTGTATCAGCCAGTGTTTGGCATTATCAAATAATAGATCAGCTGCTTCCTGGTTATTGATACATTCAAAAAAACCGAATCCGCCAACCGGCACCTCGTCACCCTTATTTTTATACTTTTTATTGATGAAGGCTGCAATGCGTCCGATCAATTGCCCGGCGTCATCTTTTAATACCCATCTTACCACTTCGCCAAAACGAAAGGCTTTGTTTTTTTCTTTGTTAAATACTTCTTCAATATCCTTATCAAGCGGACGTATCCAGTTGGTGTCGTCTTTATACAATTGCACTGCCACCTGTAAAAATTGGTTGGCAGCAGCAGCGTCGTTTACCGGGATTAATTGCATAGTTTATTTTGGAAAAGCAAATGTAGGAGGAATGAAATTATTAACAGGGGTGTTTGTTCTGCCCGCTGTTTATGTTTTGAATAAGCATTGCGAAAGCAAGCCGGATTTTTTTCAATGGGGTAAAGGGCTAACCACTCTTTAATCCGTTTTTAGTGGTTAGCCCCTGTTTCCTGCAGTGTAATCAATAATGACCGTACCTGTTGCTTTTAATCAAACATTCTCCTTTTTCAGCAGGTCGTGTAATTTTTCCAAAGACCGGATCAATATTTTTGATTTGGGTTGTTTGGATAGCTTTGCTGCTGTTATCAATAAGTCAACGTGTTCGAGCCCGTTGGCCAGTTTGTTTTTAGCCCCAGTACTAATCCATGATTTTTTTACTGCATCGATAATTTCTTTTTCTTTTGCCACAGCATCTGGTTGCAGGCAAAGCCTGGTGAGTAATACGTTGGCCTCGTTCAGCAGGTCCCAAAACTCGTAATCTTTTTCCTGGTCAATATCTGCTGCCAGTATTTTTTCCAGCCAGCCAGAGGCGGCTTTTATGGTGGGGAGTTTGTAATTGTTCACTGAGTTTTTGCCCCATCCGGCAGTGCCAGCTTTTGCAGATAATACCAGCATACTTTCTAACTGCAGCCAGTTGCACAACGGATCGATTATACCACTGTCATTTTTCTTTGCAATATCAAATGCCTGCTTGTATTCGTTGACCGCATTTTTTAGTGCTGCTGTTCTGTCTGCATCTTTGGTTGATTTTGCAAACAGTATTTTGTACGCCATGCCTATCAGTAAATGCCGCTGGCTGGTATCTCCAATTTTAAGGAGGTAAGCAAAATTATCGATGATGGCTTTTATATCAGTGTCTGTTTTACCCGGGGTATTCCCGGAAATTTTAATATTTAGGTTACAGAGGTTTTCTAAAGTATTTACCGTGTAATCAGCCTCTTCAAATTTGAGCATTGAATTTATTTTTTCAATGGCTATATCCTGTTTGTTCAGGCCAATTAATATTTTTGCTTCGAGTTCTGTAATGGCGCCGTTTCTCAAAACGGCTTTATCTACTGCACCACTGATGGCCTGCAATTCATCCAGCAAAGAATCTGCAGGATATTTGCCATCAGTCACTTTATTATAAAGGTTGTGCAGGTCTATTTCCACCTCCATCGGGAGCACATAACTGAACTTTTTATTTTTTGTATTGGAGCGTACGGTGAATTTATAAAACTGGTCGCCATAACATTGGTAAGCGCCCCAGGTATTATTGTTGGGGTATTTGTCAAAGCATTCGCTTCTTGCTTTTTGCACGGCATCGCCAAAGTTGGCACCGGCAAACATTTCTTTATAAAAAGTTTCTGAAAACAGCAAAGCTGAGTTATCATCTACCGCCCAGCCGGCTGCTATGATGGCTTTTACGCCCATATCAATCAATTGCACACCCAGGTTGGCCGCCAGTTTATTATGCTGCTGGGAGGTAGCTTCAGACAGGCCATCCGTTTTACCGAGGTAACAGCAATTGATAAAAACAAATTCCGGCACCTGGCTCATCTGGTTTATTTCCTTGGTGGTTAAAAAGATGCCGTTGCCAATTACCATCCCTGCCTCAGGCATTGCATCGGTAGCATTATCAACAGTATCCTGGCTGCCTTTTTTCTTTTTCTTCTCATCCTCCGTTCCTGGTTTAAAAAAACCATGCCCCGCCAGGTGTATCATTTTGTATTCATCCTGGAAAAGTGCCTGTAAATTATCCGCAAAACCTTTTTTTATTACGGTGGTAACAGTAAAGTTATTGCTGCCAATGATGTCACTTACTTTTCTTGCTTCCTCTGCTGCACCTGGCAACTGATGTACAAACCCTTCCAGGTCGGGGTCGCCAATTACCAGAGCGTTGTCGGCATAAGAACGTTTTATCTGTGTGCGGTAATCGGTAGTGGCCAGCTGGCGTATCATGCCCGAACTCACACACAAGGGTTTGCTTTGTGTAGCACCGTCCTGCAGCAGCTCCCACGGAAAGGCGGCTGAGTATTTATCCAGTTTCCATAAGATATTATACTGGTTCCTTACGGCATCTTTAAAATCATTTGGTATCAGCAGCTCAAACACAGTTTTGGCCAGTTGAGGTGTCCATTTATCATCACCGGATATCTTATCAATAAAGTGCTGGAGGATCACCGGGTTGCTGTTGAGTTGGCGAACCTCTTCTCTTGCCGAGCCGGTGGAGGCAGAAAATTTCAGGTAGTAGGAAGGTTTTGTTTTCACTTCAACAGAAACCCTTTGCCACCAGTCCTGCTGGAAATCAAGCGGCACTCTTTTTCTGTAGCCGGGTAGTTTTTTAATTTTGTTGTAGGGCAATACAATGTTAAGGTGCTGATCGGCTTCTAATTTTTTTAAAGTATAAAATGCCTGCAGGCTCCGGTCTTCATACAATTCAATAATCTCAATCGTTTCTATTTTTTTTAAGGAAGCATTGTTTAACCCGCCGATACTGTTATTGGCTTTTTTTACACCTAGAATAATTGATTTTAGTGAGCTTTCAATACTAAGGCCGCCATACCCACAGCCCACAATTATTGCAGAAATACCAACTCCTCCTTGAAAAATATTGTTGAATTCTTCTTTATTCAATGATTCAAAATCCCTTAACTCCAGCAAGTATTTACTTACTCCCTGCGTTATACTCAACTCCAGTTGGTAGCCACTTAATTCACCCAGTTCACCCAGCCCCACAATCACCGCTCCTTTTGGGGAGGTGGTATAAGACAGGAATACTTCACTGCTGCCAACCCCTCCCGGGTAAAGGCCCAGCGCATGTTTTTCATGCAGCATTCCGTTAAAGCAACCATCTAAAACCTTTTCTGCACTCATAATGCCATCCTTATAAAAATGACCGGTAAGTAAAGGGAATTGTGCACAGGCCAGGTTGCCATTGCTCATGGTTATTTTTAATGGCGTGTCGGTAGTAATTTCTTTCTCTGTCTTTTTTATCCCCATCGCAATCTTTTCAATATTGCCTGCATCTACCGGTACAATTTCATATTTGGGATTATCGGTCAGTTGGCTGCCACCTCTTGACAAAGGCGGGGTTTTACTGAGCAGGGAAGTGATTCCTGTTTCTAATAATTCCGAAAAGGCATTGAAAATATCGGGTTCATTGGCCAGTTCGCCATGTTCTGTGGTGCAATAGTAAACCGCATTACGTTGCACCAGTTCTTCGGGTATGCCGCTTGCCCATGTTACGCTGCCGTCTCCATCAGTGGTACTCTTAAACACTACACCATTATCTCTACCATTATTTTCAAATTCATAAGTGGAAGTTGTGGCATCAGATTTTCCCGCTATGTAAATAATATTGCGGTAATCAATCTTATTTTTATTGTTGAGGATATTTTTTCTGAAATCATCAAACTTTTTTAAAATCGCCGGAATTAGATTGTCTTTACCCGGGATTGTACCTATATTTCCGGAATTACTGATTAATGCTGACCAGGTTTCTTCTTTTGAAAAATCATACGGTGTTGTACTTAGCGGCAGCAGGTTGTATAAGCCGGGGCATTGGGAAAATACCTTCAGTAAATCTTTTTTGCTATGCTTCAGATCTATCATACTCAGCTTGCTGATATTTCCACCTCGTCCGCTTAATGTTTCAGGAATTAAAAAAGAACCACCCAGGGGTGCACCCAATAATAATGTTTTAAACCCCTGGGAATTATTCAATGCCGCCCATTGCGACCCTCCCAAAATAAATTCCCTGAACAGCACACCGCCCATGCTGTGTGCAATAACATGTATGGGTTGTTTTTTCTCCAGCAAAATTTTGATGGTGTCATCCAGTTTTTTTGCTTCCTCAGTTAATGATTGCCTCCAGTCATAAGCGAAAGGCAGCACATCATATTTACCGGATAAATATTTTGCCAGTTTGCGGTAGCCGCTGCCCATCAGGGAGAGTGCCGAGATGTTTGGTGCAGTGATGTCTAACTTTGCCATATCTCCTTTCACAAAACTCCAAAAGTCAACCCACACCTTATCCTGGTCGCGGTAAAGGTTGCTGCCCATAATGCCGGGAAGAATGATTGCGATTGGTTTGGTACCGGTAATTTTATCCAGGTCCATTTTTACTTCGGTAGTAATAAATGGCGATAAAGCCGCATTCCTGTTGGCATCGGAAATATCCGCTTCCTGCAAAGTCTTAAACCCGGCTATCGCATCAGTGGTTGCGCTCAATGCCCTCACCATGGCTTCCTGCGAATCTTTACTGCGGAAATAATGGATGTGGTCGGTGCCCTTTGCATCATCCAGGAAAAACCAGGTATCTTTTTTTCTTGGCGTACCAAAATACATGGACCAGGTATCCACCACCATATCATTTTTACGGCGGAAATACAATTTGGTTAAGATCACCAGCAGAGCTTTGAGTTCCACATGTACTGTGCAGTTGCCACTCAAAACAGTAAGCGGAGCTTCAATAATACTGGCAGGGTTATTCAGCATTTTTATGAATGGAGAATCCGGCACCATCGCTTCAATGCCCGGTAATACATCCACCTTGCTTTTAGTGGCAGCTACTTCTCCAAGCAATGATTTTACTCCGGCATATACAGGATTGGCAACAGTGCCCGAGGAGATACCAATGAAATTTAAGACCGTGTTTAGGAAATGGTCCAGCCTGTTGGCAAGCAGTGAAGTGCCCATTGATGGGCTTGCCACCCGGATAAATTTTTGAACAATGATATTTTTTTTCCTTGAAGCGGTATTGATTGACGCCATACATTTTTTACTGGTGCTGCCTTCCGGGAAAAGTTCCATCTCCAGCTCACTGAAACCAATATTGGTATTGGTGCCACTGGCCCTTGCTAAAATATCACCTACCAGTCCGCCGCGGCTGTGAGAAATGATATGAACCGTGCAGTTGTCTGGTAACAGTTGCAACAATTCCA
>JAYVUL010000132.1:0-9178 GCA_043787935.1 Chitinophagaceae bacterium | reverse complement strand
GGTATTGTGGTGGATGATGCCATTGTGGTGGTGGAAGCGGTACAGCATTATATTGATCATGGAAAACTATCTGCTAAAGAAGCAACCAGAAAAGCGATGAGGGATATTAGCGGACCTGTTATCGCTATAGCATTGATTCTGGCTGCAGTGTTTATTCCCGTTGGTTTTATCCCGGGTATCGTTGGGCGGTTGTATCAGCAGTTCGCCATTACCATTGCTGTGTCTGTAATCATTTCCGCATTTGTAGCCTTATCACTTACACCGGCATTGTGCAGCATTATGCTAAAGCCCTCTAAAGACGAAAATGCAAAGAAAAATTTACTGGATAAATTTTTTGCCTGGTTCAACAGGGGCTTTGGAAAATTCAACCGCTCTTATACCAGCGGTGTTTCAAAATGGATAAAAGCAACACCCGTTGTAATAATAATGCTGCTGTGTTTATTTGTTGGTTTGTTCTTCATGTTCAAAACTAAACCTTCAGGATTTATTCCCTCGGAAGATGAGGGGCGTCTATTTGTTACCTATGAAATGCCTGAAGCGGCTTCCACTGCCAGAAGTAAAGCCATGCTGCTGAATATTATGGCCCGTGTACAGTCTGTGCCTGGCGTTAAACTTGTTGGTGGATTGGCAGGATTGAACATCATTACTTTTTCCAGTAAATCCAATGCCGGAACCATGTTTGTTAACCTTAAAACATGGAGCGACAGGGAAACTAAAGAAACCCAACTGCAAAGCATAATTGCAGAAATCCAGAAGCGGACTGCTGATATAAAAGAAGCAAGGATACTGGCTATCGCACCACCTGCAATTCCGGGCCTTGGTCAAACAGCCGGCTTTACATTTGAACTGCAGCAAACCACCAGTACGGATAATATTCAGCAATTTGAAAATGTTGCCCGTAAATTTCTGGCAGAAGTAAATAAGCGGCCTGAGATAGGGATGGCGTACACATTTTTTACCACACATACACCAAGCTACCAGGTGGATGTAGACAAAGAGAAAGCAAAAAAATTCGGGATATCCGTTGCCGATATTTATGGCACCCTGTCTACATTATTGGGCAGCAGTTATATCAACGACTTTAATTTGTACGGAAGGAATTTTCGGGTGCTGGCGCAGGCTGACAGTACTTACCGTTCTTCCATCAGCGAATTGGGAAAATATTATGTGCGCAACAGCCAGGGTAATATGATACCACTTAGTTCATTGGTTACCACTACGGTTACTGAGAGCCCTTCACTAATTTCGCATTATAATATTTACCGGTCTGTTGAAATAAACGGATCACCTAAACCGGGATTCAGCAGCGGCCAGGCGATAACGGCATTAAAAGAAGTGGCGGCCAAATCATTACCGGTAGGATATGGGTACGAGTTTTCAGGGTTAAGCCGGGAAGAAATAGCTGCAGGTGACAGCACCAAACTCATTTTTGCCATTTCTATCATTTTTGTATTCCTCTTTCTGGCTGCATTGTACGAGAGTTGGTTCATTCCCTTCTCTGTATTATTTGCGGTGCCGATTGGGGCATTTGGATCCATCCTGACCCTGTTATTGTTGCCGAACCTGACAAACAATATCTATGCACAAATCGGGTTAATAACATTGATCGGACTGGCTGCAAAAAATGCTATCCTTATTGTGGAGTTTGCAAAAGAAAGGGTGGACCAGGGCGTGGAAATTGTTGCCGCCACCTTGCAGGCTGTTAACCTGCGC
Organism: Chitinophagaceae bacterium; assembly: GCA_043787935.1. Lineage (GTDB taxonomy): Bacteria > Bacteroidota > Bacteroidia > Chitinophagales > Chitinophagaceae > Ferruginibacter. Next base: position 7,465 of record JAYVUL010000132.1, on the reverse strand, counting down.
TTGCGGCCTATTGTAATGACATCGCTGGCATTTATATTGGGGGTATTGCCATTGGCCTTTGCAACCGGTGCAGCAGCAGAATCCCGTAAAACAATTGGCTGGACAGTTTTTGGCGGCATGTTTTCGGCAACCACTCTTGCCATATTTGTAGTGCCGGTGTTGTTTGTATTGATCACCAAAATATCTTATGGTAAGAAGATAAAACAGTTAAATAAAGAACACAAACAAATAGAAGAAGTAGACAGGAATATTATTGATGAAGGAAGGGTTTGATGGAATGAAAGGTAAAACCGGGATGATCCGGGAACAACCGGGTAAATTACTGCACCATATTGATTTTATTTACGAAATCATTGATTGAAACTCCAGCCTAAAAATGCTCTCCGGAATAGGAAGCCGGAACCCAACTTTAAGAATATTAAGCAGCTTCGTTTACTTAACAGGATATTTGAAGTCCATACCACCAGTAAGAAAGGAATAAAAGTTATTATGATCAAATTTGTAACACTCGCAGTCATATTGATGTTTAGTTTGTTGGGAAGCGAGGCGCAAACAAACCGGATACAAGGTGTTTTGAAAGATGAAAAAGACAATGGCCCGGTAAGAGGAGCAACTGTTTCTTTATTGTTACATTCAGATTCTTCATTGGTAAAAACTGCAGTTTCGGATACTGCCGGGCATTTTGAATTTACGGATGTAGTTACGGATAGTTTTATTATTACCATAAATACAGTCAACTATCAGCAATATGTTTCTGGTATTTTTATATCGGTAGGTGATGATGACAGAGGTATCTTTAACCTGGTTCGACAGGGAAAGGACTTAGCTAATGTAACTATTATTGCAAAGGCGGCGCCGGTGAGCCAAAAGGGCGATACGATCCAATATGGTGCCAGCCAATACAAAGTAAACCCCGATGCCACTACTGAAGACCTGATTAAAAAAATGCCTGGCATTACGGTAGATAAAACCGGAACGGTAACTGCACAGGGCGAGCAGGTGAAAAAAGTAACGGTGGATGGCAAAGATTTTTTTGGGGATGATGCCACTGATGCTTTAAAAAATCTTCCTGCAGAGATCATTGATAAAATACAGGTGTTTGACCGCCTGAGTGACCAGGCACAGTTTACCGGATTTGATGATGGCAACAGTACTAAAGCAATTAATATTGTAACTAAAACGGGTAACCGAAACAGCCAGTTTGGAAGGTTGTATGCAGGATATGGAACCAATGACAGGTATGCCGCAGGGGGAAATGTGAGTTTTTTTAAGGGTGACCGCAGGCTCTCCTTTGTTGGCCTTTTCAATAATATTAATCAACAAAATTTCGGCAGCGAGGATCTGTTGGGTGTAACCAGCAGTAGTGGCGGAGGTGGCAGGGGAGGTGGCAACAGAAGCGGTGGTAACCGGGGTGGTAGTGGTAACTCGGGAAATGCAAATAACTTTCTTGTGGGGCAGCAGAACGGAATCAGTGCTACCAATGCAGTGGGTATCAATTACGGTGACAGGTGGTCAAGTAAAATTGACGTAACCGGCAGCTATTTTTTCAATAAAAGCAACACCGGTAACAGCCAGGTTAGCAACAATGAATATTTTATAAAAAATGATGCCAACCAGTTTTATGATGAAACTGCCCTTTCCGCGTCCAATAATTTTAATCACCGTTTTAACCTGAGGATGGAATATAAAATAGACTCTTCCACCGCCCTCATTTTTACCCCCTCATTCAGCTTTCAAAAAAATAATGGCGACAAGGCGGTAACGGGTACACGATTTTATACATTAAGTGATTTAGTAAGCCGCACCCGCTACGGCAGCAACAGCAACACCTCAGGCTATAATACCAACAACAGCCTGCTATACCGGCATGCCTTTGCAAAAAAGGGAAGAACAGTTTCTATAAATGTAAGTGTGGGTGCCAGTCACCGGGAAGGGGATATTTTCCTTGAATCAATCAATGAATATTTCAATACCTCTGATGGAAATGATTCTGTACGGCAATACACGTCACAATCAGCAAATGGTACTACTTTTTCCGGGAACATTGCATATACCGAACCTATTGGAAAAAAGGGACAATTTCAACTTAATTATTCACCTTCTCTTTCAAAAAATAGATCCAATCAGCAGGTATATCAATTTGATCAGGGCAATGAAAAATACAGCTCGTTTGACAGCAGTCTTTCCAATCGTTTTGATAATAGGGTTATCAGTCAGACTGGCGGCGTTTCTTTCCGTTCAGGTGACAGGGACAATATGTTTTCTGCAGGCTTATCTTATAAGTATACTGAGTTGAACAGTGATCAGCTTTTTCCTCAGCGGTTTACAGTAAATAAAACATTTAGTAACCTGTTACCTAATTTGATGTGGAAGAAAAAACTCTCCGCTAAAAGCAGCATCCATCTTTTTTACCGTGCCAATACCAACATTCCGTCTGTTAGCCAGCTGCAGAATGTGATCAACAATAATAATCCCTTGTTTTTAACCACCGGGAACCCTGATTTAAAACAGCAAACCACCAATACGTTGAGCGGGAGATATACTTTTACCAATACTGCAAAGGGAAGCAGTTTTTTAGCCAATGTTTATTTGCAGCAGGCTGACAGTTATGTTTCCAATGCAAGCTATATCGCGGGTAATGACTCTGTGCTGGCAAACAATATTATCCTGAATAAGGGATCACAACTAACCAAACCGGTGAACCTTGACGGATACGTTAGCATGCGTTCATTTTTAACCTATGGAATGCCGTTGAAATTTATCAAATCAAATTTCAATATTAATGGAGGCTTTACCTGGTCAAAAATTCCGGGGATAGTGAATTACAATAAAAGCACTACTAATAATTACACCTATTCAACAGGTGTTGTTATTTCCAGCAACATCAGTGAATTCATCGATTTTAATCTGTCATATAATACAAGTTTTAGTGTGGCAAGAAATTCCATTCAGCCACTGGTAAATACCAATTACCGGGTGCAGACTGCTGGTTTACAATTGACCCTGCTGAGTAAAAAAGGCTGGTTTCTTCAGAATGATGTAAATAATCAGTCTTATAGTGGCTTGAGTGCAGGGTTCAATCAAAGCTATTGGTTATGGAATGCAGCTATTGGTAAAAAGTTTTTGAAAAATCAGTCGGGGGAACTGAAACTTTCTGTATTTGATGTTTTAAAACAAAACCGCAGCATTACCAGGACTGTAACAGAAAGCTACATAGAAGATGTCCAGAACCAGGTACTGACACAATATTTTATGCTTACCTTTTCTTACAAGCTTAAAAGCTTTGGGACAGTAAAAGGGAATCGGAATGAGGTTCCGGGAAACAACCGGAGGGGCGGCAAACCAGTAACACCCCGATTGTAAATATTTTTCAAGGAACAGGGAGTTATTGTCCGGAAGCAGGCGGTTCAGATTAATTTTGGCCGGGCAACTATTTGTTTTATTGATTTATAGGGTAATATTATTTTATGCTTTTTAATTTATTTGGTAAATCAAAGGAAGGATCCCCAGACAGGATTTTTATAGACAAGGTATACCTCAACACTCAGGCTAAACTTAATGCCTGTGCGCTATTGATAAAAGAGCAGCCAGATACTTTATTCATTGCCTGGTTTGCGGATACCGCTAAAAAATTCAAAGATTTTTTTCAGCAAAATAACCTTGATGTATCCGGTATTACAGAAGCCCGGTTGATTCACGCCGGCAAATTTTCCGGTTGTACCCCTGTTTTTATTGAACATTACCCGCTTCATGAAAAGGAACTGGCAATGGTTGAACAATGGCAACAGCAAAAGGTAATGGTGTACAGTGCAATGGATGAACCTTTATTTAAACATTTCGGCAGCGATAAGATGATACCCTTAATAAAATTGCTGGGCATGCAGGAAAACGAATCAATAGAACATTCTTATGTAACAGAAACCATAATCAAAGGCCAGAAAAAAATTGCAGACCAGGTACTTGTAGAACAGGCAGCCAGCTCACAAAAGGAATGGATGGACCGGAATATTAAAGCCTGAGCTAGGCTTCCTTCATTCGTCTCATATAACTCATCACCGCCCTTATTTCCCCATAAGTATACTGATCACCCAGCAATAGTTTTGCCGGCGCCAGTTCAAGCAGGGTCTTACTTTTTTCAATTGCATCCATTATTGGTTGAATACTTTCTTTACGCACTAATTCAGTAACGTTTAGCTCGCCTGTAAAAACAAAATGAGCTAAATGCATTTCAATGGTGGTGGCAGATAAATTTCTTTCCGCTGCAATTTCTGTAATGGATCTGCCGAGTTGAAATAATTGAAGGCTGGCTTTTTTGGTATCGGTCGTTTTTTCTTTTGCCGCAGTTTGTCTTGTACGCCTGGGTGCCTTGGTATTGATTTGTGTGGCTAAATTATTTTCCACGCAATAATCAATGATTGCATCTAAAAATGAATCTCCATACTTTGCTAATTTAATATCGCCAAAGCCGGAGATCTTTGCCATGTCTGGAGTGGTTAGTGGGAGGTAAGTAGCCAGTTCTGCCAGCGTGGCATCCGAAAAAACCTGGAATGCAGCTACATTTTCATCATTTGCCAGATCGTAACGAATGGCTTTTAAAGTTTTAAATAAATCCTGGTGAAGGGTTGCAGCAATAGTATATTTTTCAACAACAGGCTTTCTTTCCGTAACTGATCTTGTCAGCATTACTTTTAATTCGCCTTTTAGTATTGCATTGCTTTTTTCATTTAACTGCAGCACCGGGTATTCCCCTTCGCTTTGCTGTAGGTATTGCAGTTGCAGCAATTCTTTTGCAATTTGTCTCCACCGGTCTTTGCTGATGTCTTTACCTATGCCGTATGTTTTTATTGACAGGTGTTCTGTTTTAGTGGTACTGCTGCCCCTTAAAAAATCTATTACATAGTTCATTCCAAACCTTTGATTGAGGCGGCTCACAGCGCTTAAAAACTTTTGTGCTTCAATGCTGGTATCTTCTTTTTCCCTTTCACTCAGGCACACATCACAGTTGCCGCAATACTCCGGTGCTGCTTCATCAAAATAGTTGAGCAGGTATTTTCTGCGGCAGATATTTGTTTCACAGAGTGCCGACATCTGGTTCAGCTTCTTCAGCATTATTTTGCTTTGGGCTTCATTGCCATCCACTTCAGCAAATTTTTTCAGCTTCATCACATCAGCATAGCTGTAAAATAAAATGGCTTCACTTTCCAGCCCGTCCCTGCCTGCCCTGCCTGTTTCCTGGTAATAGCCTTCAATATTTTTGGGTAAGTCCGCATGTACTACATAACGAACATTGCTTTTGTTGATCCCCATTCCAAAGGCAATGGTAGCCACAATTATTTTTATTTCATCCCGTAAAAATTTCTCCTGCCGTTCATCCTTACTGTTTTTTTCCAGCCCTGCATGATAGGTCGCCGCCGCAAAGCCATGCTGTTGAAGTTTTTCAGCCAGCGACTCAGTACCCGTTCTGCTAAGGCAATAGATAATGCCACAGTCTTCTTTATGCCGCTTCACATACTCCAGCAAGGCGTCAAAATAATTTTTTTTTGGTTTGATAAAATAACTGATGTTGGGCCGGTTGAATGAATTTTCAAAGGCCGTGAAATCAGTGAGTGATAATTTATCAATGATATCTTTCTTGGTGAGTTTGTCTGCAGTAGCTGTGAGGGCAATTACGGGAACATCCGGAAAAGCTGTTTTCAATTTACCTAATTCCACATACTCCGGCCTGAAGTCGTGCCCCCAGTGACTGATGCAATGTGCTTCATCAATGGCAAACAGCGATACGTTTACCTGTTGTAAAAATGGCAGCAATCCATTGGCCCCAAGCAATCTTTCCGGCGCCACGTATAATAATTTAAGCTGGTTATTTTTAAGCTGGTTTATAACGGTTGCCTGCTCATTATTGCTCAAAGAGGAATTCAGGAATGCACAGGAAACACCATTCAATCTCAATGCATCTACCTGGTCTTTCATTAAAGCAATCAGCGGTGATACCACAATCGTAACGCCATCAAAGGCTAATGCAGGAACCTGGTAGCATAAGGATTTACCACCACCGGTAGGCATCAGCACAACCGAATCTTTTTTGGCTAATACATTTTCGATGATATCCTGCTGGTTGAACCTGAACTGGCTGTAGCCAAAGTAATGTTGCAGTATTTGATGAATGTTGTACATGTGCAGGTACTGATGAATGGTTGTGCTTTACAAGATAGAAAAATGCACATTATTTTTTACAAAGATTAGCAATAAAAAAGTAAATTGGTGAAAGGTTTATGCAGTATGGGTTGTAGCTCCTAAAGACCATCTTCTTTGAAGCGATGCCCATGAAGCAGCGGCATTGCCAGATCAATGATTTATTTCATGCGAAAAAGCAGCTTGCTACAGTATGCCCGGCAACAGGTGGCGATTGCATTATTCCCTGCTCCAGGTATTAATTTCCCTTATGCCCCTTCAGCACACGGGGACTTAATATCCTGCTTTCGCCCCACCAATATTTTCAATCGGGTGCCAGGTGGTTTTTATTTCCTGGAAGTCCATGATGAAATACGGAGATTGCGCTTTATCGCTTAACCAATCTATTTTATCATACGATGCGATCCGCTTTACGTTTAAGGCAGATTTTTCTTTGATGAGTTGTAAATCGGCAGCGTCTTTTTCACAATACACGGTGGCGTTCACATCCATGTGGTCTGCAAAGAAGGGAAGCAGTTCGCTTACTTTTCCAGTGATAATGTTTACTACACCACCCGGCAAGTCAGAACTGTTCAGTACTTCAGCAAACGTTACCGCACACAATGGTTTGGTATTGGATGCTAAGATGATGCAGGAATTACCACCGGCAATGATGGGAGCAATTAATGAAACCAAACCAATCAGGGAATTATTTTGTGGTGCAATGGCAGCCACCACACCTGTAGGTTCCGGAACAGAGAAATTAAAATGAGAAGAAGCGACCGGGTTAACGGAGCTGAATATTTGTTGAAACTTATCGCACCAGCCGCTATAATAGATCAGGCGGTCGATGGCCAGGTTTACTTCATTTTCTGCCTGTGCGGCTGTTGAATCCTGTTTTATTAATTCTTCAATGAATTGAGCTTTTCGGCCTTCCATCATTTCTGCAATGCGATACAGGATCTGGCCTCGGTTAAAGGCAGCCCTTGCACTCCAGCTGCCAAAAGCGCCCCTGGCTGATACTACTGCATCCCTGAAATCTTTTCTTGAACCAAGGCATACGTTTGCCAGCTTCTCTCCTTTGCCGTTAGTGGCTACATAATACCTTCCGGATTCTGTCCGGGGAAATTGGCCACCGATGTAGATCTTGTAAGTCTTTAAAACTTCCAGTCTTTTTTCTGTTTCAGTATTCACACCGTTTCCGTTTGAACTAAATGTAACTGCTGCTTTTTTTATAGTTGTCTTTGCCATGATAAAACGTTTAAAATGTTTAAGCAGTTCAATAAGTTTAAGA
>JAYVUL010000131.1:0-2549 GCA_043787935.1 Chitinophagaceae bacterium | reverse complement strand
GTTTCTATGTAAGCGCAATTGACAGCTCCCTAAATTTTTATTCAAATGGTTCTCTCCGTGCTAATATTGACAGGGTAACCGGTGTTTACACTGCCTTATCAGACCGGAAAATGAAGAAGAACCTAGCACCGCTTACACCTGTATTAAATGCGGTGATGAAATTGCCTGCCTATACCTATCAATACTTAGATGGAGAGGCCGGCGGCAGGCGGTCAATCGGCTTTATGGCGCAGGATGTGCAGCCTTATTTTCCTGAGCTGGTGTATCAGCGGTATGACCGGGAAATAACTAAACCTGTTCTTGCAATGGATTATTCCGGCTTTGGCATTATAGCCCTTAAGGCTATTCAGGAACAACAATATGAAATTGAAGAAGGAAAAACGGAAAATGAAAATTTAAGAGAACAGATAAAATTATTAGAGAGTAGGATTGAAAAAATTGAAAAATCACTACAGCCTAAATAAAGGATTAAACTACGCCCAACATTATGCTGTATAGCTGAAAGCCCCCCAACAGAATAAAATTTCAAAATACGCAAAAGCCCCGGATCATCAGGGATCGGGGCTTTTGGCTGTACGCTGTTCAGCGACACCGGACACTTAGGTGTATTTGTAAAAAGCTGTTGGTTGCTGCTGGCAGATTTTATAGGCCACAACGTTTACAAAAAGTTGCAATGTGGTGAAAACAGATGGTGCATGCGCATCAATTCCCCTCCCCAAAGTTGCGTACTTCAGGTGCCTGCCGTGTGTCGATAAAATTAGTTGTGTCATAGGTGATGCTGGATTAATGGGTGGCTGTAATCATTGGTGAGGCTTTGTTTCTTGCACGCTGCCGGTTGAGCTCTTTTACATTTCCCAGTACGCCGTTGTGCTGCAGATAACTGGCAACCCTGATCATTTTGCCTGCTTTGCAATGGGGACATTGACTGTAGTCTTCGCCTGTGCGCTGCAGCATGATCAATGCAAAAGGAATAATCACCTTTGGCAGTGGTGCTGGCAGTTGCAATTGCTCATGTATGGCTGCGATGCGCTTGTTTTTGCCATTGTGTGCCAGGTAGCCTCCATGACGAATTTTTACAAAATGCTTCGGCAGCAGATGCTGCTCAAATCGCCTCGCAAATTCTTCATGATCCAGCGTTATCACTTTTTGATTATCACCATCGGCGTAATCCTTGTATTTAAAAGTAATGCTGCTTTCAGTGATGGAGGTGATGCGATGCGCCGTGATGGCTGTCTTATGGGTATATCTGCCCAGGTATTCCAGTATTTGTTCGGGGCCACCAAACGGAGCATTGGCATGTACATTCCACCGCATTGCAGCCAGACTCTCCATGGTTAAAGGGAGTGCCGGATCATTGATGATGTTTAGTTGCTGCGTTGCTGACAGCCTGCGCAACCTTGCAAGAAAGTAATCACGATAGGTGGTTGACAGCAATGGTTTAGGAAACAGGTAATTGCCACTTACCCGTTTTTCTTTTACCCATTGCCCAGCAGCATTGATGCCACCACCGCTTACAATGCAATGAACGTGAGGGTGAAAACTCAGGTCTTGCCCATTGGTATGCAGGATGCTTACCATACCTGGCTTTGCACCCAACCATTTTTCATCGGCCGCTAATTGGTTGATGGTATGATGTGATGCTTCAAACAGCAGATTGAATAATTGGCTTCGGTTGCCCATCACTAAAGGCCGTATCTCCTGGGGTAACGTAAACACCAGGTGGTAATAAATAGTAGGCAATAGTTCACCCATCCTGTCCTGCAGCCATTGCTCTTTTTTTAATCCCCCACAATTACAGCAATGCCGGTTACCGCAACTGTGGTATTGATACTGCTCACCGGCACAACTGCTGTTGTCGCATCTTAAAGATGCACACCGATAGCGGTGGTGTGGCATACACTCAGCCGGTGAAAGATGGCCTTGCTGTATGGATTGAACTAATGCACACTAGGGTGACCGAATATACGCTGTTGCAGCAGTTGCCTTATCTCACTAAGAGGTTGCTGTTCCATCGCTATCACCTAATAATTTGTCCAGCGGAGATACGATGCCATATTGCGTGTGCTGCTGCAAGTGCAGGTACACCATGGTTGTCTCTAGCTTGCTATGACCCAGCAGGGTTTTGATCACATGGATATTGCTGCCTTTATCCAGCATGTGCGTGGCAAAGCTATGGCGCAGGGTATGGCTGGTATATCCTTTTTCTGCAAAGCCCGCTTTTTTCATGGCACCCGTTACCACCAGTTGCATACTACGTGGATGGAATGCCCGGCCCGTTTGACGACTGGTAAATAAAAATTCTGCAGGTCGTTCGGCAAGCACATAAAACTCCCGCAACTGGCTTAGCAGTTTGCAGGATAACAACGTGTACCGGTCTTTGGCACCTTTACCCTGAACGACCTTTAAACGCCTTGCTTCACTTTCAATATCTCCGATGCGTAAAGCCGCTACTTCGCTGATGCGTAAGCCACTGCCATATAGCAGACCGAGTACACAATACTCTTTCAAGGAAAGCGGTGCGGCAAACAGGCCGGTCACCTCTTGCTGAC
>JAYVUL010000130.1:0-2011 GCA_043787935.1 Chitinophagaceae bacterium | reverse complement strand
CCATTGAAAGATACCGCTGCCACTATAGCCTCCGATACTGCTGACATCCGCTATTTCCAGGCCTTTCATCACGTGAGGATATTCAATGATTCACTGCAGGCAGTTTGCGACAGCCTCTTCTATTCCTCTGCAGATTCGGTATTCCGGTTATATAAAGACCCCCTGGTATTCAGCAACAAATCGCAGATTGCCGGCGATACCATTAACCTGTACACTAAAAACAAAAAAGCGGAAAGAATATACGTTTTTAATAATGGCATCATGATCAATGAAATCAATCCGCAGATGTATAACCAGGTGGCTGGCCGCACATTGAATGGGTATTTCAAAGATGGGGCTCTGGATTATATGAGAGTGAAAGGCTCACCCGCAGAAAGCGTTTTTTATCCGCAAGATGAAGACAGTGCCTTCACCGGCATGAACCGTTGCAAGGGCGATGTGATAGATATTTATTTTGTGGATAAAGAGGTAAATAAAGTAAAATTTGTAAATGATGTGGATGGAACACTGTACCCTATGAGCCAAATACCGGAAGAACAAAAACGCCTGGCTAAATTTAAGTGGCTTGATGCCAGGCGGCCAAAAAACAAACTGGAATTGTTTGAATAAAAGCCATTCCGATGTAAGCTAAATGCACAGGCAGATACCATTTTTATTTTTACTTTAACGCAACTTTTGGATGCACTTACTAATGAAACCCTAATTTTAAAATCAATATACAACCCATAATAAATTTAAAACAATGAAGAGAACAGGATTATTAATTTGCCTTATCACCATTTCCACACTGGCAGTAAAAGCCCAGGATTACAAAACTGCTGCAGGCATCCGGCTCGGGCCTAATTCTGCCTATGTTACCGCAGGACTTACCATCAAACACTTCCTGAATGAAAAAGCCGCAGTAGAAGGAATTATCGGTGTCAACAACGGGCTGGGTATCTGCGGTCTTTACGAACTTCACTTTCCTATTGACGCAGTAAAAAACCTGCAATGGTTTGCCGGTGCGGGTGGCTATGTGGCTTTCAGGAGCAGCAACACTTATGTTGGCGGTGCAGGCATCATCGGGCTGGATTATAAATTTGAAGAAATACCGCTCAATATTTCTCTGGACTGGAAACCTGAATTAAACCTCATTGGTGGGGTTCGCTTTGAATCTTCTGGGCTTGGTCTTTCTGCCAGGTACACTTTTTAAAAGCCCGATCTTGCCCACAATGCAATTTCATTTTGCCGAAAAATGTTTTGTACTTTTAGCAATATGAAAATATTTTCTGCCGAACAAATAAGGCAATGGGATCAGTATACCATCAGTAAGGAGCCTATAGCCTCTGTGGACCTGATGGAAAGGGCTGCAACAGCCTGTTTCAAATGGATTAGCAGGAATTGTGACCTTAATAAAACCTACCTCTTTTTTTGCGGCAGTGGCAATAATGGAGGTGATGGCCTGGCCATTGCAAGGATGTTTCAGGAAGCAAAAGGGAAAATAAAAGTATTCAATTTAAAGGGTGATAAACAGGCTCCAGATTGCATTGCCAACCTCAACAGGTTAAAAGTAATGCAAGTGCCCGTTAATGAAATTGCAACAGAAAAAGACATTCCTGCAATAGCACCCGGAAGCATCGTGGTGGATGCTTTATTTGGTACAGGATTAAATAAACCCCTGCAAGGATTGGCGGAAAAGTTAGTTCAGTACATCAATGCATCCGGAGCCGAAACAATCAGCATTGATCTGCCAAGTGGTCTTTTTGCCGATGGCAGTTGGCCGGGTACAATGGCTGTGAATGCAACCCACACACTCAGTTTTCAGGCGTATAAACTGGCTTTTATGTTTGCAGAAAATGAAAGTTGCACCGGCAATATCCACCTGCTGGATATTGGCCTTCACCATGACTTTTACCAACAAACCAAAAGCATATTTTCAACAATTGATAACACACTTGCCCATTCCATTTATACACCAAGAAAAAAGTTTACGCATAAATATTCATACGGACATGCTTTGCTGTACGCAGGA
>JAYVUL010000129.1:0-8038 GCA_043787935.1 Chitinophagaceae bacterium | reverse complement strand
ATGGTGAGAAATTCTTTTTGTGAGATGGCAGGATTGAAAAGCTTTACCTGAGTTTCTTTCTTAATAGCCGCTTCGATTTTTTCATTTCGTTTGGTTTGCTTGTAAAGTAGCCTGGCACAAGTTATAGAGCAGGAACGGGTAACGGTCTTTTTTGCGATGTATTTATTACCGCAAACCTCACAAGTTTTCTCTATCCGAATGTTGCTGCTCATTGTTGCCAGTTGTAGCTGAGTGTTGCAGGATGTAGCTACATGTAGCATCATTTCGCTTTTTTGTTGCCCCGTATTGTGGGCAACAGAATCGGGCAACACTCAGGCAACAAATATAAGCTAAAAAGTGGAGATAGGCAACAAATAAAAGAAGAGTATTTGCTTTAAAGTCAACAAGCACAAGCATTTAAGAAAGAAGTGAAAAATGATTACTTTCCGATACAAAATTTACTGAATACATAATCCAGTACATGCTCATTGGTAACCGTACCTGTTAGTTCCCCTATTTGCTGCAGACAAAGTTTGATATCAGGTGCTATTAAATCAGTACTGAGGTTTTCCTGTAATCCATTTTTAATTGCAGCCAGGTGCTGAGCTATTTTTTGCAGATGCTGTAAATGCCTGCTGTTGGTAACAAGGGTATTTTCGGTATTGATTTCCTGCTTCACTACTTTATTGTACAACGCCTCTTTAAGTGCATCAATACCAATTTTATTTTTTGCAGAAATATAAAAGTAGTTGCCATTTTTATTGGTAACCTGCTGCTCATCAATTTTATTTACCACAATCAAATGATTTTTATGCAGGACAGATGGCAGCAGTTCGTTATTATCAACCGTTTCATTTTTATCTATCAGCAACAACACGATGTCTGCCTGCTCAATTTTTTCTTTTGATTTAGCAATGCCGATCTTTTCTATCTCATCCTGTGTATGGCTGCGGATACCCGCTGTATCCATAAAATGAAAAAGCACCCCCCTGATGTTAATGGTCTCTTCCACAGTATCTCTTGTAGTGCCCGCAATGGCACTTACAATGGCCCGCTCATCATTCAAAACAGTATTTAGCAAGGTACTCTTACCTGTATTGGGTTTACCTACTATGGCTACTTTCACTCCGTTGGCCACTACATTCCCTAGCCGGAAGGAATTGATGAGGGCGCTAATTTTATGCGAGGCTTCATCTAGTAGTTCATTGAATTTTTTCCGGTCGGCAAATGCCACATCTTCTTCTGCAAAGTCAAGCTCCAGTTCCATCAATGCACTGAACTCTATGAGTTTGTCCCTGATGGCAATGAGATCATTTTTAAACCCTCCCCTGAGATTGTGTAATGCTGCCTGCTGCTGGGCTGCTGTATTACTGGCAATAAGGTCTGCAACAGATTCGGCCTGTGTGAGATCAAGTTTCCCATGCAAAAAAGCCCGCTGTGTAAATTCGCCTGCTTTGGCAAGCCTTGCCCCTTTACGGATGCAGGCTTCAATAATTTGCTGCAATATGACCCTGCTGCCATGACAACTGATCTCTACCACATCTTCTCCTGTGTAACTTCTCGGGGTTTTAAATAATGATACGACCACTTCATCTAAGGGAATTCCATCGGTAGTAAGCATACCCACATGCAGGGTATGTGATTGTTGCAGTGAAAGATCTTTTGATAAAAATAATTGATTGGTGATACCAATTGCATTGTTACCACTTAGCCTTATTACACCTATTGCGCCAATTCCCTGGGGGGTTGCCAGTGCAACTATCGTATCATCCCAACCATAGCTTATAGTATTCATAAGGCAAATATACATCCCCATCGACTATCAACTAAATGGATCCGTAAATCACTCAATCAAAAATAAGTTTTGCCTCCTTCCCTTTCAGCTCATCAAGATAATAACGCTTGATATTGTTGATCGTTTCTTCATCAGTGATGTCATAAAATTTTTAAATGAAGGTCCCATTGAAGGTTTAATAATAAATACAAACTGGTCTGCTGAACCCTTCTCTTTTTGTGTTCAATAATTTGCCTATTTCCCTTGAAGTCTGTTGCCTGCACTTGGGCTGTTGCTATTGCACCTTCATAATACCTGATTACATAATTTTTACACAGCACCGTTGTCAACACACAGGAGTTGCAGGCAGGATCAGCAGGAACCGGCTTATCATTAGGCATTTCCACTTTCATTGCCGTGGGTGTAGCCCGGGTGCTGGTAAATACAAAAATCGTAATGAATAAAAAACCAAGATCAACCATTGGTATAAGTTCTATTCTGGTGCTTTTTTTCAGCCCTTTTCTTGAATTACTTTTTTACAGTTGTAGACTTTCTGCAGCTGCCATAAATTATCTTTAGCTAAGAGTATTATGGGTAAAAATTCCACCTTCTTATTAGTCCCAGATTTTGTATTTGAAATCTATTGCGGTAAAAATGGCACGTACACAGGCATTTGCCTGAATTTTTGATTCACGATCGTTCACCATGCATTCTATCAAAAAAATCTGCCTTAACACCTTTCTTTATTCCCTTTTTCAGCACCATACGATTTCAATTGCAAAATCCTGATCAAAATAAAAATCCCCTCCAAAAAAAGGAGGGGACATATTTTATCAAATGGTATTTTTTTATTGCTCTTCCACTATAAAGGTAATTGGCTGCCTTCGGTAAGCGTTTACGTTCCGGCCATTTTGAAGCGCGGGTTTCCAGTTCGGGCCACCTTTTATGCACTTAATTGCTTTGTCTTCCATTCCGTAACCATATTTTGATTCAGCCTGCACATCGCTTATGCTGCCGTCCTTACTCACAATAAATCTAACAATTACCTGGTATTTTCCCGGAGGTGCACCTTCATCAGCAGGGTTAAACCCGTCCAGGCTTTTTTGCACATACCTGGTCCATGCTGCATTACCGCCGGGGAATTCCGCCTCATTTTCTACTTTGGTAAACACTTTATCTTCATCATTCGACTTGGGCGCTTCTACTACTGCAGAACCTTTATCCTCAACAGGTGCCTGCACAATCTGGTTGGTATTATCACTCTCCACCGTTTTATTACTAATCACCTGATCTTTGATCTCGTCAATTTTTTCATCCTGTTTTACCTCTTCATCCTTTACAATTTTAGGTGGGGTAAACTGTATCTGTTTTATTTCAGGCGGGGGCGGAGGTGCAGGCGGCGGCGGTGGCGGCGGTGGTGGTGGTGGTGCATCCTGCTTAATCTCAGCCAACTGGGTTTCTTCTACTTTGAATTTTTCTGACCCTTCCTTTTTAAACACGCTTGCAAAAACAGTTCCTAAAAAAATTAATAATGCAAAAGCTGCTGTAATAATAAGAGCCTTTCTAAGACGACTGTTATAGGTTTTGCGCAGATCATATGCCCCATACTCTTTATTTTTCCCATCAAAAATAATATCAAGTATATCAGCATTTAAAATTTTATTTGTTTCCATTTTATTCTCTTTATAAGTTAGATGCAATTATGTTTCTTTTGCATAAACCATATATTATTTTATTCCGTTGGCTTCTTCCGTCTTCCGTATCAGCATAGCTTCTGTGTCTGAAATATCCACCTCAGCATAGTGGCCGGAAGGTACCCCATTGATTGACATTTCATCAATGATGTCAATGGCATTCTTAAACTTACTTTCCTTATCTGCCTTAATAATATACATCAAATCACTTTTGGGCTTATCGCCATCCGGAACGGAATTACGTTTATCTAAAATAATCTGGCGGATATCTTTAAAATTGGAACTTTTAAAATTAGCAGAAGCATTTTCCGCCGTAAGTGAACCAAAATAATAATAAATCTGATCCGCCTTGCCTAATAAGATAGTCATTACTGCACTTTCTTTTACTTTTAGCTGGTTTTCAGAAACGTCATCCTTTGGTTCATTCATCGTCATTGCAGTGGGTTTGCTCATGGTGGTAGTAAACACAAAGAATGTAATTAGTAGAAATCCCAGATCAACCATTGGTGTAAGGTCCACCCTGGTTGACATTTTTTTTGCCTTCTTGACGCCAGGCCCTTTTTTATGACCTCCACCTGACGAGGTATCCATTTCTGCCATGTGAAATATTTTTTAATTAAAAAAATTGTTGCATTACTTTATTCCCCTGTTCTTTTTGTATAACTCGGAGCCTACAGGTGCACTTTCAGAATTGGTAACGATTTTAAATTTATACAGGCTGTTTTTTTTCAGGGCGAATTTGATGTTCTTAAACTCCGGATACAATGCATCATTATCCCCTTTGATAAGCATGATCTTTTCAAGGTCTTTCTGGCTGCCGCCCGCATAGGCATTAGTGATGCTCCTGTACCAGTCTACAAGTTCATTTTTTGAACTATCCATAATGGGGATACCCGGCATTTTATCAGGAGGCAATCCTGTTTGCATTGAAAGCAGTGATTTGATATTGCCCAGGGGAACGCCTATAAATGGCAGCTTGTATAATTTACTCAATTCATCTGGTGTCAAGCCTAACCCTTTGGTGGTATTAATATCACTAAGGATGGCCTTCTTCTTAGTGTCATCGCCCAACATTAAAAAAACTTTCCCTTCTTTAGTCAATGTAGTTAAAATTGATTTTTCTGCGGCAGCTTCCGATGAAACTGATGTAGGCGCTGCTACTGTAACGGCCTCAGGAGGTTTTTGCTTGGTGGCCAAAATAAAGAAAGACAATAATAAAAAAGCAACATCACACATTGCCGTCATGTCAATATTTGTACTCTTACGAGGTAATTTAGCTCTTCCCATAATATTTTTTATTTAACCTTTAGATTCAGCAATAAGAAAATTCCATATCGAGATGGAAATTCTTACTTATATAATGAGGCAAAACTCTGTGTCAGCGTAAATCCACTTTCATCTATACCATAAGTGATTCCATCAATTTTGGTAGTAAAGATGTTATAGAAAATGATGGCAAATGCCGAAGTACCGATACCAAGGGCAGTATTGTACAAGGCCTCGGAAATACCTACTGATAACTTACTTGCTGCGTCACCTCCACCTTCACCTTCGCCTAATGCAGAGAAGGAACGTATCATTCCCAATACTGTTCCTAACAGCCCAAGCAAAGTGGCCACTGACGCAATGGTAGAAAGGAACACAAGGTTCTTTTCGAGCATTGGCAGTTCAAGTGCGGTAGCTTCTTCCACTTCCTTTTGAATAGCCATTACTTTTTGTTCCGTTGACAATTCCCCGGTGCTGATCATTTCCTTATATTTATGCAGACCCGCTTTCATTACATTGCCTACACTTCCTTTTTGTTTATCACAGGCAGCCAATGCAGCATCAACATTTTTGTTAGCCAGTTCGTATTGCACTTTACGAATAAAATCGGCATTGCTTCCTGTTCCCGTTGCTTTGCTGATGGTTAGAAACCTTTCAATTACAAAAGTTAACATGGTCAGGAAAGTCCCAATCAAAATCGGCACGATAATACCACCGAGGTACATTTTATTTAATGCGTTCTTAGGTCCATCATATGTAGGCCAGAATCCGCCGGATGAAATTACTTTGTTGAAACCATTGGGGTTTCCTAAAATAAATCGCCAGATTAAATAACCGGCCAGTATACAAAATACTGGAGCTAAAAGAGAAATGGCATTACTCGATTTCTTTACCGATGCCGGAGTTGATACTTTTACAGTTGCAGTTGATTTTGTTTCTGCCATGACTTTCTGTTTTTTTTGTGAGTAAAATTTAAAAAAGCGGTTTCTTTAAAAATTCGGAAAAATTATCCTGAGAAAATGAAAAGTGTAACAACAAAAGCAATCGTTAATAAATTTCATTGTTGAGGCACAAGTTAATAAATAAATCGAATGAAACAAACAGCCCTGTTTTTTTTTTAATTTTTTTTCGGAAGGCTGGTTTATTTAATTTTTTTTAAAAATTCAAGCCCTGCAAACGGTTGCTGTTATTCATATCGTAAAGCAACTATAGGGTCAAGCCTGGCTGCTTTATAGGCAGGATAAAGCCCGGCAAGCAAACCTACAAGGGAACAAACCACCACACCGGTAATAACCCAGGCCCAGGGCACTACAAAACCAGTTTTGAGTAATAGTGCAACAATATTTCCAAACAATATCCCTGCAAGGATACCTACTATTGCGCCCATTAAACTGATCAAAATTGATTCCCATAAAAACTGCGCCCTTACTTCGGCAGCCTTGCCACCAAGGGATTTGATCAATCCTATTTCTTTGGTTCGCTCGTTTACCGCAACGAGCATTATGTTCATCAATCCTATTGCAGCACCAATCAGTGTTATTAATGCAATGGCCAAGGTGGCATATTGCAGGAAACCAAGATTTTTCATCAGCGACTGTGCTATACTGTCACTTTTATCTACATAAAAATTATCATCCTCTTTCACATCCAGTTTTCTCACCGGCCGAAAAGTTCCTTTGGCCTCCCCAATGGCAACATCCATCAGTTTCATATCCTTTACCATTACCGCAATATTGTAAGATTTGTCTCCGGTACCGTAAATTCGGCGGATATTATTATAACTCGTTATTATTACTTTATCTGCATTCATGAAAGCGCTGCTGCCTTTATCTTTCAATATGCCAATCACTCTGTACTTGTTATTGGCCACGGTGATGATTTTATCAATAGCTTGACCCGTATTTTCACCGTATAATTTTTCAGCAATGGCATTACCTATTACGCAAACACTGTTTCCACTTTCCACATCTGCTTCAGTAAAATTTCTTCCATAAGACAATTCATATCCATTCAATGCAAGATAATTTTCATCACCGCCAATAACCCTTACATCAGGATTTGTTTTTTTTGTTACGGTATTTACGATGATCCCACCCGGACCGGGCAAGGCAATGCCTACCAATGCAGGAAATGCATACTGTTTCTTAAATGCCCTTGCTTCATCAAAAGTGATCAGTTTACCCTCGCTGGATGCTTTTGCCGTTAGCGAATTCCGGCTGACCTTTTTGGTATTGCCCCTGTTGCCTCCATTGCCAAAGCGCACGTTGCGTTCCTTGAAACGTAAACTAAATGCGTTGGCACCCATGGTGGAAAAACTTTTGGTAAGGCTTTGGTTTACGGCTTCCACTGCAGTAATGATGGCGATTAGTGCCATTATACCTAAAGCAATAATCACCACAGTAATGGCAGTTCGCAAACGGTTACTTTTGATGGTATCGTATGATAATAAAATGGAGTCCTTTGTTTTCATCCGATTTTAATTCTGCTTAAAGTTAACAGGTAATAATTATTAACTGCATAAATTATTTACAAGCGGTGATAATGTTATGGCTGCAACAAGGTTTAGACAAAATGTGACGCTATATGCTGTTGAATGAAAATTGCTGAAAAAATAAACCAGTAGGCACAAGCTTAATATTGTTGCTTTCAGGAATGTAATACGTTGGTTATAAGCGTGGGGAAGATACCCAATACAATGAGGAGTGCTGCAGTAATAACAAGCAGTATCTTAAAACCCGGGGTAATATCCTTATCATTCACAGCCACTTCATTACTTTCTTTAAAGAACATGGCTTGTATTATTTTAAAATAATAATACGCACTAATGGCGGCACAAAGCACGGCAAAAACAACCAGCCAATGCTGCTGCCCATTTCTTAATGCTGCCAGCAGCATATAAAATTTACTCTGAAAGCCTGCTGTTAAAGGGATACCTGTTAATGATAACAGGAAAACTGCAGCGGTAACGGCTAATACAGGCTGCTGTTTTCCCAGCCCGTTAAACCCATCGATGGTATAATCGTTCATTTTTATTAAAATAGCAAAAATGCCGATGGTGGCCAGGCTGTAAGCTCCTGCGTATAAAATCAAACCGTCTTTGGCAGTATCATTTAAAGCGAATATTGCCAGCAAAATAAAACCTGCCTGGGCAATACTGGAGTAGGCCAGCATACGCTTTACACTTTGCTGAAATACTGCGGTAAGGTTACCTACCAACAGTGTAGCTGCAGCTATCACCGCTATCAGTAACTGCCATTGTGCCTGCACTTTGCCAAAAGCATGTTCGAACAGGCGGATAAAAGCAATAAAGCCAGCAACTTTTACA
>JAYVUL010000128.1:0-7349 GCA_043787935.1 Chitinophagaceae bacterium | reverse complement strand
TACCACCTGGCTGGAAGTGGTATCATCAAACTGGTACAATTTTTTTTCTAACGCTGCAGCCTGGTCCGGGGTTAAAATATTGGCATAATCATTTACCAGTTTTGGGGGATTGGGAGGCGTTTTAATGATTTGCTCCATGTTTTGTGCATGCAAAAAAAACACGCAAAACAAAGGCAGCAATATGGAAAAAAGTTTTTTCATGAATTTATTCTAAACGTGTCATTTGCCAAATACGATATCATCAGGCAATTCATTTTTGTCTGTGGTGGAGTTGTAAGGAAATTCCTTTTTAAGTGTTTCTCCAATGTGAGCCACGCATTTTTCAATACCGTTACTGATATTTTCTTTAGTAAAAAAGGCAATCATGTTTTTCACTTCGTTATTCCAGTATTCGGCACCTACTCTTTGGTAAATACCCTCATCAGCAAACAAAGCCAGCTCATGATGGTCCATTGCGAGGTATAAAAGCACGGCATTGCGTTCCCGGGTGTTTTGCATTTTCAATTGAAAGAAAATTTCCTTTGCCCTGTCCAGTGGATCAACAAACGGGTTCTTGCCTTCAACATAAATCCTTATTTCCCCGCTGGTTTCTTTTTCTGCAATGCGGATAGCTTCCACTATTTGGGCCTGGTCTTCAGGAGAAAAGAATACCCGCTTCTTTTTAAAAAATGAAAAAATATTCACAGTAGTTACTTAAAATTTTACTTCTATTGATTTGTCTGCACCTGCATCTGACTGGAAACCATTTTTTGCTTTAAAACCAAAAAGGCCACCGATGATGTTGGTGGGAAAACTTTTTACCGAACTGTTGTAATCAGCTATGGCAGCATTGAAATCTTTACGGGCCACTTTTATTCTGCGCTCTGTGCCTTCCAATTGCGTTTGTAATCCGGCGAATGCTTCCGTGCCTTTCAATACTGGATATTTTTCAACGGTTATCAGCAAGCGGCTTGCTGCATTTGCCAATTCGTTTTGAGCAATGGTTTGCCTGTTATAATTATCCCCGTTGATCTCTCCTGCGGATACCGTTGTGCTGCTGGCTTTGGCCCGGGCTTCGGTCAATTGCTGCAATACAGTCTGTTCAAAATCGGCCTGGCCTCTCACCACATTTACCAGGTTAGGTATCAGATCAATCCGGCGCTGGTAAGCACTGTTTACCTCGTTCCACTGTTTTTTTACCAGCTCCTCTTTTTTCACCAAACCATTGAAGGTTAAAATGGTATAGATAGCCAGTAAGATAATTACTGCTGCTGCAATAAAACTGCTATAGCGTTTGTTATTCATTGCGAGGTTCCGGGTCGGAAAATTATTTTTTTAAGTCATCGAAGTTTACATCCACTTTCTTTTCCGCTCCGGCATCTGCTTTAAAACCTTCTTTGGCCCTAAAACCAAATATGCCACCCAAAATATTCATCGGGAAAGACCTTACTTTGGTATTATAGGTATTGATCTCATCATTAAAAATCTTACGTGAATTTTTGATACCGTTTTCTATGCCTTCTAACTGGCCCTGCAGTTTGGTAAAGTTTTCTGTTGCTTTTAAGGTAGGGTAAGCTTCTACGGTAGCCAGCAGGCGGCTGAGTGAACCGCTTAACTGGCCTTGTGCAGCCTGGAATTCAGCAATTTTTTCCGGGGTTAAATTATCCGCATTGATATTAACACTGGTGGCCCTGGCCCTGGCGCTGATCACGTCTGTAAGCGTTTTTTGTTCAAAGTTGGCAGCACCTTTTACAGTGTTTACAAGGTTACCCACCAGGTCACTGCGGTTTTGGTATTCTGTCTGTACATTGTTCCATGCTTTCTTTACACTTTCATCCTGCTTTACCAAACCGTTGTACCCATTGCATCCTAAAAAGCCAACTATTACTATTATAGCCAGCACAATTAATAAACCTGTATTTTTCATTTTTTTTTGTTTTATTGTTTGTATAAGGAGTTAAAATTAATTCTTTTGGTTGCAATGTGTAATTTATTTTTTGCGAAATTGTTTTAACCGGACGCCTGGTGATTTAAAAGGCAAAACACCGGGCCTTGATAAAGCCAGGTAATAAATGATAACAGTAATAAATTTGGAAATGTGCTGTAAATAGGGGCGGCTATTATTATTTAATCGCTTTTAACCGCCTGATAATATCCTCTGTGTAAATGGTTGCCCCATCATTATTCAGGTGCCTTATATCCATAAACAATTCTTTATGGTTCAGGTAAGTAGTATCCTCGAGATAATTCCAGAAAGCCACCTTGCTGCTATCAGCCATTTTACGGGCAAGCGCTATCGTTGGGTTGTAGTTTTGGGTGTATTTTTTATAAGATGGGGAAACTACAATAACCAGGGTAACTTTTTTTTCATTGCAGGCGGCAATAATATTTTTGAGCCCCTTTATTTTATTGCTGTCAAGTTTTTCGTTGCGGCTGTCCACCATTGCCATGTCTCCGCCCCACTTTTCGTAATTTGGTAAATAGCCGAGCGTTTTTTCATTGGCTTGTTTGTTATTCAGGTCGAGTGCACCGGTAATACTCGGCAGCAGCAGGGTGTTGAAGGTGTACAGGCTGGATAGCAATTTATATTTTTCAAAGGGGCTTTTAAGGTCCACGATCTCCCTTATTTCCGGGTGTGTTTTATAATAAGGCAGCAGGCTTGAAACCCTGTCTTCAATTTTATATGCCCTTTGTTCAAATTCATCATCGAGCATATCCAGTATGATGATTTTTGGAGCGTATCTTTTTAACATGCTGTTTACTTCGGCATTGGCAAAGGATATAAAATGGCCATCCATCCCGGCATTGAAGCAGGAGGTTTTCATGCTGTCCTGTATAAGGGTGGCGATGTAATGATGATTGGCCCTTGAAGACCCCAGTACCATAATTTCCGGGGTGCCTTTTTCCAGCACGTAAGTAATCCGGTACACTCCGCCGTGATTTTGTTTAAAATAAATTTTTCTTACTATAGCGCCCAGCACCTGGTCCAGTACGATTAACAGGGCAAAAAATACAGCAAGCTTTATGATTAATTTTTTTAGCATTGTTGCGTATTAAAATTGGAAATAAATAAACTGCCCTCCGTCAAATACCCCAAATAAAAGGATCATTACAGCAATAAACAAATACGCGGCATATCGCACGGCTACATTTCTATGGCTGAAGAAAGCGATATGGGTATACTTAAAGTGGTCCATTATTTCTACAGACAGTAAAATAAAAATACCCATCAGGGGATAAATTACCGTATGTGGCTCTTTCATAAAAATGCTTCCATTAAAAGTGGCCATTTTCTTTATGATGTAAAATGCATCTCCCACCATTTTGGCCCGGAAAAAGATCCATGCAAAAGTAATCAGCAGGAAGGTGGTGATTACTTTAATGAAATTTTTGGCCATTATAAATTTAGCCCCTTTGGTCGTATCCAGGTTTGCCCATTTAATGTTTTTAATCAAAATGGCAAACACCAGGTAAAACCCGTTGATACCACCCCAGATGATAAAGGTCCAGTTGGCGCCGTGCCATAAGCCGCTTATTAAAAACACAAACAGCAAATTAAAATACCATCTCGGTACCGAAACCCTGTTGCCCCCCAGGGGGATGTACAAATAATCGGTAAACCACGATGACAGGGAGATATGCCACCTGCTCCAGAATTCTGAAATGCTTTTGGCCAGGTAGGGGCTCCTGAAGTTGGTCATTAGCTTAAAGCCCATCGTTCTTGCCGCACCAATGGCGATATCCGAATAACCGGAAAAATCGCAATAGATCTGGAAGGCAAAAAATACAGTGGCCAGCAAAAAGGTATTTCCGGTGTGCGCCTGCGGATGGTCATACACTTTGTCAACATAAATGCCCAGCCTGTCTGCTACCACCAGTTTTTTAAAGAAACCCCACAACATCAGTTTTAGTCCGGCAGAAATATCATCGTAGTTGAATTTTTTTACTTCATGAAACTGGTGCAGGATATTTTGTGGCCTTTCTATAGGCCCGGCCACCAACTGCGGGTAAAACATTACATATAACGCATAAATGCCAAAATGACGTTCTGCTTTCTGATTGCCACGGTATACTTCAATGGTATAACTCATGGCCTGGAAAGTGTGAAATGACAAACCGATGGGCAATAGGATTTTAAGAAATGGTGCAGGGTTTTTTACGTCCCAGGATCCAAGAAGCAAGGATAAATTGTCGTTTAAAAAATTGTAGTATTTGAAAACTGCCAATACTCCAATGTTGGCAACAAGGCTCATAACAAGAAAGAGCTTTCTTTTTTTACCCTTTTCATTTTCGATCAATATGCCTGCGAAATAATCTATTACAATGGTAAACCCTAAAATTAAAATATACACAGGCACAAATGCCATATAGAAATAGCAGCTTGCCGCCAACAGCAAAAACCACCTGAACTTGTGAGGCAGAATAAAATAGGTTAAGGTGACCAGGATAAAAAAGAATACAAACTCAATCGAATTAAATATCATACACTATTGAGGGAATTTTATAATTGATTAGGTTTGTTTTTTATCAGTTACCCGGCATTCTGCATAAACTGGATGATATTTTTAGTTGCAAAGTACCCATACGAATACTGCCTGATGACCAGGTTTACGCCCCCGTAAAACGAAATGTACAAGTGATTTATTGTATTGTTAAATCTCCTTCCGGTACTTACAACTGAAAGCCGGAGCGTGTTCAGAATGTTATTCTTTTATGGCTGCAATGCCCGGCAATACTTTTCCTTCAAAGTATTCCAGCATGGCGCCACCGCCGGTGCTTACATAGCTTACTTTATCAGCCAGCTGAAACTGGTTTACTGCGGCCACACTGTCGCCACCGCCTACCAGGCTGAAGGCTCCCCTGGATGTAGCCTCTGCCACTGCCAGGGCAATTGATTTGGTGCCCTGCTGAAATTTTTCCATCTCGAAAACACCCATGGGGCCATTCCATAAAATAGTTTTTGATTTGCCGATCACTTCGCTGAAAATACCAACTGCTTTGGGGCCGATGTCTAATCCCATCCAGCCATCCGGTATGGCATCGCTTGGCCTTGTTTCTGTATTGGCATTGGCATCAAACTTATCAGCAAGTACAGAATCTTCCGGTAAGTGAATGCTCACATTTTTTTGTTTGGCCTTTTCTAAGATTTCCAGTGCTGTTTGCAAGCGGTCATCCTCACACAGGGAATTACCGATTTTGCCACCCCTTGCTTTGATAAAAGTATAAGCCATCCCGCCACCAATGATAATATCCGTTGCCCTTTCCAGCAAATTTTCTATAATGAGTATCTTGTCTGAAACCTTTGCCCCGCCAATGATGGCACAGAATGGTTTTTCTGAGCCATGCAATACTTTTTCAGCACTGATCACCTCACTTTCCATCAGCAGGCCAAATACTTTTTTGCCTGTAGCAAAGTATTTTGCTATCACGGCAGTGGATGCGTGTGCCCTGTGAGCGGTGCCAAAAGCATCATTCACATAAACATCTCCCAGTTTGCTGAGTTTTTCTGCAAAGGCTTCATCGCCTTTTTCTTCTTCTTTGTAAAAACGCAGGTTTTCTAACAGCAGCACTTCACCTGGTTTAAGCATCCCGGCGGTAAGTGTTGCCTGTTCGCCTATGCAATCGTCGGCAAAGAATACTTTCGTGTCATTTCCACCAGCTGTATTTAATAATTCATGTAAATGTTTTACCAGGTGCTTTAATGAATATTTATCTGTAGGTCCGTCTTTGGGGCGGCCCAGGTGGCTCATCAAAATGGCGCTGCCACCATCGCTTAATATTTTTTTGATAGTGGGGATGGTAGCCGTCATCCGGGTATCATCAGTGATGTTGAAGGCTGCATCCAGCGGGACATTGAAGTCAACACGTACCAATGCTTTTTGGCCGGCGAAATTGTGTGAAGAAAACGTACTCATGTTTTTTGGGGATTAATATTTTATAATAATTGTTAGGCTGTTTGACCGATTGATTTTTATTGAATCTTTTATGGATAAAGGTAACACAAGCTGCAACAAAAAGCTCCCTGATTTTTCACAGGGAGCTTAATTTATTTGTTCAGTAAAGATATGTTGTACAAGAGTGCGACGCCAATGAAGCCTGATGGCAACACTAAAGTCCGGCTCAAAAAATTACTTGCCTATCAATCCGGCAAAATGATGTACCGTGCGCACTAACTGGGAAACATAACTCATTTCGTTATCGTACCAGCTCACCGTTTTTACCAGTTGTTTATCGCCAACAGTCAACACTTTGGTTTGAGTGGCATCAAACAAGGAACCAAAGCTGGTACCGATAATATCCGTACTTACAATTTCATCTTCGGTGTATCCAAAACTTTCGTTGCTGGCCGCTTTCATAGCAGCATTGATTTCTTCTACCGTTACTGTTTTATTCAGTACGGAAGTAAGTTCCGTTAAAGAACCGGTGATAACAGGAACCCTTTGTGCACTGCCATCTAATTTACCTTTCAATTCTGGCAACACCAGGCCGATTGCTTTGGCGGCACCGGTGGTGTTGGGTACAATGTTGGCTGCTGCTGCCCTCGCCCTGCGAAGGTCACCTTTTGGATGAGGAGCATCCAGCGTATTTTGATCGTTGGTATAAGCATGGATGGTAGTCATGATACCCTGCATGATCCCAAACTCGTCGTTTAAAACTTTTGCCATTGGTGCCAGGCAGTTGGTGGTGCAGCTTGCACAACTGATAATGGTTTCGCTGCCATCCAGTATGGCATGGTTAACGTTGAATACAACGGTCTTCAGATCGCCGGTGGCCGGGGCTGAGATCACTACTCTTTTTGCTCCTGCTGTAATATGTGCTTCTGCCTTTGCCTTATCTGTAAAGAAGCCGGTGCTTTCAATCACCACATCCACATCATGGCTGCCCCAGGGAATTTGTGACGGGTCTTTTTGGGCATATATCTTTATTTCCTGGCCATTTACTACAATGGCATTGTCGGTAGAGGTAACTTTTTGATCGAAACGGCCTTGTGCACTATCGTATTTAAGCAAATGTGCCAGCACGGCCGGGCTGGTTAAATCATTGATGGCAACTACATCGATGCCCTTCATATTATAGATCTGGCGAAACACCAAACGGCCGATGCGTCCGAATCCGTTGATGGCAACTTTAACTGTACTCATAATTTGTAAAATTTATTTATTTTTTAAAAACGGGGCAAAGGTAATGATTAGTAAACAAAAATAATTGGCGTTTTTAGAAGGTTTTTCTGATGCTGAATTTGCGGCTTGCGGTTAAATTTTTAATTGGCAGGCGCCGCTTTTTTTAAGGGAGTTCCGGTTTGCCAAAATAGTTTTGGTTCCCTTCTTTTTGCACCGGCCAGATGGAATCATATTTTTCTTTGCCTCCTA
>JAYVUL010000127.1:0-4193 GCA_043787935.1 Chitinophagaceae bacterium | reverse complement strand
AAAAAACCATTTGTACATCCATTGTTAAACAATAAAAAACAGGTAACAGATGTGGTAATGAAGAAGGATGTATTGCTTAGTTTTCCCTTTCATTCTTTTGATAGTGTAATAGATTTATTAAGAGAAGCAGCTATTGATACACATGTTACGCATATTAAAATCACCTGTTATCGCCTCGCCGGCAAATCTAAAATCATCAATGCATTATCCAATGCTGTCCGCAACGGAAAGCAGGTGACTGCTGTAATTGAACTAAGAGCAAGGTTTGATGAAGAGGCTAACCTGGAGTGGAAAGAAGAGTTGGAAGAAGCGGGCGTAAAAGTTTTAATTGGTGTACCCAACCTTAAAATACATGCCAAAATATGCCTGATAAAAAGAGTGATCAACAAACAAACCACGCATTACGGTTTTGTAAGCACCGGCAACTTGAATGAAAGTACTGCCAAAATTTATGGCGACCATTGCCTGCTTACTTCTGATAGAAATATTATGGCAGATGTTAACCGCATTTTTCATTATTTAGAACGACCTAAAACAAGGATACAATTTTTAAAAGCCTGCAAAACTTTAATCGTTTGTCCCACAAACATGCGCAGGCAATTATTGCAATTGATAGCCAAAGAGATAAGATCTGCCAAAACAGGAAAACCGGCGGCCATAACTTTAAAAATGAATTCGCTTAGCGATGAAATTTTAATTGCCCAATTATACGAAGCTGCAAAGGCCGGCGTGGAAATAAAAATGGTAATCCGTGGTATTTTTTGCATGCTTACAGAAAACAACAAGTTTAAAATACCGGTACAGGCCATTAGTATTGTAGATGAATACCTGGAGCATGCCAGAATCATGATTTTCCACAATGGCGGCATTGAAAAAACATTTATTTCTTCAGCCGACTGGATGGTGCGGAACATTGACCACCGGGTAGAAGCCGCCTGTCCGATTTTTGAAAAAAACATTCAGCAAGAATTAAAAGATATACTACAAATACAATTATCAGACAATATCAAGGCAAGAAAACTGGACAATGAACTCAGCAACCAATATGTAAACCCCCGCAACACCAAAAAAATTCGCTCGCAGGTGGAAATTTATAATTATTTGTATAAGAAAGCGCTGGGGAAATAAGCTGATTTTAATTCAATAACTTATTTACCGGTATAGTTGTATTTCAACATGGCCGTATCAGTGGTAAGTGTTGGCACCCGGTATCCTCCTGTATCAAAAATTGTTTTTTGAAAAGTATTTTTTAGTGTAGCAATATCATTGGGGGTAACACCAGTTTTATAAAGGTAAATGCTGGAAATTGTTTTAATGTCCTTCAGGCTCAATAATGCCTGCGCAGAAACAGGTGTGCCCACCAGGTTGAGCTGTTGTAATCCTGTTAGGTTTTTAATGCTGATCACGCCTGCAGCAGTAATTTTTGTATAAGACAAATCCAACCTTGCAAGGTTGGTAAGCCCGGCAACAGATTGCATGGCTTTGTCATCAACATTACTGTTACTTAACTTTAGCCAAAGTACCTGATCTTTTAATTGCAGCAGCAACGCAAGGTCAGCGGCAGACACTATCGGATTAGTAACAAAATTCACTGATAAATAATTGCTGTTTTGAGCCACCGGCACCACAATAATTCCTTTGCTTATTAACTGGTTAATGATTTTTTCATCCCCCTTTTTTATAGGCTTTAGCTCAACAACAGGTGCTGGCACGGTAGCATCTGTTTGCTGCAACGCAAGCAGCAACGGTTTAATTTTATCCGGCTGCGGCAGGTCTTTTACTTTTTTTGAAACATCAGCGCCATTACTTATCCACCAATGCAGCAATGCAATCTGGCTTTCTTTTAACTGAGGTTTTTCTTTGGGTGGCATGTGGTGTTCGTTGTCAACGGGCAATAGCAACCGTTCAATCATTTCGCTTGCATCCGGATCATTTATTTTGATGACCGCTCCGTGTTTTCCACCCTTCATCAGCAATGCAATTTCATCCATGCGCAAAGATCCTTTTTGTTTACCGGAGTTATGGCAGGCATAACATTTTGTTTCAAGAATAGGTTGTATCACATCTTTGTAAACAATGGCTTCTTCAATATTTTTTACGGGCTTGATGGCAGTTGTCGCTACAGAATCTTTAAAAAAAATATTATTTAATGGCGTTACCAGGTAATCGGATCCATGCGTTAATGAGCCACCTAAATGACCTGTAATTAAAACACAAAGGAATAAGCAAAGCGCCAATATTTTTTGGCTGTTAACCAACCAGCGATATTTTATTTGTAGCCATAAAAACAAGGAGAGTATTGCAACAGTAATACCCATCCACATATGAAGATCAACCAGGGCTGTGTCATAGTCATCGCTTACGGAAAGTAAGTAACCGGTAATACAGGAGCTTACTGCAGCTAAACTGCCTGCCAAAAGCACCAACGGCAATGCATATTGCAGCGCCTTATATTTTTCCTTTTGCATTAATGCCATAAAAAGTAATGCCACTAATAAAATACCAATGGGTAAATGCACGAGTAACGGGTGAAGCCGACCAATGAATTCGCTGATTGTTAGTATCACAGTTTATAATTGATAACGCTTACGAAGTAGGTGCAGCATGTACACATTTATCTCCCATTGATCGGCAACTGGCTGTTTTGTGTAAGGCAATACCGGCATATAATCCGGTGGACCGAACTCTGTTAAAATGGTTAGCAATTCACCCTGCTTTTGCTTTAAAGCAACAATTGCATCCCACCATTCAAAATGTGCTTTTACCGCCGGCTCCCATTCAGGCGCTCTAGGGTCATTTACCTGTGGCCCTTGCGGATGGCCAATCCTGGCGTGTATATGATCTACCCTTGGCAGGGTTAAAGCAAGCGTTTCCGGCTGATCATGGAGTAAGCTTTCGCTTACGTTGCACCAATGAGACACATCAAATGTGAGGCGCAGGCCTTCTATCTGCTGCAAGTATTTTTTTGCAACCGAAGATGCAAACAACATCCTGGAACGGTGGGTTTCATGACATATTTTTATGCCAGTTTGCCGGGCAATGGAGATGGCGTATTCCACCAACGCCGCATTTTCTTCAAAGGAAAAGTAATCACGGCCCGAATGACAGTTGATATAAAGCGGTCGCTGAATGTTGTTATTGGCAGCAGCAGCAAGCATTTTTTTAAAGGTCTCCAAATGTGCGGCATAGTTACTTTCGTGGCCTGCCACCAAAAATCCAATACCCAGCTGATTTACTTTTAATGCAGCAAATAGATCGTCCTGCTCTATCTGTAAAGTGGGCCACCACATTTCTATACCATCATATCCCGCCGCTTTTACTTTAGCACAAAAACTTGCTACAGAACCGGTATAGCCCCAGCTGGTAGCTAGTATTTTCAACTTAAATCCGGGTTGAGCATTTGTGGTTGGTAAAGGCGCTGCTGCAAGCATATCCATGGGTGAAAATAGCATAACCGATGTTGCTGAAGTGGATGATTTAATAAAGTCTCTGCGTTCCATTGACAAATTGAATAATTGATAATTGAAAAATTGATAATTGACCATCACCATTGACCATTCACTATCCACCGTACAACACTCACCACTCACCACTACTCACTCACCACTACCACACCTCTAACCAATAATCTCGTTAACCACCTTACCCCTGGTATCCGTTAACCTGAACGGCCTGCCCTGGAAATTAAAGGTAAAACGCTCATGGTCAAACCCAAGCTGGTTAAGGATGGTAGCCTGTATATCAAAAGGCTCTACTTTACCACTGATAGCAGCATAACCAATCTCATCCGTTTCACCATAACTAAATCCCTTTTTTATACCGCCCCCTGCCATCCACATGGTAAATGCTTCTGTATGATGATCCCTTCCTTTAAAAGGCATTTTTTTACCTTCCCTGTTTTCCTGCATGGGTGTTCTGCCAAACTCTCCGCCCCAAACTATCAGGGTTTCATCTAACAGGCCCCGTTGCTTTAAATCCAGTATTAATGCTGTAATTGCCTTATCGGTTTGTTTGCATTTATTTACAAGTCCAAGGTCAACGGCAAGTGCTGCGTTGGTGCCATGACAATCCCAACCCCAATCGAAAAGCTGAACAAAGCGCACCCCCTTTTCTACTAATTTCCTTGCCAGCAAAGCATTGTTTGCAAAGCATCCTTTACCCGGCTGCGTGCCATACATTTCGTGGATATAGGC
>JAYVUL010000126.1:0-3811 GCA_043787935.1 Chitinophagaceae bacterium | reverse complement strand
GTATACCGATAAAGAAGCCCTTGAAAAAAATATTCAGCAAACTTTAAACCAGTCATTAAAGGGTATGAAAATACTGGTAGCAGAAGATAACAAGATCAACGCAATTGTAATTACAAGGTTTCTCGATAAATGGAATACAGAATACAAACTGGCAAAAGACGGTGCGGAAGCCGTGCAATTGGCGCAGAATGAAGCATTCGATATTATTCTTATGGATTTGCAGATGCCTGTCATGGATGGCAAGGAAGCCACTGCGATCATCAGAAAATCAGAAGCTGGAAATGCCAGTAAAATTCCTATAGTGGCCTTTACTGCTGATGCACTCATTGACAATCATAGAAAACTGCTGAAAATGGGTTTTGATCATTGCATCACAAAACCGTTTAATCCCGATACCCTGCTCAAATACCTGAAGCTTCATCAAAAAAAAATTGCCTGAATGTAAACTGTATCCTATGAAAATAAAAATATTCGTAACGGTTATCACCTTATCGTTTTTCTTAAAAGTTGCAGCACAAAAGAATACGGTAAATACCGATTTCGCAGAAAATACTTCCATAAAAGCAAAGGAGGTGTCGGGCAGTTTTGAAATGAACTATTTGCGGCATTATCTCTGGCGGGGCGCAGAATTTGGCAATAATGATGTAGCACAGCCTGAACTGGTCTTAACACACAATAATTTTTCATTATCCTTCTGTGCAAACCTGAATTACATTCCGGAAAATGTACCCAAGGAATTTTATACCCGGAAGGTGATATTTGACGAACAGGATATTGAAATGGGGTACAAAAATAAGTGGGGTAAATTCGATTGTGAGTTTAAAGCGATGGCCTATTTCTATTTTTCACAGATCAATTCTCCCGCCACTGCTGAATTATACAACTGGACCGGGTACCCTGTTTATAAAGGATTATCGGTTTTTACAGAAAACAGTATTGATGTGATCAGCTACCGGGGTGCTGTGTACAGCAATAACGGTCTTTATTTTGAGCATGCCTTTGCAAAAAATATAAATATAGAGTGGTCTGCCTATGCAGGGTTTGCCAATAAAAAATTCAATGCAGCCTATTTTGAAACTGCATCCGGCGGCCTGAACCTCATTGGTTCAAACCTGGTGGTAAGCAAAGATATCGGGCATTTGTTTATTAAAGTAAGAGGCGAATTAAATCATTATACAAATAATAATATTAAAGTTTCAACCGGCTTAAAAGGAACTGAAAATTTTGGGTTTGCAGCGGGCATTAATTTTTAATGCTTGATATGCGGAACCTATGTAAATTACGGCATCAGTATTTTTTTAGGTTGATTATATTTAATCCTTGCCCCTGGCCTAAGCCACGGTAAGGCAGTTTTCCGGAGCTTTGGCCTTTACCCTCACACGCCGGTTGGCTTCTGTTGTTTTTATGGGGAAGCCTGCTTCCTTTATTCCCTTGCCCGTTTTTCCTTAATATTTTTTAGATTGTTTTAATTTTTCTGTATCAAACCGGTCTTTGGTTTTACCTTTGAAAATACAGGTTTTGTGAGCAAAGAAGTCAAGCAACTGGAAGGTTTTGTAATGGAACAGGTATTTGACAAACAGGTGGGATAGGCATGCAGGAATAAAGGCAATCCTCAATTATTTATTTTATTACCGCTTTCTGATTTCATGCGTAAATTATTTTTCCTTTTATTGTTGAGTGGTACAGTATTAAACACTATGGCACAGGATACTACTAACTATACACTGGTGTGGTCAGATGAATTTGAAAAAGACGGGCCACCTGATCCGGCTAATTGGGGGTACGAATATGGGTTAGTAAGAAATGAAGAAGCCCAATGGTACCAGCCGGATAATGCCTATTGTGAAAAGGGTATATTAATTATCGAAGCAAGAAAGGAGCAACGACTTAATCCCGGTTATGTGCCGGGAAGCAAAGACTGGAAAAAGAAAAACGCAATGGTTAACTATACTTCCTCCTGTTTAATTACCGCCGGCAAAAAGACATGGAAGTATGGCCGCTTTGAAATGAGAGGGCGCATCGACATTAACCGTGGCCTCTGGCCTACCTGGTGGACATTAGGCGTTGAAAAATCCTGGCCGGCCAGTGGGGAGATAGATATGATGGAATTTTACAGGGGGAAACTGCTGGCCAATATTGCCTGCATGGGAAAGGATGGCAAACCGGAATGGTTCATCAAAACCTCCCCGGTTGATTCAATGGGAGGTGCCGGATGGTCAGCACAATTCCATGTATGGAGGATGGACTGGACGGAAGATTTTATTGCATTGTATGCAGATGATCATTTACTCAACAAAGTAGCGGTTGATTCCCTGCTGAATAAAGATGGCACCGGGTTTAATCCGTTTAAACAACCTCATTATATGTTACTCAACCTGGCTGTTGGAGGAACCAACGGGGGAGACCCTGGCAATACCAGCTTTCCCCGCAGGTTTGAGGTGGATTATGTTAGGGTGTACCAGGAGGAATGAAACGGGTAATAATAATGTTCTTTTAAAAGCTAATAAACGGTCCTGCTACCTGCAGTTACTGTAGTGTATCTTCTCTGTCTGCCTGTCCTGAAGGAATATTAAAACAGGTACAAATAAATTTAACCCAGCTTTTACTGCAAAATCCGGGTTAAAATGGAATGCCCGTGATAAAACAAAGAGCCGAAAATTAATAGTGTTGAAATAAACTGTTTTCATGGCTTCCACTTTTGGTGCAGTTAGCAAAACAACATCGGCTGACATCAGCAACTTACACTTGCGCAGATATCCTCACAAAATTTTTTGTTATTCCTCTATGTATGGCCAGCAGTATCAATTAAATGGATTCCAAAGTAAGGGGCAACAGGATATATTCCTTCGCCTTGAGGTTGAACAGTGCTGTAAATAGGGTTATATCGGCATAGGTCACAATAAAGTGATTGGAGGCAAAAATCTACGATGCGGAATTTTTTAAATCTTTTTTCCATTTTGTGGAGAGTGGCAGATATATTAATATCTGCAAAATGTTAATTATCATTTACTTGTGTGATTGGCACGGCGGATGCATTATACTTACAAACAATAAAATTTTAACCCCCCTAAAGTAAACATTATGAAAACGAAACTTTTTGTGTTTTTAACCGCACTGTCACTTACCTCGTTAATTTCCTGCAAAAAGGAATCTTTAACCGCTCCTCAAACAAAATCAGCAACAGCAAATTCCAATGCCTCGCTTAAGTTGGCAGGCAGGGGCTACACAGCAAACGGGTGCCCGATTGAAACAGTTTCCTTAATTGCAGGCCAGAATATTGATGCGGGCACTGTTACCGTAAGCAATGATGCCGATTTTATTTATGTAACCTACACTACCGCCAACGGGTATCTGCTTCAGCAAACCCATTTATATGTTGGCAATTGTGAAGCGATTCCCGTAAACAAGCAGGGTAATCCTGTTCCGGGTCAATTTCCATATAAAACCAATCACAATAATTGCAGTACGTTTACCTACCAGGTTCCCATAGCTGCAATAGGATTGGGTAAATGCGGATGTATTGCTGCACACGCAGCACTGGTAAAACTCAATGCTGCCGGGCAGGTGATTGATTCACAAACAGGCTGGGGTAGCGGAGATCAAATTAATCCTGCTGGCGGCAACTGGGGTACAAAATTTGGATATTGCACCTGGGCTGGAGGCGAATAGAAATTTATTCCTGTCAATACTACAAAAGCCGGCTTTCGCTGGCTTTTTTTAATTTCATACAGGTGCGTAACTCAGCCCTCTGTCTTTTGTTTGTGCTCTTTTTATGTTTAGTAGTATCAATTAAGCGGATTCCAAAATAAGG
>JAYVUL010000125.1:0-9171 GCA_043787935.1 Chitinophagaceae bacterium | reverse complement strand
CCATGGTGCAAGGCAATGGCACCCGATAGTTCTGGTGCCACATTCAACAGGGCCTGGTACCATCTTTCCGTCATGCCACGGGTGTTGATGAAGATGAGGGTGGTCTTGCTATTGTTGATGATGGGAATTACTTTTTCCACCAGCTTTAACCCAAGGTGCCCCGCCCATGGATATTTTTCTATCTCATCGGGTATGATGGATTCTATCTCGATCTTTTTGTTGACGATGGCTTTTATAATTTTTCCAGCCGGTTCTCCCTTACCATTTAAAGAAGCTAACAGCACATCCTTCGCCTGCTCCAGGTTGCCAATGGTGGCTGATATTCCCCAGATAGATAATTTATCGGTTGCTGTTTTTTGTTTTTGGCTGGATGCATTTGTAACTGCTTGTGTTTTGCGGCAACCAATTATTCTTGCAATGGCCAGCTCCACCTGTACGCCTCTTTTGCTGCCGAGTAATTCGTGCCATTCATCTACTGCCAGAATTTTTAAGCTTTCAAAAACTTCCCGATAATTTTTTTGTGCCAGCAGCAAATGCAGACTTTCCGGCGTAATGATGAGCACTTCGGGCATCTGCCTTTTTTGTTTCTGCCGGTCGCTCATGGTGGTGTCACCATTACGAATACCTACTTTCCAGCTCATCCCCAATTTCAGGATCACTTCTTCCATGGCCCGGCCAATGTCTTTGGCCAGTGCACGCAACGGGGTTATCCAGATGAGTTGTAAACCACTTTTTATTTTTGTTTGATAAGTATCCGGATGTTGGTTAATAAAATCAATCACAGCACCTAAAAATACAGAGAAGGTTTTGCCACAACCTGTTGGTGCATTTACCAAACCACTTTTACCAAGGATAATTTCCTGCCAGGTTTGTTCCTGAAATAAAAACGGATGATGACCTTTTGCAGCCAGCCAATTATTGATGATGGAATATCCTTTGGTAGATTGTAGTTTCAAGAAATGGGTTTACTGTTGTTGGTTTATTGTTCGTTGTTTTGTTGGCGCATGTTGATGTTATTAAATCATTGTCGGGGCTAATAAGCAATGTCTATCATGGATGCGGCTTGTCCGCTGCGGCGGATCGTACTCTTGTACTTTTATAACTATGTTGAACGCCGACTTCTCTAATTGACTTTCAGCTCTGCTCATAGCCAGTTGAGAGACCTTGCTGAGAATAAAATCGGCCACACTTCTACCTCGGCCCCTTTACTTTTTATGCCTTTATCAAAGGGCAATATTTTTTACTACCGTCTCTATAGAAAAAATTTCTGTACAAACGAATTTGATTAGCAACTTTTAAAAAAATGATTTGCCTCTTGTTCCAGCATAGCTTCAATTTTTTTAGCTGCATTTGTAATGGAAAGCCCGCCTAAGTTGGTGCATCGTAATGTATGATGAATCTGGTCTCCTACGGCTTTCATTGTTTCAATTACTTCGTCTAAAGGGATCAGTTGTTCGTAATTGGATAAAGCCATATTGGCGCAGGATACCGCATTGGTAGCGGCCATAACATTTCTACCAAGGCAAGGAGCTTCTACCCTGTTTCCGATTGGGTCGCAAATAATGCCGAGAGAATTTTGTAAGGCAAGCGATGAAGCAGCAATGGATTGTTGCAAAGTGCCACCTTTCATTTCTACAATGGCTGCTGCTGCCATGCCTCCGCCCGATCCGGTTTCGGCCATACAGCCACCAACCTCTGCAGCAAATGTGGCATGTGCTGCAATAAAAACACCTATCAATCCTGCAGATAACATCGCTTTTACCAATTCATCTTCATGCAATCGCAGGGCGTGTGCTGTACCAAACAAAGCGCCTGGCAAAGCTCCGCAACTTCCGGCGGTAGGTGCGGCAACAATTACACCCATCGAACTTTTCACCTCCATCATGGCACTTACATACATAATGATGCGGTTGTTGGCGTCGCCACCCACTAATTTATTTGCTTCCAGTTTTTCTTTGAACTGTAAAGACTGGCTTCCTAAAATACGGTCTTCGTAATGTGTTCCTTTTAATCCCAGCTCAATGGCATTACCCATGATGTGAATGATGCTCCGCATCTTTTCAAATACTTCAGGCGCTGTAATATTTCCCCTGGCCATTTCGTAATCAACTGCCAGTTGCCACAGGGCTTTGTTTTTACCGGCATTATATTCCATCATTTCATTGCAGGTAATAAAAGGAACCTGTAAATTTTTTCGGGCCATTACTGGTAAAACAGGATGCAATTGTTTGATGAACAAAACACCATCCATAGCCTGCAGCTCTTTGCAAATACTCTCCTCCAAAAAGGCCTGCGATTTAATTTCAATAAAAGAAATTTCACCTTTATGAAATTCTATATCATCATACTGTATAGATGCCTTTAAAAATGCAATTATGTTTTCGGGCTTATCACAATAAATCAATGTTTCAAAATAATCTCCGGCCATGCAAACGGATATCTCATCAATGGCAATCACTTCTATCATGCCGCCGCCGGTGGAGATGGCCGTGAGTTTTCTTGTTTCTTTATTATTGTGCAGCGTTATTTTATACAGATTGGGATGGCCATTGCCAATATCGACAATATTGATGGTAACATTAATGCCGGCTGTTACAATAAATTTAGCTGATTCCGGCAAGCGTTCATCATGGGCTTCCCATCCTAAAAAACCTCCAAACAATCCCATATCCGATCCCTGGCTTTTATGGGTGGTTGCCAACGAGCCATTGGGATCAAATTCTATCAGAATGTCTTTGATGTTTTCATCCATCAGGTCTCTGCACAAACGGGCAATGCGTAAAGATGCTGCACAGTGTGAACTGGATGGGCCACGCATTACAGGGCCGATTACATCATTGAATATGCTGGGATATTTGCTCATATTGATAGTTAAGTTACAAAATATTCTTTGTGATGATTACAAATTATCCTTCCAAAATTTTTCCATACTGCGCCGCATATGCAGGGTGGTATTTTTGCCCTGGCTAATGCTATGATCACGCATTGGGTAAGATAACATGGTAAACAACTTATTGTTTTTGATGAGTTCATTTACCAGCATTTCAAAATTCTGGTAATGCACATTGTCATCGCCCGTGCCATGAATGATCATGAGGTTACCTTCTAACTTACCCGCATGTGTTAAGGGCGAGCCATCCCGGTAGCCAGCAACATTATCGTTTGGTAAACCCATGTAGCGTTCCTGATAAATATTATCATACAAGGTTTGTAAGGCTACAAAGGAAACGGCAATGCCGGTTTTATAAATATCGGCATGACGAAACATACAATGCAAAGTCATTTGCCCGCCACCGCTCCAGCCCCATATGCCGATTCGTTTTTCATCAATAAAAGAATAAGTGGCAACAATTTTTTTAGCAGCCTTCGCCTGGTCATCGGCAGCCATTAAACCAATCTGGCGGTAAATACATTTTCTAAAATCACGGCCGCGGGGTACACGGGTGCCCCGGTTATCAATGCTTACAACAATATAATCCAATTGATTGCTGAGGTATTGGTGCCAGAGGTTATCACCGGTGCTCCAGTTGTCCTGCACGGTAGAACCAGCGGGCTCGCCATACACATGAACCAACAACGGATATTTTTTTTGTGGATCAAAATTAATGGGCTTTATCATCCATGCATCCAATATAACATCTCCAATATCTACTTTAAAAAATTCTTTATTACGCAAACCGAGTTCTTTCATTTTTTCTTTTAATACGGCATTGTCTTCCAGTAATTTTATTTCCTGGTGTGTATTAAGGTTGATAAGAGAAATTCGTCTTGGCGTTGTTGCATTCTCAAAACTATGGATGGCATATTTTGCATCGGCAGATATTTGATAACTATGTTGACCGGCC
This sequence comes from Chitinophagaceae bacterium, assembly GCA_043787935.1. Lineage (GTDB taxonomy): Bacteria > Bacteroidota > Bacteroidia > Chitinophagales > Chitinophagaceae > Ferruginibacter. Next base: position 5,326 of record JAYVUL010000125.1, on the reverse strand, counting down.
ATATTGGCTGGCGAAACTCTTTCTGCTTCTCCGTTTCCATCCAACCTGCTGCGATATAAATAGCGTTGTGTAAAATTCTCCGGCGAAGCAATATAATATACAAAACCTCCTACAGGATCAATACAATTTATATTCACTACATCAAAATTTCCTTTTGTAATCAGTTTCATTTCTTTACCATCTCTAGATACTTTATACAAATGTATCCAGCCATCTTTTTCGCTGGTCCAGGTAAAAGATTTTGTATTATCCAGCCATACAATGTTATCGTGTATATCTAAAAATGCCTCGTCTTTATCGGTAAGAATATTTTTAAGCGACATAGTTTTTGTATTGCCTACCCAAATTGTATTCGTATTCTGTAAACGATTAAGTTGCTGTATCATTACGTCATCAGAGCCGGGTATATAATCCATCCGGGCCAAGTAGTTATTGCGTGGATCGCCGGGTACAGCAAACCATTTTGTTTTTCCGCCTGCGGCAGAGATGACACCCACCATAACGGCAGAATTAGCTGTGCCTACTTTTGGATAAGGTAATGGAATTGGTTTTGAATAATTAGAATCAACATTATTGATCATATAAAATGTGCCCACACCTTTTGTATCCGATTGCCAGTAAGCAATGTTTTTACCATCGGGGCTCCAGCGAAAACCATCACGATCATCCAGTTCTTCCTCATACACCCAATCGAATGTTCCGTTTATAATATTGCCGCCCCCGTCTTTTGTCAACTTTATAATTAATCCTGTAGCAATATTTTCTGTATAAATATTCAACTTGCTTACATACGCTACTCTTGCACCATCGGGAGAAAATTTGGCAAACATAAGTGTTGCTTCTTCAAGCCCTTTGCCCAATTGTGTTAGCTTGTCATTGGTAAGATTTAACACCCAATAATCGCCTCTTGAATTTTGCCGCCAAACTTTACGGGTATTGGAAAAAATCAACAGTTTGCTGTTATCATCACTCCATATATAGTTGGCAATGGATAATGGTTTGGTTGTACCTGTGGGAATTAATTGTTGGGAATTTACTAAAATTTTTCTTGCTCCGCTAGCTGCATCGTACACAACAATATCACTTCCTTTTGCATCAATATTATTCTCAATGGTAGAGTAGCCTTTATTGTCCTTCATCCACCTTACCGGGCCAAACCCATTTGCCAGGTACAGATTACTGGAGTAAATATCTTCTAAGGTTAATTTTTTAGTTTGAGCAAAATTGCTGTTGGATGAAAAAACGACGAGAAACAAAATAAGCCCGAATGAAAATTTGTGATTCATGTTTTAGATTTTGTTAATTATATAAAATTGTTGTTATGTTGCTATGCTTTACCTTCATTATAAAATCGATCTATTCCGTAACTGGACAATGTAAAGTTTTTTAGTTTCATTAAACCGGCTTTCTTTTTTGATAGTGTTGAAAATTAATAATAAAATCTGTTATTCCTTTGAAGTATTTTGATTTAATTAATAGCTATAAACCGATAATATAAGTCTAAATTATTTTCATCATATCTCAAAAGCTAAATCAATACCAGCATGATACCATTCGTTTGGATTTCCCTGGCCGTTTTGACTATTTGGTACAGTATTGTTTTAATCAAAGATTTTTTACACTATAAAAAGAACCTTGAACCTGTGAGTTGGGTTAAAACAGGCCTGATAGGTTTTGTAGTTAATTTTTTTGATGTATTAGGCATTGGTGCTTTTGCACCTCAAACTGCGTTATTAAAATTCACCAAACAAACAGAAGACCGTGTGCTGCCGGGTACCCTCAATGTTGCCAATACTCTTCCTGTTTTAATCCAGGCCATTATTTTTATTACGGTTATAGAGGTTGAACCTGTAACATTGATACTGATGCTTCTTGCAGCAGCAGCAGGCGCTATATTGGGTGCAGGCATTGTTTCAAAATTATCTGAAAAAAAGATTCGTTTAACCATGGGAATCGCCTTGTTCATAACGGCAGGTTTTATGTTTGCCGGTAAAATGAATTGGATTCAGGGAGGCGGAACTGCTATTGGTTTGCATAATGTGAAACTTACCATTGCTATTTTTGTTAATTTTATTTTAGGCGCACTGATGACTGCTGGCATAGGACTTTATGCTCCCTGTATGGCTTTAGTTTTTGCATTGGGCCTGTCGCCACTTGTAGCTTTTCCAATTATGATGGGTTCCTGTGCTTTTTTAATGCCACCAGCTTCTGTTAAATTTATAAAAGAAGGGGCTTATAACCGGAAAGCCGCTGTGGCTATGGCAGTACCGGGCATGGTAGCCGTTCTTATTGCTGCGTTCATCGTTAAGTCGTTGCCTTTGGATACGCTGCGTTGGATAGTTATCATCGTTATCCTTTATACTTCCGCCGTGATGTTGAAGGCAGCGTTTTGCACAAAGAAAAGCTGATTCAATTAGTTTTTATAAAGTAAATGCGTTGATTGTGTGGGAAAAAATGCAATCAGTTAACCAGGTAAACAGCTCCTTTTACTGTGGCAAATGCTATTAATCCGTTTGCTAGTTTATTAAATACAACTTTTTTGCCATTGTTGCTGATCTTCATACCCGGTTTAAATTCAATTCTGCAAGGCTCACCGGCTTTTGATAATATTTTCACTTGTGTTACCACTTTATTTTTCCAGGCAAAATCCAGTTCAAAACCGCCTCTTGCACACAGGCCTTTAAATACTCCTTCACTCCATTCATCGGGTAAAGCGGGTAATAATTTTATAAATCCATCCTGCGATTGCATCAGCATTTCTGTAACAGCAGCAGTAACGCCAAAACTGCCATCAACCTGTAACGATTTACCGCACAATGCGAACAAAGAAACAGTACACTGTTCTTTTAAATATCCCTTGTAAATTTTATTAGCCCGGTTACCGTTGCCCAACCTTGCCCACAAAGCCATCTTCCATGCTCTTGACCAACCGGTGGCTCCATCTCCCCTTTCTTCCAACACTTTTTTATAGGCTTCAAGTAAAGCAGGTGTTCTTTTTTCGTACAACACTTTACCGGGGTATAATCCATACATGTGTGAAAAGTGGCGGTGATTTTTTTCCAGCGATTTCCAGTCATCGGCCCATTCCTGTAAAGATCCATCTTTACCAATTTGTGGCGGTACTAATTTTTCTCTTGCTGATTTTACCTGTTGAATAAAAGCATCCTCTTTCCCTAAAACTTTTGAAGCTTCAATGTAATAACCAAACAGGTCGTACAAAATTTGCATATCGATTGAGGAGCCTGCGCAGATTGTTGTGCCTTCCCGGAACCCTGCTGTTACTTCATCAAAATAAGGTTTGTTGCCACCGCCATCCGGAAAGTTTTCGGGAGATGTGGAAGGGTTGGTGACTAACCATTTTCCATTAGGGTGGGGCACTAAAAAATCCATAAAGAACTGTACGGAGCCTTCTATCAAAGGATACGTTTCTTTTAAAAAATTTTTATCCATCGTGTATTGGTAATGTTCCCACAAATGAGTACAGAGCCATGCACCTCCTACAGTAAATGTTCCCCATGTGGGGCCATCCATCGGCGCCGCCACCCGCCATATGTCAGTATTCTGGTGCAGTACCCATCCTTTGGCGCCATAATGCTCATGGGCTACCTGTGTACCCTGATCGGTTATCTCTTTTATCAGTCTTACCAACGGTTCGGCACATTCGGAAAGATTGCCGCTTTCCACAGGCCAGTAATTCATTTGCGTATTAATGTTGGTGGTATATTTCGAATCCCAGGCAGGGTTCATGTTATCGTTCCAAATACCCTGCAGGTTCGCCGGTTCTGTACCTGGCCTTGATGACCCAATCATGAGATATCTGCCAAATTGATAACTCAATGCGGCCATGGATGGATCAGGTTCTGTTTGAATTTTTTTAACCCGTTCAGGTGTTGGTAAAAAAGAATTGGCGGTGTTTGGTAACTGAAGAGAAACCCGGCTAAAATATTTTTTATAATCCGCTGCCGCAGCATCAAGAATCGTTTTATAATTTTTATTTTCAATGGCTTTAAAATAATCATTTACCCGTTGATGCTGATCTGCACTCACGTCTTTGTAATTGACAAAATTGGTGGCTGCTGCAAAATAGATTGTTACTGCATTCGCATTTTCTATAACCAGGTTTACATTATCTGTTTTTGTAGTACCGCCTTCTGTTACAGCTTTTATTCTTGCGTCGTATTTTATCTTCCCTTCCACACCCATATAATCCGCCGATTTTCCGGTAAGTATTAATCCATCATTGCCATAAGGATCCATTTTAAAATAGTCGGTTGCATAGTTGGAATGTGTTTGGTTTCTTTCTCCCCGCAGGTTGGCCGTAAAAGAAATACTGCCGGGTTTATCAGCCGTAATCCGAACAACAATTACCTGGTCGGGTGCCGATGCAAATACTTCACGTTGATAAGTGATTCCATTGCTGCTGTATGAAACGCCGGAAATGCCATTCTCCAAATCAAGCCATCGTTTGTAATTAATTACGCTATCCTGGTTCTTAAAAAATAAATGAAGGTTGGCAAGGCATTGGTATTTCATTTGCTCAACCGGGTAGCCCATTAAATTGCGACCGAATAAATTATGAGCAGCCAGATATTTTTCTTCAAAAACCAGTTTTTGTATTTCGGATAACACTTTATAACCGCCTTTTACTACTGTTGAATAGGGCCCGCCTGACCAATAAGTTTCTTCGTTTAACTGAATTCTTTCTTCGCCATTTTTTCCAAAAACCATGGCACCCAGCCGACCATTACCAACAGGCAATGCCTCCTCCCAAATTTTTGCGGATGAGGAATACCACAATAACGAACCGGGATTAAATGCCTTTGCATTAATTTTTTCTGGAATATCTGTTTGCTGTGCCGCCAGGGAAGATATCAAAAACAGTTCTATTATCAAAAACAGAAATTTGCAATATTTCATGACTGGCTTTCGGTTAAAGTGAATTGAATTATGATGAAACTGTGTGCTTTTAAGAGCAGTTTAAAGGTAGAAAGTTATTGTGATTAAACACCGGGATGTTTAACAGGCTATAAAACATCCTTGCTGCACATTTAAAGTTTTAATTTTTTTTGAATACCTGTGCTAAAATTTAATTGAGTGGTATAATATTTTGGGGTGGTGTAGATAATAATTAACCAATAAAAATTATACTTTTAATCAAACAAAAACGAATTTAAAAAAGTATAGTTTTTACTACGTATATTTTAATTATTGATAAAATCTTTTTTAGGTATATACGTTTAGATCGCCCATTTCTTTAGCCTCCCCTACTAATTCTCGTTGGTTTATTCTGCACCATTTTCTCTACTAGCTTGTGAAAAATTGTATC
>JAYVUL010000124.1:0-11952 GCA_043787935.1 Chitinophagaceae bacterium | reverse complement strand
CCATTGTTCCGCTTTGCCTGCTGTATTACAGCCTCATCTCACTTTCGCTTCTCCCTGCGGGAAGGGGCGGTGCTTCATCACATTAAAAAATCATTTTATCTTCCACCGCAGCTTATTCGTTTCAATCAACAATAATTTAACCTCCCGAAAAATCAGTAAAAGCCAAAAGCGATTGAACCCTTGCCCTGTCACCCCTTTAGGGGATGGAGGTTTTCCTTACCTTTGCGCCACGCCAGCCTAAAGCGTACAAATATAGACTGATAATTTTCAAAAATCAACCCAAAAAAGAATCTGGTTATGATGACGAGTGCTGAAATACGCCAACAATTCCTCGACTTTTTCAAATCCAAAGGGCATACCGTAGTGCCTTCTGCACCAATAGTTTTAAAAGACGATCCCACTTTATTATTCACCAATGCAGGAATGAACCAGTTCAAAGATTATTTCCTTGGCAACAAAACAGCACCCTATAACAGGGCGGCAGATACGCAAAAATGCCTCCGGGTAAGCGGCAAGCACAACGACCTGGAAGAGGTGGGTGTAGACACTTACCACCATACCATGTTTGAAATGCTGGGTAACTGGAGCTTTGGTAATTACTTCAAGGCAGAAGCCATAGCCTGGAGCTGGGAACTGCTGACAGAAGTGTACAAATTAGATAAAGACAAATTGTATGTAACCGTTTTTGAAGGCGATGAAAAAGAAGGCCTGCCAAAAGATGAGGAGGCGTACAATGAATGGAAAAAATATATTGACGAAGACCGTATTTTATCAGGCAATAAAAAAGATAATTTCTGGGAAATGGGCGACACCGGCCCCTGTGGCCCCTGCACCGAAATACATGTGGATTGCAGAAGCGAAGAAGAAAGAAAAACAACCGCCGGTAGTACTTTGGTAAACAACGACCATGCGCAGGTGATTGAAATCTGGAACAATGTTTTTATCCAGTACAACAGGAAAAAAGACGGCAGCCTGGAGCAACTGCCTGCTCAGCATGTAGATACCGGTATGGGATACGAAAGATTAGTAAGGGTGCTGCAGGGAAAACAAAGTAATTACGATACCGATGTGTTCACCGGAACCATTGAAGCAACGGAGAAAATTGCCGGCAAAATATATACGGCAGGTAATGACAAAGAAAGCGTTGCCTTCAGGGTAATTGCAGACCATATCAGGGCAATTGGTTTTTGTATTGCCGACGGGCAATTGCCTTCTAACACCGGTGCCGGCTATGTAATACGCCGTATCCTTCGCCGGGCAGTTCGGTATTATTATTCCTATTTAGATTATAAGCAGCCGCTGTTGTTCCAGTTGCTGCCTGTTATTGCAAAGCAGTTTGAAACGGTGTTTCCCGAATTGGTACAGCAACAGGATTTTGTTGGCAAAGTAATTAAGGAAGAGGAGGAAGCCTTTTTGAGAACACTGGATAAAGGCCTCAAACGAATGGAAGATGTGATCAGCGCTGCTCAATCAACAAAACTTATTGATGGAAAAAGTGCCTTTGAACTGAATGATACTTTTGGTTTTCCCATCGATCTCACCAAGCTCATTGCCGCGGAAAATAATTTGGCGGTAGATGAACAGGGGTATGAAGAAGAAAGAAAAAAGCAACAGCAAAGGGGCAGAGCTGCCACCACCCTGGAAACCGAAGACTGGATAACACTCATCGAAAATACCAGCAATAAATTCGTTGGCTACGATTCGCTGGAAACAAAAAGCAATATCATCAAATACCGCAGCGTAACTGCCAAAGGAAAAACATCCTACCAGATAATATTAGATTCAACCCCTTTTTACGCTGAAAGTGGCGGACAGGTGGGTGATACCGGCACACTGCAATTTGCGGATGAAACCATTGAAGTAACCAACACTAAAAAGGAAAATGACCTCATTGTTCATTTTACCGAAAAATTACCAGCGGTTATTAATTGTGCAGTGGTTGCCAAAGTTGACGAAACAAGAAGAAAGGCCATTACCCTTCATCACAGTGTTACGCACCTGATGCATGCTGCCCTTCGTCAGGTACTGGGCAATCATGTAGCACAAAAAGGAAGCCTGGTAAATGAAGAACACCTGCGGTTTGACTTCAGTCATTTTGCCAAAGTATCAGATGAAGAAATTGCTGCAGTAGAAAGAATGGTAAATGAAAAAATAAGAGAGAATATCCCGGTGGTAATTAAAGAAATGAAAAAAGAGGAAGCCGTAGCATTAGGCGCAATGGCTTTGTTTGGAGAAAAATATGGCGATGTGGTTAGGGTAGTCATCATGGACCCTGGCTACTCCATTGAATTGTGCGGCGGTACGCATATTGGCCGTACCGGCGAACTGGGATTATTCAAAATAAAAAGTGAAAGTGCCGTAGCTGCCGGTGTGCGCCGGGTAGAAGCGGTATGTGGCAACGCTGCGGAAGAATTGATCAATTTTGCGTTTGCAGAAATCAGCGCCATTCGTGCCTTATTAAAAAATCCGAAAGAAATTACTTCGTCAATTGAAAACCTGCAGGCTGAAAATGCCTCGTTAAAAAAACACGTTGAAAGCCTGGAAGCGAGGCAGCTGGTAGGCATCAGGAATGAATTGCTCACAAAAGATGAGCTCATCAGCAATGTAACTTTTGTAGGCGCTATTATAGAAGTAGGCAACCCTGATGCGTTAAAAAAATTATGTTTCGATATCAGGAACCATTTAAACGACCACCTGGTGGTACTCTGCAGCAATATTGACGGAAAAGCTTTTGTTGCCATAGGCATTGCCGATACCGTGGTGGCCGCTAAAAATTTAGATGCAGCAAAAATCATCAAGGAACATATTTCGCCTTTAATAAAAGGAGGTGGCGGCGGGCAAAAGAATTTAGCCACCGCAGGCGGACAGGATATCAGCAACTTAAAGCAGGTGATTGAAAAAGTAAGATCATTGTTATAAAGCAACTTCATTTTTTTTAGCAAGGGAAGTTTTTTACCAGGCTTCCCTTTTTTTATTTTTGGGCAATGAACAGTATATTGGAAACACCCCGTTTAGTTCTCCGCCAGTTTACCGAGGCGGATGCAGGCCTGGTATTGGCATTAAACAGTGAGGAGGAAACAGTAAAATACCTGCACGAACCATTGCTGAAAACGGTGGCAGATGCCAGCAATATTTTGGTCAATATTATTTTACCTCAATACAAAATGAACCTTGGAAGATGGGCAGTTCATTTAAAAGATACCAATGAGTTTATCGGATGGTGTGGCCTCAAATACATGCCCGGCGTTGAAGAGATTGATCTTGGTTACCGTTTCCTGAAGCAATGTTGGGGCAAAGGATATGCAACAGAAGCAGCACAGCATACGGTAGCGTATGGACTGCATACGCTCAAATTAAAAGTGATCACCGGCAGGGCACACAGAGATAACCTTGCATCTGTTCGGGTATTGGAGAAGATCGGGATGCAGTTCGTAGCAGACGAGATAGTGGACGGATGCCCGGTAAAAACCTTTGTTGCCGTTAGCCCTTACCAATAATTGCTGTACTTTTAATTACTCTTTCTCAACCCTTACTGAAAGTTTTGTTAAAGGATAAAAATAATATGCGAAGGATTTCGTAATTAAAAATATTACCTTATTTTTGACCTACTAAATGTTTCGTAATTAAAACTAATCAGTATGAAAAAAATATCTATTGCGCTGCTGGCGCTGGCCACCTTACCCTTCGGCTTAATGGCCCAGGAATCAAAAAAAGAAAAAATAGAAAGGGAAGAAGTTATTGAAAAAAAGGAAAAAGCAGAAAGGCCGGAAAAGAAAGAGACACAGGAAATCACCATCAGGCAAAAAGGAGATAAAGACCTGAACCTGAAAGTAGAAATAAATGGAGATAAGATCACTGTTAATGGGAAACCATTATCTGAATTTATAGACAAAGACATCACCATCAGCAAAAGAAAAATGACCATCAGGGATGGCAATAAAAGCATGCATTTCGATTTTTCGCCCGAAGGTGGCGGGCTGGATAAATTAGGGGAAACTTTTGGTGAAGACTTTATGCAGAACTGGAACCTCGGTGATGAAGACAAAGGTGCTTTTTTGGGTGTAACTACAGAAACTGCGGTTGGTGGCGTAAAAATTGTGGAAGTGGTAAAAGGAAGTGCCGCAGAAAAAGCCGGATTGAAAAAAGATGATATCATTACAAAAGTGGGTGATGAAAAAATAACGAGCCCTCAAGTACTGTCTGATGTGATCGGGTTTAAAAAAGCAAAGGATGAAGTAAAGGTTGCTTATAAAAGAAACGGGAAAGAAAATACGGTAAAAGCAACATTGGGCAGGAAGAAAAATCCGGCTATGGCTTATTCTTTCAACGGACCGGAAGGCAATATGCGCTCTTTTAGTTTCCCCAAAATAGCCCCGTTGCCCAATACCAATATGGAGGGCCTTAATGAAGACATGCTTGAACTGCAGCAAGATGCAATGGAAAACGCTTTTCCCCGCCAGAAAAAAATCGGGTTAAAAATACAAGATACAGAAGCTGGCGGAGGCGTAAAAGTAATCAGCGTGGAAGACAGCTCTGCTGCTGCAATAGCGGGAATTAAAAAAGATGATGTTATCACGGAAATAAACGGTAAGAAAATTGACAACACCGATGATGCAAGGGAAGAACTGGTGCCGGATGAAGACAAAAAATTGTATAACATAAAAATAAACCGTGCCGGCAGTGAAATGAATGTTGAGGTAAAAATCCCCAGGAAACTGAAGACTGCCAATTTGTAAAGTATAGCCAATACAATAAAATGCCGGGTAGTGATAGCCGGCATTTTTATTTATGCCCGGTATGGCAGGATGATACTTCGTGGCTTGCTCCTTACAAATCGTACGTCAAATCATTTACCTTTACCGCCGCAATGGAAAATGACAAATACGAAGTGGTGATCGGGCTGGAAGTACATGCCCAGTTACTTACCAAAAGCAAATTGTTTTGTGGCGACAGTGCTGCCTTCGGGGCAGAGCCCAACACCCATATCAGCCCCATTACCCTGGCACATCCGGGCAGTTTGCCAAAGATGAATAAGAAAGCTATAGAATATGCCGTCAAACTGGGCCTGGCACTGCACTGCAATATCGAGCAGCAAAATTATTTTGCCCGTAAAAATTATTTTTATCCTGACCTGCCAAAGGGTTATCAAATCAGCCAGCATACCACACCGATATGCAAAAACGGTATTGTTCCTATCAGCATTGATGGTGCAGAGAGAAACATACGCCTCAACAGGATACACATGGAGGAAGATGCCGGTAAAAGCCTGCATGAGGTGGATGAAAATTTTACTGCCATTGACCTCAACAGGGCAGGTGTACCCCTGCTGGAAATTGTGAGTGAACCAGACCTGCACAGCAGCGATGAAGCATTTGCCTATATCACTGCATTAAGAAAGCTTGTTCGTTGGTTAGATATCTGTGATGGAAATATGGAAGAAGGCAGCATGCGTTGTGATGCCAATATCTCCATCCGCCTGAAAGGAGAAAAAAAATTGGGTACCCGGGTGGAAGTAAAAAACTTAAACAGCATCCGCAATGTAAAACGGGCCATTGAAGTGGAAGTGAAGAGGCTGATTGAAATAACCGAAGCGGGTGAAAAAATAAAGCAGGAAACCCGCAGCTACGATGCGGATAACAACAGTACCTTTTCATTGCGCAGCAAAGAAGAAGCAGATGATTATCGCTACTTTGCTGACCCCGACCTCACCCCCTTTTATATCACAGATGAGTACCTGGCATCAATAAAAAATTCCCTTCCTGCTTTGCCGGAAGCACTGGAACAGCATTACAAAGAAGTATTTCACCTGCCGGCTTACGATGCACAGGTTATTTGCCATGATAAATTATCGGTTGAATTTTTTGAAGCTGTTATAAAACACAGCAGTAATTACAAGGCTGTGGCTAACTGGATGATGGGACCCATAAAATCTTACCTCAATGAAAATAACCTGGAGCTTTCCCAATTTGCATTGCCGCCGGAAAAAATTGCAGAACTGATCCGGCTGGTAGATGACGGCAAAGTAAATTTCAGCATCGCTTCCACCAAAATATTTACTCCCCTGTTGCAGTCACCGGAAAAAAATGCTTTGCAAATTGCCACCGGATTAAATTTGATCCAGGAAAGCAACAGCAGTTCAGTTGCCGCCTGGGTGGATGAAGTGATTGCTAAAATGCCGGATAAAGTAAAGGAATATAAAAGTGGTAAAAAAGGTTTGATAGGGTTATTTGCAGGCGAAATAAAAAAGCTGAGCAAGGGTAAGGCAGACATGAATGTTGTAAATAAATTACTTGCTGAAAAGCTGAATACATAAAATAAGAAATAAGTAAATGAATAAAATTATTAAAATTTTCTTTGCTGCATTGATACTGATAAGTTGCAACAACAGCAGTGATAAAGGCCGGTTTTCCCTGACGGGTGAAATAAAAAACCTTCCCGACCAGAAGATCTTCCTCGAAGAAATCTATTTCAGCCAGAGAGACCCTGAAGTGGTTGATACTGCTGAAATTAAAAATGGAAAGTTTAGGGTAACTGCCCAGTCACCGGAACAAGGGCTGTACCGCCTGCGTTTGGAAAAAGAAAAAACGGTTTTTGTATTTATCAATGATAAACCTGACCTTACCCTTTCGGCTGACAACAATAACCTTTCCCTGAAGACTGTTTCTATTAATTCACCGGCTAATGCACTGCTGAAGAATTTTATCATAACGGCAGATTCACAAAGAACCTATCTGCAGAATAAAGGTGCAGCCTTGCAGCAATACCTTAAAGCAGATAAAAACGACAGTACGTATAATGCGCTGCTGAATGACTATGATGAAAAAAATATCAGTTATAAAAAGTACATAGTTAATTATATAGATACCACCAGCAATGCTGTTATGGCTATGTTTTCCCTTGGCTACACCCGGGATATTGAGCCGGAGAAATTAGAAAAACCCATTGCAGGATTAGCTAAACGTTTCCCGGGAAATGCTGCCATAGCTTCTGTTATAGTGCAGTTTGGCCAGTTGATGGAGCAGGTAAAGCAGCAGGCTGCTGCAAAAAGAAAACAACCACAGCCCGGCGATATGGCACCAGATATCAGTATGCCCGATACGGAAGGAAAATTATTTTCACTGAGCAGCCTGAAAGGTAAATATGTGCTGGTAGATTTTTGGGCAAGCTGGTGTGGCCCCTGCCGCCAGGAAAACCCCAATGTGGTAATTGCCTACAACAAGTATAAAAATAAAAACTTCACTGTACTCGGTGTATCGCTTGATAAAGATAAAGCAGCGTGGCTGGAAGCCATCAAAGCAGATAACCTCAACTGGACACATATCAGTGACCTGAAACAATGGAGCAGCGCTGCGGTAAGCCTGTACGGGTTTGAAGGCATCCCTTACAACGCACTCATTGATCCGCAGGGAAAGATAATTGCCATTAGTTTACGTGGTGCCGATCTGGATAATAAACTGGCAGAAGTACTGAAATAAACTATAATTCCACTTTATTCTTTTTGCCCACCAGCAGTAATAACACCGGCAACAAGATCAAATTAGTAAGTGTAGCCACCAGCAATGTTATCGAGGTAAGCCATCCCAATGCAATGGTTCCACCAAAACTACTGAAGCAGAAAATGATAAAACCTGCAATCAGTACCATTGACGTGTACACAATACTCAGGCCTGTATGTTTAATGGTAGATCTTACAGTAGCATTTACGTCATAGTTATAAGCAGGCAGTTCCTGTTTATAATTTACCAAAAACCGGATGGTGATATCAATGGCAATCCCCAGCGCCACGCTGAACACCAACACGGTGGAAGGCTTTAACGGTACACCCACCCAGCCCATCACACCGGCAGTAATTACCAGCGGGATCAAATTCGGTACCAGGGAGCACACCAATATCCGCACAGATTTAAACAGGTACAGCATACAACCTGAGATCAGCAGGAAAGCCCAGAAAATACTTTCCTTTAATCCATTGATGATAAATTTACTCCCTTCTAAAAAAGTGATACTGGTGCCAGTTAGTTTCACATTATATTGAGCCGTATCAAACAATTGATCTACCTTTTGCTGTATGCCATTCAGTACAATTGGCAACTGTTCGGTACCCACATCCGCCATATTAATACTGATACGGGTGGATTGCCCGGAAGAATCCATAAACGATGACAGCATTTTGGTAAAATTATTTTTACCGTTACTGTCGTTTTTATTTGTCTTCAGGTAATCTGAAAGAAAGGCACTCTCATACAAAGTTGGCAACTGGTAATTTGCCGCATCCCCTTCAAAAAAAGACTGCCTGGCAAATTTCAATCCTTCCGCAATACTGAGGGGCCTGTTCATATTTTTCTGTGCCGTGATGTATTGTGCCAGTGAATCTATTTTACCAAAAACCAACAGGCCTCTTGAACCGCTGAGCCCCTTGCGTTTTTTGGTATCCACCACTATTTCCAGCGGCATCACACCTTTAAAATTCCTTTCAAAAAATTTAAGATCGGTGTATACTTTATCCTTCTTGGGCAAATCATCTACAATAAAAGCAACAGTTTTTAATTTAAAAATTCCCATCACCGCCGCCACTAATAAAACGCCTGTTACTCCGTACACCACTTTTTGATGAAGCATCACCCAGTTTTCAATGCGCAATAAGAAAGCGGTAACCCATTTATTATGCAGGTATCTTGTCTGTGCCGGCTTTGGTACAGGAAGGTAGCTTAATGCTGCCGGCAGCAAAATAAAAGAGATGACAAAAATAAGCATGATGCTGATGCCAGCTACCACTCCGAATTCTTTCAGCACAGCGCTTTTGGTAAGGGCAAATACGCCAAAGCCTATCGCTGCAGTAATATTGCAAAACAAAGTAACGATTCCCATCTTGCTCACCATTTCAATCAAAGACTGGTTCTTGTTATGATTGGCTAAATATGAGGTATGGTATTTATTGACGAAATAAATGCAGTTGGGCACCCCAATCACCACCACCAGTGGTGGAATGATCCCGGTAAGTATGGTAATATTAAAACCGCACAAATACAAAGTACCCACACTCCATACCACTCCCATCAGTACAACAAGTAACGATAAAACAGTAGTACTGATGGAACGGAAAAATAATAACAGGATCAGCGTACTCAGTATAAGGGAGCCTATCAGAAAGAACCGCATTTCCTTTTGTATGCGGTCGCTGGTGATGGTCCTTATCAGCGGCAGGCCGCTCAGATGTGTTGCTGTTTTAGTGGCTGCTTCAAATGTTTTTACACAGGCAATAATATCGCCAACAATTTTAGTACGCCTGGGCGAGTTGAGTGAATCCTTATTAATGCCCACTGCCATCAGGTAGCAGCTGCTGTCTTTGTTGTATAAAAGTGATTTATAAAAAGGCAGGTTGAAAAAAGTGTTTTTAGCGCTGTCCAGTTCAGCCTGTGTTGAAATGCCGTTGCTGAAAATCTTTACCGGGTCCAGTTTTGCTGTAAGTTCATTTTTTTGTAATGCAATGGCTGCAGGCACACTAAGTATGTTAGTTACATTGTGCACTTTTCTTATTTGCTCCTGCATGGCCGTATAAGCCTTAAAATAATTCAGTTCAAAAAAGTTTTCGCTCTGTACTCCAATCACCAATACGCCGCCATCATCTCCAAATTTTTGCCTGAAGGCCACATAGTCTTTGTACTTCGGATTATCAACAGGGATGGCTTTGCCAAATTCATAACTCAGTTTTACTTTGCTGGCAAAAAAACCCATAAAAGCCGTGATGACAAATAAACTGATTAACAGAGGTAAACGATACTTAATAACTGAACTTCCTAAACCTTTCCACATATATTACGGGATAATTGAATAATAGATACTGAATACTGCGGTGCAAAGAAAACTAATTTAAATGGCATTGCATGAATGTTAACTATTTTTGAAATTCGAAAATAATTAATACATCAAAAGCCAGTTGCTCAGCGAAAAAACCAGCACCGGCCAGGCAGTATGACACACAAAACGAAAGGCATTGTATTACGCCACATTAAGTACGGTGAAACCAGTTTGGTGGTTACCATATTTACTGAATTATTTGGTATGCAAACATATATGGTAAATGGGGTGCGGTCATCGAAAAAATCTTCTTCAAAAGCCAACTTGCTTCAGCCTGGTGCCATATTAGATTTGCTGGTATACCACAGCGACCAGAAATCGATGCACCGTATCCGGGAATTTGGCTGGAGCGTTTTGTACCGGCAGGTATTAAGTGATGTAATTAAAAATTGTATCGCATTATATATGGCAGAACTGTTGTACAAATGCCTGAAGCAGCCGGAGCAAAATACCGCACTGTTTTATTTTTGTGAAGATGTGCTGCTGCATTTAGATTCGGCAGACAAAGCGGTTACCGCCAACATCCCTTTATATTTTGCCCTGCACCTGCCGCATTTTTTAGGTTTAAAAATAAATGACGATTATGATGAGCATCAAAACATTCTTGATTTGCAGGAAGGCAATTTTGTAACCGAACAACCTGTACACCCCAATTTTATTACCGGCGATAATGCCCTGATTACTTCACAGTTATTAAAAGTGATGCAGCCTCATGAACTGGCAGATTTTCACCTGCACCATGAAGTGAGAAGAAAACTGTTGCAGTACTACCATGATTATTATGCCCTGCACATACCTGATTTTGGAACATTGAAAACGATGACGGTTTTGCAGGATGTACTGTAAGCGGGTAGTGTAAAAACCCTGTTGATTCATAACAGGGCTCGCCGCAGGGTTGGTATTTTATAACTGCCAGGAACTGAAGCCGACCAGTCTGCCTGCGAAACGAATACTTATTTATTAACAAAATCAAATCGGTTATAATTCTTTTCATTTTAGTTCTCTTACCAAATCAATATTATTTATGGGTTGATAAACCAATGGAACATTTTCAATTACTACATCGCTTTTATCCAATCCAAATGCTTTTTCATCACTTAAGCCTAAATCTTTTAAAATGAAATAATATTTCAGCAATAAGCCTGATTTTAAAGTAAACTCATTTTCTACCGATAAAAATTTTTCTATTACTACAAATTTAAAATCGGGTTCGTTATTATATTTTGTTGAGCCGTCTGGACGGATGTGTAGATTGAGTTCCTTATTTAAAACTAAATCTTGTACAATCTTTTTGAAATATAATTCAGTTTTGGGTTGCACCCTGAAACCTACATTAATATTTACCTTAATGACTTTGTCATCTAACAATTCAGATACATCATATGAAAGAGTATAAGGGCTCTCTGTCCGGTTAATATGAAGAAACCAATATACATCTGCCCGTTTAGGTTGTTTAGCAAATATGGACTTAAGAATTTTTTCTTCAATATTATGGCGTTGATTCGCTTTTGTAAGATAAATCAGATGTGTCGAAAATTTTGGAATGGTATCGTCTTCACTAAGTTCTTTTATTTGATTAGCATATCTCCCTAAATCTGTAAACCTGGTAAACCTGTTATTAATTTTACGGGCATAGTACCATATATACATTATCATAAAAATAAACAATTCAAAAAATAAGAACATCCATCTTTCTTTAATTTTAGCAACATTGGCTATGAAAAAGGAACTTTCAATTAAAACAAAAACACCAAGAATAACAAATACACCAACTTTATTCCATCGTAATTTATACAGCAGAAAAAAACCTAAAAGATAAGTTGTCATCATCATCGCAATTGTAATAGAAAACCCATAAGCGGCTTCCATATGTTCTGACTTTTTAAAATAGATAACCATTAATACACAGCCAAACCAGAGTAATGTATTTATGCTTGGAATGTATATTTGGCCTTTTAATTCGGTAGGTTGCCTAACTGTAACTCTTGGCCAAAAGTTAAGGTTGATGGCTTCACTTATTAAAGTGGAAAATCCACTCAAATTGACCCCCACCCGCCAGATGAAACTGACCCCCTTCGGCCATTTTAAATTGAC
>JAYVUL010000123.1:0-43843 GCA_043787935.1 Chitinophagaceae bacterium | reverse complement strand
ATTAACTGTAATACATTGCGTGGTAGCACCCGTACTCCAGGAATATCCCGCAAAACCCGCTGGCGCACACAATTGTGTTGAACTGCCTGAACAGAATGCCAGCGATCCGCTGATGGCAGGGGTTGGTGACTGGTTTATCGTGGTGGTGGCCTGCGTTGAACCGGTGCAGCCGAATGCATCTGTAACCGTTACGCTAAACGTGTTGGCTGTATTGACTATAATACATTGCGTAGTAGCACCCGTACTCCAGGAATATCCCGCAAAACCTGCAGGCGCACACAATTGTGTTGAACTGCCTGAACAGAATGCAAGCGATCCGCTGATGCTTGGTGTAGGTGACTGGTTTATCGTGGTGGTGGCCTGCGTTGAACCGGTGCAGCCGAATGCATCTGTAACTGATACGCTAAACGTGTTGGCTGTGTTGACTATAATACATTGCGTAGTAGCACCCGTACTCCAGGAATATCCAGCAAAACCCGCTGGCGCACACAATTGTGTTGAACTGCCTGAACAGAATGCCAGCGTGCCGCTGATGCTTGGGGTGAAAGGAGCACAACAACCTGTTGCAGCAGTTAAAACAACAGGGTTACCACTGTAGTTGGTAATACATGCCGGGCTGCTTAGTGAATGAACTGAAACAGTATAACTATTCGGTGCAAGGCCACTGAACGTACTTGATGCAAACCAGGTTGATCCTCCATCAATACTGTATTCCAGTGTACCCGTACCCGTTGCATTTACAACAATGGTGCCCGTTGGTGTTGCACAGGATGGCTGTGTAACTGTTGGCGCATTGACTGCCGGGATTGGGTTCACAGTAACTGTTATACAATTGCTGTTAGCTACACAGGCAACTGTGTTGAGTGTGCTGGTAGTTACCCTCCTGTAATAGGTTGTTACTGTTAAACCAGATGGTACATCATAAGTTATACCCGTTTCACCGCCTATGTTTGCAAACCCGGTGTTGCAATCTGTTGTACTGCTTTGCCATTGGTAGGTTAATACACCGCTTCCTGTTGATGCTACGCTTTCTGTAAATGCTGTGGGATCACCACCGGAACAGATCGGCTGGTCTGATCCCACTGTTCCGCCGGTAACATTATTAACAGTAACCGTCACTGTCGCACAGGTGGTTGTATTACAGGTGCCGCTATATCGAACATAATAAGTTGTTGTAGCAGCAAGTGCCCCGGTGTTTAAAACATCTCCCGTAAATACGAGTGAACCCCCGCATGATCCGGTGAACCATTGTGTCACGGCAGTTGTTCCTTTTGATCCGCCAGTTACTGTTAATGTAGTACTTCCTCCGTTACATATAGTTGTTGTACCTGTAGCACCGGTTGGCGCTACTGAAGCTGTATTTACAGTTATACTTGCACGGGAAGGTGTTGTTTCTGCGGCTGGCACATTGTCCACCTGGGTATTTACTGTTGCAGTGCCGCCGGTTCCGTTTGAAGTAAAGGTTGCAGTTGCAGTACCATTTGCCTGTATTGTTGTTTGCTGGGACGAAAGGTTTCCTAATGTTGAGGACCATGTAACAGGTAACCCAATTAATCTTTGTAAAACGGCAGGCGGATAGGCAGTACCATCCGAATTATTCAAAAAGCTTGCGGTAACAGTAGAAGTATTACCAAGGTCTGCGGGGGTATTGCAAATTGTAGTGGGCGAAGCAGTGGTTCTTAACTGTAACCAATTGGTAAGAATCAAAGTGCCGCCTCCGGCAACATCTCCGCCTGCCCGGTCACAAGGACCTGCTGAAGGACCTGAATTGCAACCCCACCAGTTATTTATTGCATTTATACTGCCGGCAGACTCAACAAAATGCAGTGCGCCCGATGAAGCACCTGCCGTAGCCGTATTACCAACAAACCGGTTAAAACTAATAGGTGGAATGGACAAATTAGGAGAATTATTAGCTGAAATAGCGCCACCTAATCCATCGGATGTATTATTAATAAATGTATTATATAAAATATTGGCGTTAAAAGTAGAGACCCCGGCTTGTCCGGTAAAAGCGATAGCTCCTCCATTAGATGTACCTGCACCAGGAAATACCACAGAATTCCCGGTAAAAGTAGAATTGGATACATTCAGGGCACCAAAACCTGTACCCACTCCGGAATTATATATTACAAAGAAAACAGCTCCTCCATCTGCATCATTACTGACATTATTGGTAAATGTAGAATTGTCAATAGTGAGGTTGCCTCTAACCTGCATACAGATGGCTGCACCACCGTAAGCATTTGCCGGGAGAATATTATTATTAAAAATGCAATTGGTAACAGTAAGTGATTCAGCAGAACCGCCGCCTGCGCAAATGGCTGCCCCGCCGTAGGGGTCTGAAGTAAGATATCCGTTTTCAAATTTGATACCCTGGATAGATATTACCGGGCTGTTTGTAGTCCCTGATGGATTAATAAAAAAGATCCGGTCCTTAGTTGCACCCGTAGTCATGCTAATGATGGTAATTGCCGACCCAGCTCCGGTAATAGTGATATTCTGTGAGGTATTACCGAAGGTAATTTCACCAAGTGTAAGGATATATGTTCCGGCAGCAACATTGATGGTATGTGTACCTCCGGCAGCATCAGCAGCTTCTATGGCGCCGCGAAGCTGATTTGTAGCATGCCCATCTGTTATATCGGTTACATTAAAAACAGTAGCAAAAGATGTTACAGACAGCAAGGTTGTAAAAAAAAGAATCGCAAAAATTTTAACGCTCTTTATAAAATTCTTTACACTTAAATTTTTGATGCAGGACATATTCATAAAAATTTTTTTATAATTTAATCTATACATGATTGCTGGTTTTTTAAAGGAGCGTGTAATATTTCAATTCCGTTTTCCCGCTAACTTCTTGGCGGATAAACACCCTGAAGGGCGATACAAAAATTTAAAGTCAGGTAAGGCATCATGTTATTGTGTGGCTGGCTTCCGCCTTGTATTGGCAATGCCCCGGTATTCATAGCAACAGTGCCCCCACCAGCCGGCGCATAAAAATTGGCCGCCACTTTAGCTGCATTGGAAGTACCCCACATATTCCCGGTGGGGTTAGCCTGGCCACCCGGTACTTTTGCATTTGCCGCATGGGTATGCTGAGGCATTTCTGATATTAGTAAAGTGACTGTTTGCGAACCGCCGGTTTCACCCAGGTCATGTAAGGATAAACCCGGCCCCTGCCCCGGATGCATAGGTACACTACCCTGCATGTTGGGAAGGGCAAAATTGCTTCTGCCATCTCCGCCATAGGTAGTGCCCAGTAAAGAAAACAGTGCTGTGTTTTGGCTTAAAGGCAATAATTGTCCATTGCAAAAAGCCCAGCCACGTGGAGCAAAATTGAATGGGAAGATTCTGATTTCGGCAACAAAAGGATCCATATATTTTTTTTAAGTCTGTGAAGGGAAAATTCCTTGTAATGCAATACAAAAACTCAATGTTAAAAAAGGTTGCATATTAAAATGGGCCTGGCCTCCGCCGGCATTACTATTAGATTGTGCAGACATTGCAGTATCTTCTGTAGCCCCGTATGGGGCAAACCCGGTATTACTTGCCCAGAAATTATTGGCGGGTGATGTAACTGTAGGCCCATTGCCACTGGCAAATGCCTGATGGGTATGTGCAGGCAACTCTGAAAGCGATAAGGTATGCGCCTGTTCGCCTCCCCGTTCACCCAATGTATGTCCACTGCCCGTGTGAATTGGTACACAGCCCTGTAAATTGGGTAACCCAAAATTTACACGGCCATCACCACCATAGGTCGTTCCCATCAATGAAAATAATGCCTGGTTCTGGTTAATAGGGAGCAACTGACCATTGCATAAAGCCCATCCCCTGGGAGGAAAACTAAAAGACATGATTCTTATTTCAGCTATAAAAGGTTCGGCCATTGTATAAAGTTTTTTTATTTAATAAATTGTATCAAAAGATTGGTATCAGGTTTGGGAAGGATAAATTCCATACAGGGAAATAATAAAATCAACACAGAGATAAGGTTGAAAATTATCATGAGGCTGGTTACCCCCCGTTGCCTGGATAGTACCAGCATTCATTGCCACTGCTGCCCCGGGTGTTGCATAAGGTTTTCCGGTAGTTGAATTGGCCCAATAATTACCAGAAGGATTATCACTGCCCCCGGTATTGGATGCGTTGGGTATATGTGTATGCACAGGCAGTTGGTTCTGAGTAAGTGTAACACTTTCCACACCGCCGTTTTGTGCAAGCGTAAAACTATTGCCCTGGTGAATGGGCACCCGGCCCCTTAAATCAGGCATTCCAAAAGTGGATTGCCCATCGCCGCCATAAGTAGTGCCGATTAAATTGAACAGTGTTTCATTTTCAGCAATGGGAAGTAATTGCCCTTCACAAAACATCCATCCGGCCGGTGCAAAGTTACCTGCAAACATCCTGATTTCACCAACGTAGGGTTGTGCCATAAAATGTGATTATTTATTTTATTAATGAATTAAATCAAAAACTTTCTTCTCAAACCGACACCTGTCATTATGATATCCCTTGTTTCATAATCAAACAACACATCAGCCTGATAAGGGTATCCTTAATTGGATCTATTTTTTAGGAGTGGTTAAAAGAAGTTTGCAAAAAAACAAAAACATTCAAAACAAGGGTTGCGGATCCGTATTGTAATTAAGACAATTGAAGCAAGAAAACAAAAATTTTAGGAGTAACAAATTGGTTCAATAATAGGGATAGGATAAAAGCAATGAAAGATTAAATCTAATACAAGTATTTAACAAATGCAACTTTTTTTTATGCCGGCAATTAGGTTGCCCCTGAAACAAATTATAAGACAAAAAAAAGACTTGGGTGACTGTATTTTTTTTGCATCACATGATCTCAAACCGGGCGCCAGGCAAAATGCCCAAATCCAATAAATGGAAAGAGTGCAGGAAGCCCTCCTCTGCATAAATCATACTAACCAGTATTGCTTCGTTATTGAAAGTGGAAACAATCATTCCCTGCCGGTCAATTGAATTAACATAACCGGGTTCTTTATCCCCCGGATCCTGCGCTGTTAATTTTTCTGCCGACAGCAAACGGATGACCTGGTTGTTGATCTTCGCAACGGCACCTTTATTCCATGGATTGCAGGCCTGTATAAGCGCTATGATTGAATCTGCATTCATTGTTTGCCAGTCTATGGTGATATCCTTTGCCCCTTGTCTTGCAAAATAACCGGCACGGGATTCATCCTGCGGCCTTGAGTGAATGGCGCTGTCAAAACTTGCCAACTTTATCAATATACCGGTGAGTTTTGCTGCAAGATTGGCCAGTTTGGTGGTCAGCAAACCATGTGTATCCGTAGGGGCCAATTTCAACATTTCACCCATCACAACAGGGCCGGTATCGATACCTTCATCCAATTGCTGAATGGTAACTCCTGCGTATTTTTCTTTGTTTTTTATTTGCTGAAAAACAGGATCTGCACCACGGTATGCCGGCAAAGGGCCGGGATGAATATTATAAAAGCCTTTGGCAGGAAGGGCATATACTGAATAAGGAATTTTATAGGGGAAAGTCATCACGAGCCCCATGGTCACCTGGTAATCTTCCATTGCCTCCCGAAGCTGATCAGCAAATGTTTCTTTATCGAGTTCAATCAAAGGGACACCGGAACCAGTTAAACCGTGTTCTACGTTTTCAATCATTTCATCATACTGGCGGGGAATGGCAACAGCAGCCAGCAAATTAAAAAAGGCCAGCTCTTTCATTGCAGGTATTGCAAAACGGCTGCTGCACAACAATATAATTTTCAGGTGGCTCATGAGTTAATAACAGAGATAAGTGTTTGTCCAGCCTGAACTGACCCCTTCAGTTGACTGACCAACAAAAGCTGCCCATTCTTTTTCCGGGTTACCGATGCATTCAAAGATCAGTTCGGGTGCATTTTGCGGAAGTGAACATTTGTAAACCGGGGTGATAAAATAATTTGTTTCGGGATCCAGTTTCATTTCGCCCCGAGGGCTTTTTATTTTCACCATTGCTAATTGCCCGGCTATTGCTTCACCTGCAGTGTAATGGCCTTCATTATTCAAAAAAATCTCTTTCAATATCAATCCGGTTTCCCAACCCAATAAGGAAAATACAGTTGCAGTACTGTTTTTTTGCTCAGAATAATAATCCGTGAATTCTTTGTTGCCGCAGTCTTTTATGGCCGGCAGCCACGGAACATATCCATCCGTGGTAAAGGCAAATCCGTTTCCCGTTTTTTCAAGCGCCTGTTGTTCCAGCATCATAGGTGAAACAAAAAGATGTAAGTTTCCGGCATTGGTAAATGTATTTAAACGGGAATAAAAAAGGGAAGCGGGTACTGAATCCAATACACAAAGCAAAGTATTGGTATCCTTATCATCAGACAGGTAACCGGTGAGTGCGCTTATTTCAAATGATTCATCATACCGTTGATTGTTTACATAATTAAACATGATTTTTCCTCCCGGAGCCACAAAACCCTTCACCATGGCCGCAGTATGCAGGTAACCGCAATCATAAAATGAAGTAGCGGTCACCGCAGCATGCTGATTAAACTGTGCAGCCAGTTTACCACTTAACCAGCACAAAAAACCATGATGCAGGGTGAGGTTCAGGATGTTTGGCTGAGGTACCCAGTTTTGAGGATAATTGGCACCCGGATTTACTACGAGCAACAGTTTACCGGATGCAAAAAGCAATGGCTTAAGTATTTCCAATACCCTCAGATCAACAAAAGCTACCAGCAGGTCGGCCTCTTCAAGCAGTAACAATTTTTCTGCCTTTTCGTATACCTCTTTTTCATTTCCACCATAGCCTATGCTTTCAGCAACCAGCCGGATGCCTTCATTCAGCTGTTGTTGTTCAAGCAATATTTTTAACCCGTTCATAAAATCCTGCATCATTCCCGGATGTGCAGCAGAACGGGGATAAAGAATCCCGACTTTCATTATATATTATTGTTTAGCGTAAAATAATTTTGCTCAGAAATAATTTCCGGAAAATGGCAGGCAATAAAAATAAAGAATAATTTTTCTTAAAAAGTAAAATACTTTTTGTAGTATTATGCTGGTATTGTATTACAACTGAATCTGTTTACCAATTCCTCTTTCCCGTCCCCTGTAAAAAAGCACAGCTATTTTTCATTGAAGATTTTATTATAAAAAATATAAATTATTATTATGAAAAGCAGAAGAAACTTTTTACAACAGGGTGCTTTGGCAACAACCGCCCTGTTTGCTTTAAACCCTTTAAAAACCTTTAGCAGTGCCGCTTCACGTGTTACCGGACTTAGCTTCGGCAGTTACGGTAAGCTGGCAATCTTACATACTGCCAATCTACATCCACAAATTGACTACAAAGTTATCCAGCACATTAAGGACTTCAGAAAAAATACTTCCAACGCTATTCTTTTAGATGCCGGGCAGGATTTGCAGGTTGAAACAGGTTCACTAACCTATGACGCATCTATCAACGGAGGTAATGATTTTTTGGAAATGACCAGCGGATATAAGATCATTAATAAGGGTGACCTGAGAACAGGAATTATCAGTGCAAAGCCGGGGGAAAGGAATATTATTCATAAAATTGAAACTTTATCAGCCTACCTGAAAAAAGAAAAAAAATGTTCCATTGTAGTTTGCCTTTCCCAACTTGGTTACCAAAATAAATATACACCCGACGATATCAGCCTGGCAAAAAAAACTACCCATCTTGACATTATTATCGGCGGCCAACCGGAAAACTTTCATACACAACCTGTAATAACTTTAAACAGTAATAATGCTGAAGTTATTATTCACTCTGCTTCGGGAGATTCGTTTGCCTATGGAAAAATAGAAATTGATTTTGATGAACAAGGCAGAAAGAACCACATCAGTTTTGCCAATCATTTATCTAAAAATATTTCCCAAAACCTGGCCATACCAGCAGCCTGATTCGTTCATACAGCTTGTAAAATAGCCAATGAATCAACTGCGCTTTGCCGGCTGAGAACATAAATTATTTATAAAGCATTTACCCGTACCTGTTCCGGCAAGGTTTTTTAATTTAAAAAAATTGACCAGGCCATTTAAGATATGGCTGATATGGGATAATTGCTGCATTGTAAAATTGAAACCAATAAAAAACGTTTAAAGTAAATATGGCTGATCTTCCATACAGCTTTGAACCTGCCCCCGGATACGATAAGTACAAGGTTACCTCCATGCTGAAAGATTACCTGGGCATGCTCATGGAACATTCAGAAAACCAGGAAACAATTGGCCAAATACTGAAACTGATAAATGGCTATACCGATCAACTCAGAAAACTAAGGATACAAAATCAGGCAGCAACAACCAAGGAAATATATAAGGCAATTGACAATTTTTTTACTGTAGCCCCGGAGGAAAATAAAAAAGAAATACAATGCAAGACCGGTTGCACGGCTTGTTGTTTTATTGATGTTGAAATAACCGGAGATGAAGCTGCTGCAATTGTACAGTATTGTGCTGAAAATAGCATATTGATTGACCTGGAGTATTTAAAAAAACAAGCTGCCGTGGGAAGAAAATCATACTCCCGTTTATCCCGATGTGCCTTTCTGAAAGATAATCTTTGCAGCATTTACCCGGTGAGGCCAATTGCCTGCCGGAAACATTGGGTAAAAACAGATCCCGCACTTTGTGACTTCTCTGAAAATATCATTCACGCAATTGGTGGGTATTTTGATGTTAATACCGAAATCCTGGCCAGTGCATTACTTAACGTTGATGAAACAGGCCCGTTTGAAAAAGTATTGCTGAGTGAACTGGATAAACTATAAAGGTGTAACATAATTTATCATTGATTGATTAAACTTCTGTAACAAGGAAGCCCGGATTGTTGTCTATCTGTTACTGAAACAATAAACGAACAGGATATTTATTCCGAAACGGGTGGCTTTGAAAAACCCGCCGGATCTCTTTCCATATATAAATGACGGCCATTATTGCTGATATACACAAATCCCATTCGCTGGTATAATTTTAATGCCGGATTATCCGGTTCTGCGTGAAGCGATAATTTTTTGTGAACAGCCGCTGATCTATCTATTAATTCCTGTAATATATAAGTTCCTATTCCCTTTCCCCGGAATGAAGGCAACAGGGTGATATCAATTATCCTTATTTCATTTTCATTTTCCCATACATACAACCGCCCGGCATCTTTTTTATTAAAGCTGATAATTTGAAACATGGCTCCGGGATAATTTTTTTGATACGCTGCTGCCTGTGCCATGGATTGCATCACAATAAATGCCTGCCTCTGCGGTTCTGCCCAGTTGGTAAGGGATAATTCCCTTTCCCTCGTGGAGCGATATACTGATTCGATAAATAATTGATCCTTCTCTTCAACAGGTCTTAATTGTACCATAAGTTGAAAATAAAAAATTATCTGCAAAGCATGATTATTTTAAGATATTCCACTTAGCAACTTTTGTATTCTCAACCCGGAAAACCGGAAAGGCTATGCCGAAAGTTGTTATGCCGGGTCAGTAGGTTAATATCACTGCTCCAGTTTTTTAAATGGCAGGATATTTTATGGCCAATCGTATTGGCGCAGGTTGCACCCCATCTGCACTAAGTGGTAGTTTATTCAAGCTTCAGGTTCTTGAAAAAGAGGCCGGTTGGCTCTAATTAAAAATCCCCGGCAAACCAGGTGTTTGCGGGGGATTAATATTTTACTCGTGGTCCCGGCGAGAATCGAACTCACATCTAAAGTTTAGGAAACTTCCCCGCCAGAATGAATCTTTCGGGCTGGTATTCTATCCCCGTCCGACTGGCGTCAGCCGGGCGGGCATTGAACTAAGGGACAATTCTATTTTTTAGATATCTGCGACCTGCCGAAGACTTAAAATATTTTTCCCGGCCAATTGCATCTTCCTCTGTAGCAAAAGTTTCGTAATAAACTATTTTGAAGGGAGTGTAAGTTTTTATTGATGCTGTCATTCTACTATTGTGCTGAGTCAATCTTTTTTGTAAATCCTAACAGTGTCCTTTATAATAGTAGTCATGAAGAATACTTTTCAATACATACGCAAAGTACATATGTGGCAATTTGGTGGTCCCGCCAGGAATCGAACCTGGATCTAAAGTTTAGGAAACTTCTATTCTATCCATTGAACTACGGGACCGTTACAATCTTTCATTACGAAAAACGAATTTAGAATTGCGGCTGCAAAAGTAAGGAACTACGCAATAGCTTCCAACACTCATTATCAATTCGCCATTCCCGATTCGCTATTCGTAATTTTCTACACCCTATCTTTGCCATCCAAAAAAATCTGATCATGAAGTGGCTGAACCCGATTATTAAACATCGCCTCTGGATAGGGATAGTACTGCTGGCACTGGCTGTTTTCACCAATATACAGGCTGGTTTCTGGCCCTCCTTTGTATTATACCTCCTTGCAGTAATATTAATTGTGGGGCATTTTGTATTTGGCCCTATGCGCCTGATACAGGAGCACATGGAAACCGGCAACATGGAAGGTGCCAAAAAAGTAATCGACTCCATCTGGTTCCCCGCCTTGCTGATAAAGCCCATCCGTTCTGTATATTATACCGTAAAAGGCAACCTGGATATGGCCAACCAGAACTATGACAGTGCTGAAATTAACCTTAAAAAAAGCCAGGAACTGATGAGCGGCGGCGGCTTACTCGGCGACCAGATGAAACAGGCCGAAGGTGCCAACAAATTACAGTTGGGTATGCTGGCCATGCAAAAAGGAGACCTGAAACAGGCCGAAACTTATATCCGTGGGGCTATCCGTGCAGGTTTGCCCGATAAAGAAAACCAGGCGGCGGCTTTTTTACAACTCTCCTCCATTATGATCAACAAAAGGGAATTCAGGGCAGGCAAAGACTTTTTCAGAAAAGCAAAAGCATTAAAGCCCACTACCCCTCAAATTGCCGACCAGATTAAACAAATGGAAAAATACATCAGCCGGATGCCCGGATAAAAATACCTTTCGTTAAAAAAGGAATACGTTTTTGGCATATTCCTTTTTTTAAATCCGTGGGCTAATCATAAGTTGGTAAATCAAAAGCGGGGAAAATCATTACCTAACCGGCTCTAAAGATAACCATTAAAATTTCCTTTTTATAATTTTACTCCCGCATTTACAAACAACTCTTCCACTTTTTTAAAGCGGTAATCAAATATTCCTTTAAGCTGTTTGTTTACAAACAAGCTGTTGGCGATGTCGCCCAAAAACCAGAAGGGTAATTTGTAATGTACAATGTCCGTCATCTCCACTCCCCCATTCACCGGTTTAAAATGATGCTGGTGGTGCCACATACTATAGGGGCCAAAGCGCTGTTCATCCACAAAATATTTTTTGTCTTCCACGTGCGTTATCTCCGTCATCCAGTAAAGGGGGATATGTAAAACAGGGCTTACTTTGTATTCAATGATCTGCCCGGCATACATTTTTTCGCCGTGGTGCTGCGAAATAATATTGAAACCCATACCGGCAGGCGTAATATCCTTCAGGTTGGCAGGGCTGCTGAAAAAATCCCAGGCGGTATCAACACTTACAGGAATGGTCTGGATTGTTTTAAATGAATAGACTTTGCTCATTGGTTTTATTTTTTACCTTAACAATAATCAATGCAATTTGTTTTTCTTTGTACCCGGCATTCGTAAATCTATTCCCGTTCTGTGGCAAATATGATTTTGTTATTTATTCCTTTTGGGGAAAGGAATAAATAATCACTCTTGTACAGTGGAATATTCCTGGGCATTTAAAAGCAATCACTTTCTTAAAATATCATGCAAACATACCGTCAGCAACTCCAGATAAAATTTACCGAAGAATACAAAAAGCTCAATCCCCAACAGCAAAAAGCGGTGGATACCATTGAGGGTCCGGTGATGGTGATCGCAGGCCCGGGTACCGGTAAAACACAAATTCTGGCTGCAAGGATCGGTAAGATTTTGCTGGACACCGACGTACTGCCTGAAAACATTCTCTGCCTTACATATACCGATGCAGGCACCATTGCCATGCGGAAGCGGCTGCAGCAGTTCATTGGTGCCGATGCCTACAAAACAAATATCTACACCTTTCATGCTTTTTGTAACGAGGTGATACAGGATAACCTTTCGCTGTTTGAAAAGAATTCGCTGGATGCCATTTCAGAACTGGAAAGCATACAACTGTACAAAAAACTGATTGATGGTTTTCCTAAAAACCACCTGCTGAAAAGATACCGGGGCGATGTGTATTTTGAGATCAATAATTTAAGGACCCTTTTTTCTTCCATGAAAAGAGAAGGCTGGCAACCGGCTTTTATCAATGATCGCATTGATGCTTATATAGAAAGTTTGCCCCTAAGGGAAGAGTACATTGCAAAGCGGGCAACAAAAGAATTTAAGAAAGGAGATGTACGTACAGATAAGATTGAAGCCGAAATAGAAAAGATGGAGAAACTGCGGGCTGCAGTTAATGAATTTGAAAATTATCAGCACCTGATGAGGAAAAACAACCGCTACGATTTTGATGATATGATCAACTGGGTGATAAAAGTATTTGAAGAAAATAAAAATGTACTGGCTAACTACCAGGAAAAATTCCAGTACATACTGGTAGATGAATTCCAGGATACCAGTGGCACACAAAACAGGCTGGTGCAGTTGCTCATCAGCTACTGGGATGAGCCAAACATATTTGTGGTGGGCGACGATGACCAGAGCATTTACCGCTTCCAGGGGGCCAATGTGGAGAATATGGAAACTTTTATGAACGATTATAAAAGTCTGCTGACTATAGTGCTGGAAAATAACTACCGCTCCACACAACCTATATTAGACATTGCAAAAATATTGATTGAAAAAAATGAGGAACGCCTCATAAAAAAACGCCCTGATCTGCACCTCACAAAAAATTTAATAGCTGCAAATACTAATATCAATGCACTCACCAATGAGCCGGTAATCATTGAATACCTGTCGGTAAAAGATGAGATGGCAGCCATTACCAACAAGGTAGAAGAACTGATTGAACAAAACATTCCGGCAGGAAAAATTGCGGTCATTTATAAAGAGAATAAATATGGCGCTATGCTGGCGCAATATTTCAAATGTAAAAATATCCCTGTTTTCAGCAAGCGGAATATCAATATCCTGGAACAGCCCTTTGCAAAAAAGATCATCCAATTGCTCCGTTACCTAAATGCAGAGCATGATATCCCTTATGGTGGTGATGAAATGCTGTTTGAAATACTACACTACGATTTTTATACTATCCCACCCATTGAAATTGCGAAACTAACGGTAGAAGCCAACAGCAAAAGATACAATGATGAACAGTCTTCCCTCAGAAAATTATTATACGACAAGGCCCATACGCCTGCAAAGAACTTGTTTGATACCGGCCTGCATGAAGGCTTGAAAAAAGCAAGTGCTATTCTTGAAAAATTAATTGCAGATGCAGCCAATATTACCCTGCAGGCTTTGTTTGAAAATATTATTCAACAGGCTGGTGTGCTGCCGTACATCATGAAGAGCGACGATACAATCGGGCTGATGCAGCTACTCACTGCACTGTTTGATTTTATAAAAGAAGAAAACAGCCGCAATCCATTATTGAAATTAAAAGACCTGGTTGCCATAATTGACCTGATGGAAAAAGAAGGCCTGCCCTTACCAATGGTGCAGGTAGCCGGCAGTGATAAGGGCGTGAATTTGTTGACGGCACACGGCAGTAAAGGCTTAGAGTTTGAATATGTTTTCTTTGCCGGCGTAAATGCTTCTTCCTGGGAGAAAAAACGCAAACCAGGTGGAGGCTACAAATTCCCGGATACTATGTTTACTTCATTGCCGCAATCGTCCGATGAGGAAGAATTAAGGCGATTGTTTTATGTGTCGTTGACAAGAGCAGAAAAATTCCTGGCCATCTCTTTCGCCAAATTTAAAAATGATGGTAAAGAAATGGAGCCATCGATGTTTATTGCAGAAATTTTGCAGGAACATCCTTTGCCCATCAATAACATTTCGCTGTTGCCCGAAGCCCTGGTAGAATATGAATTACTTCACTTTACCCCGCAGGCGCCGGAGATTGAAAAAGCAGAAGCCGATTTCATCAGTGCCATACTGGACAAGTTTGTAATGAATGTAACGGCATTGAGCGCTTACCTGAATTGCCCGCTGGGGTTTTATTACAAAAACCTCATTCGCATTCCGTCGGGTAAAAGTGAAAACCTTGAATTTGGAAGTGCCATCCACCATGCACTGGAAAAGCTTTTCCGCAAGATGCAGGATGGCAAACAGGAAACATTTCCTTCCAAGGAAGAAATGGTGGAAGACTTCAACTGGTATATGCACCGGCACCGGGAAAATTTTACCAAAGAAGCATTTGAAAGAAGAATGGAATATGGTGATGAAGTGCTTCGCAATTATTATGACAAATACATCAGTACATGGAATAAGGTGGTGGCGGTAGAACGCAATATCCGTGGCGTGATTGTAAACGGCGTTCCGCTCAAGGGGAAACTGGATAAATTGGAATTCAATGGAAAGGAAATAAATGTGGTAGACTATAAGAGTGGCGATATAGACAAAGCATTACCTAAAATGAAAGGCCCCAATGACAGGGAACCCAATGGCGGCGACTACTGGCGGCAGGCTGTTTTTTATAAATTACTCATTGATAATTACGAACAAAAAGACTGGAAGGTGATCAGCACGGAATTCGATTTTATTGAGCCGGATAAAAAAAAGGACTACCGCAAAGAAAAAATAATCATAACCCCGGCTGATATTGAAACGGTAAAACAGCAGATAAAAATGGTGTGGGATAAAATACAGGCCCGTGACTTTTACACCGGCTGCGGTAAAGAAGACTGTCACTGGTGCAATTTTGTAAAAGACAATAAGCTGGCCGTGGCGCTGCATGAGCTGGAAGAAGAAGAAACTGCAGATTAAACCATTTTTATGATTTTACAGCCACATCAAACAAAAGAAAGCAACTAAGTTTGCAGTTCAAAATTACCTGATGCACATAAAATACTTTTTATATTTTTTAGCAGGCATATCAATTTTTTATTTCACTTCCCTGGGCATTACCGGCTGTGCCCAGATAGGCATGCCCACAGGCGGCCTCAAAGACAGCCTTGCTCCGGTACTGGTAACTGCAGTGCCATCATTAAACAAAACCAATTTCATTGGCAATAAGATTGTATTCACCTTCAATGAATACATAGATGTGCAGGATGCACAAAACAATGTGCTGGTATCCCCTTTCCCGAAAAACAATCCGCAAATTTCCTTCAAATTAAAAACGGTATCGGTTAAAATAAAAGATACCCTGCAGCCCAATACCACCTACGCCATCAATTTTGGCAATGCCATCAGGGACAATAATGAGGGCAACCCGTATAAAAATTTCACCTATGTTTTTTCTACCGGCAATACGATTGATTCACTTAAACTGAGCGGCAAAGTAATGCTGGCCGAATCCGGAAAAGCCGACAGCACCCTGGTGGCATTGCTGTACCGCAATGCACCAGACTCAGCCGTGGAAAAAAGAAAACCGGATTACCTGGCCAAATTAGACAAGGATGGGAATTTTACTTTTACCAATTTATCGCAGGGTAATTATAAAATTTATGCCCTTAAAGATGGCGATGGCGGTAAAACGTACAATTCAAAAATAGAGCAGTTTGCTTTTAATGACAGTGAAGTGCTGGTAACAGACAGTACAGCACCCATAACGCTCTATGCCTATGCGGAGGAAAAAGACAGTAAAAAAAGTACCCCAACGCAAGGGAGCGCCGCCACAAAAACCGGTGCAGAAAAAAAATTAAAATATACCACCTCACTTATTGGATTTTCACAAAGCCTGCTCACTCCGCTCAGCATCAGCTTTACCAGGCCATTGAAAAATTTTGATGATAAAAGAATCTACCTCACCGATTCAAATTATAAAAAGATTGACGGTGTTATCCTGTCCATGGACAGCACAAAAAAAATCATCAGCCTGGATGCAAAATGGAGAGAAGAATTTGATTACCGCCTTATCATTGACACTAACGCGGTAAAGGATACCCTGGGCAGCCAGCTGGCAAAAACAGATACCATCCGTTTCAAGTCTAAAAAGGAAAGCGACTACGGCAACCTGTTAATACGCTTCACCAATTTTGTGCAGGCCAAACACCCCGTGCTGCAGTTTTATAAAGGCGAAGAACTGAATAAAGCTGTCCCCATTACAGGTGCTGCCTGGAATGATAAACGCTTTGAGCCCGGCGAATATGAGCTCCGCATTTTGTACGACGCTAATAACAATGGCAAATGGGACCCGGGCAATTACAAGGAAAAACGACAACCCGAAAAAGCAGTAACACTTGAAAAAAAGATTACCATCAAAGCAAACTGGGATAATGAAAAAGAGGTGGAGCTGCAGCGTTGATTCGTTCAACCGTTTAGTAATTAGTGGGGTTCGTCATTTCTAAAGGCTGTTGGTTTAGAAGTTTAGTTTACCTGGTAAATAGCCTCTCATTAATAACTTAATAGAGTTCCCAACGTGTTAAACGTTTTAAACCTTTTAAACGTTCCTTTATCTTTGCCCCATGGTGTTCTCTTCAACTCTTCTGGAAAATGCAGTGAACGAATTTGCAAAACTGCCCGGCATTGGAAAAAAAACAGCCCTCCGGCTGGTATTGCATTTAATAAAGCAGGATGAAAGTTCGGTGCAGCAATTCAGCGCCGCCATAGCGCATATGCGGGAGGCCATACAATTCTGCAGCCGTTGCCATAATATTTCCGATACGGCCATTTGTAATATTTGCAGCAACCGTTCCCGTAAGCAGGAGCTGATCTGTGTGGTAGAAAATATCCGGGATGTAATTGCCATTGAAAGCACACAGCAATTCAACGGGCTGTACCATGTATTGGGAGGCATCATTTCGCCATTGGATGGCATTGGACCAGAGCAGCTCCAGATTCAATCTTTAATCAGCCGTGTACAAAATGATGCCGTTACAGAAATTATTTTTGCCCTCAATGCCAACGTTCAGGGCGATACTACCGTATACTATATCAGTAAGAAACTAAAAGGCATACCTGTAAAAATAACTACCATAGCAAGGGGTATTGCTTTTGGCGGTGAACTGGAATATGCAGATGAAATGACACTGGCCAAAAGTATCAGCAACCGCATACCGGTAGAAAATTATATCACCCAGGCTTAAGTAAAATATTGATTTCATGTTACAGGTATGCTCATAATAAAAATATGTAGGTGTTGATTTACATAAGGTTAACAAATTTTAAAATTAATTTCACAACATGAAAACTATAAAAAAACTGTTGATCCCAATAGCCGTGCTTGGAATTGCAGTTGGTGTAGTTGGCTATAAAATGTGGAATAAGCCACACGTGGATATACTTAATGCAGCCGTAAAAAAAGTAAATGCTTCGGAACTGTATTCGGCTTTTGAAAAAGATTCTTCTACCGCTACCAAATCTTTTGTTGTAAAAAATTTGGTAATAGAAGTAACAGGAGAAATTGCTTCAATAACTAAAAATCAGCAAAATAAACCGGTAATTGTTTTGAAAACCACCGGTAATGGAGGTATCAATTGTGAATTTGAAGGCAAAGCGGATAATTTGAAAACCGGCACAAATATTTCAATCAAAGGCATTTGCACCGGTATTGGGCAATCTGATGCAGACTTAGGTTTAGCAGGTGATGTTTATCTAACCAGGTGTTACTTAAGTTTGAAATAAGTCATTTGTATTTTTGGTATTATAGTAGAAGTATACTCCCTAAAAAGAGAATTTGGTTTCATATTTGAAAAGTATAAAAAATTGAAGGCCTCCTGATAAATTTTTAATTAAGATCTTATTCTAAACTGTCACACCCCAAATAAACACACCTGTAAATTATTTTTACTAATTCATAAATAATTAAAGTTAACCCAAGAGCCGGGGTAAAGAACCAGCCTTTCATTCCATTTAATAAAAAATATATCAATGAAAAACAAAGTTTACCTCACCACACTAATTGTGCTTCTGATTGGAGCAATTTCATTCAGTTTCAAAACAAAACATGTTTCCTGCAAATCGGAATTTATGAATTACCCCAATGGAGCCTCTGCAAATTTAGGTGCCGGCTACACGGGCGCTTCCTGGGATAACGGAGGATTGACCTGCGGCAGAAGCGGTTGTCATGGCGGTGGTTCTTTCAACCCAACCACTACACTTAGTTTGTCGGTTGCCGCCAACCCTGTAACACAATATATTCCCGGTACAGTATTTACTTTTTCAATAAAAATTGCTGCCGCATCCGGCTCGCCAAAATATGGATTTAATGCCATGTGCGCCACCACAACTGCACATACCAACATTAATAAATGGGGAACAATGCCAACTGGTTCTAAAAACACATTAACCAATGCAAGAAATTATGTGGAGCAAAGTTCAGCCCGTTCAGCAACGGGAACCAGCCCCACTTCGTTTTATACTGTCAATATTCCCTGGACGGCGCCGCCAGCAGGTACGGGGAGCGTAACTTTTTATGCAGAAGGGATGGCAGTGAATGGCACAGGTGGTACAGGCGGTGACAGCCCAGCCCCCGCTGTAAGCATGACGATTGCTGAAGGCAGCGTACTTCCGGTAAAAATTTCTTCCGTTACAGCACAAAAAAACAGTACCGGAGTAAATATAACCTGGGTTACTGAACAGGAAATTAATACTAAATATTATGCCATTGAACATAGTACAGATGGAATCCATTTTGAACAGGTAGGCAATATTCCTTCTATTGAAAACAACAGCACCACAACGCATACTTATAATTATACCCATGCAGCAATAATAAGCGGTAAACATTTTTACAGGGTTGTTGAAGTTGATCAGAATGGCATCAAAACGTACAGTAGTATAGTGAGTGTATCTTTTAATGCTAAAAATATATTTTCCATTAATCCTAACCCGGTAACGGATATTATTAATTTGCCTTCTGGCCTGTTTTCAGGAAGCAACTTTGTAATTACCGGTGCAGACGGCCGTGCAATTAACACTGGAAAAATTCAGGGCAGTCAAATACCTGTCAATAGGCTAACCAAAGGAGCTTATATTTTGACCATCTTCGAAAAAACAAGCCAAACTCAATCCTGCACATTCATTAAAGAATAACATAAGGAAAAACGGAATATTATACAGCATGAAAAAATTATTTATTACTGTTACGGGTATCATTATGCTCGTGGCCCTTATCAATGCCTGCAAGCATGATATCCCTAAAAGCACCTATTGTTTTGAAAGAGAAATATTGCCGTTGGTAAGATCCAGTTGCGCCCAAAGTGGCTGTCATAACAACATTGATTCTGCCGGTGGGTATGTGCTGGATGGTTACAGCAGTATAATTAAGAAGGGAATAGTTCCCGGCAATGCAGATGCCAGCTTACTGTATACTTCTCTGCTATCTGCAACAACACATCCTTTGGCGCTGGTTCCATATCCCTTACCGGATGATACCGGCAGGCAAATGATCAGAACCTGGATTAATGAAGGTGCCATGAATTTTGCAGGTTGCTCTCCTGATTGCAGCAGTGGCACTTTCACATTCAGTAAGGACGTAATGCCCCTGATAAAAGTAAATTGTTATGGATGTCATAATGCTGTTGCTGCTCCGGATTTTGGCGGCGGCATAGAGCTTAGTGATTACAGTACGATCAAGGATCAATCTATTTCCGGAGACCTGGTCAAATCACTTGAACACGACCCCAGTGTGTTTTCAGGAATGCCCAAAGGCCTGGCTCAATTAACAGATTGCCAGATCAGCATGATCAAAAAATGGGTTGCCAATGGCGCACCAAATAATTAATTTATAAAATTGAACATAAGATGAAGGTTTTAAATTGGGTAGTCTCCATAAGCGCAGCATTTATGGTATGCATCATTGCAGGCAGTTGTTATAATGATAAAGCACAATTGTTATATCCGCAGAATGTTTGCGACAGTTCAGCGGCCGCATACGCAGCCAATGTTGTTCCTGTTTTAGATCAATATTGTAATTCCTGCCATGGCGGGGCTGCCGGGGCTGGTGGAGGAATTGTGTTAGATAATTATCCCGATGTAAAGACTTATGTAGATAATGGCAAGTTGATGGGCTGCATCACTCATGCTACAGGTTATTCTCAAATGCCAAAGGGAGGTTCAATCTTAGATGATTGCAATATTGGAAAACTTAAACACTGGGTATCCGCCAGAGCTCCCAACAATTAATTGTATAAAATAAAATCTGATTGCAATGAAAAAGTGTTTTTTATTAACAGGCTTCATTACCGGGTGTTTGGCATTGAATTGCACCGCCCAAAAATTCTTTACAAAAAACGGCAGTATCTCTTTCTTTTCAAAAACAAAAATGGAAGATATTAAGGCTGACAACAACCAGGTAATGAGTGTTCTTAATAGTACTACCGGGCAATTGCAGTTTTCCCTGTTGATCAAAGGTTTTCATTTTGATAAAGCACTGATGGAAGAGCATTTCAATGAGAATTACCTGGAAAGTGACAAATTTCCAAAGTCAACCTTTACCGGCACTATCACCGATATAAGTAAAGTAAATTTTACCAAAGAAGGTGTTTATACTGTAAGTGTAACCGGGGATCTGAATATTCACGGGGTAAGTAAACCCATCACCACTTCCGGCACCATTAAAGTGAAAGATGGTAACGTAGCAGCCTTTTCCAGGTTCACTATCAAAATATCGGATTATAATATAACCGTTCCCAAACTGGTAAAAGATAATATTTCACCAACCCAGGAGGTTACGGTATCCTGTAATTATGATCACAAAATGTAATACCACATCCTAAACTAACTAATAATTATGCGTTCCTTAATAAATTATTTTTTTCTGGCTATTCTTTTATCTTGTACTGCAAATTTGCACGCACAGCAGAAAGATACAACCGACCTGATGAGCCAACTGGAAAAAGAGGTGATCGGCGGGCCAAAAGACCGGATAAATTATACCACAGCTGCATTTAAAACTACCCGGCTCATTAATGGCCATTCTTCAGAAAATGTGAGTAAAGGAGTATTGGATGTAAAAATTTCACATCGCTTTGGAACACTCAATAAAGGAGGATATGAGCTTTTTGGGCTGGATAATGCTACCATGCGGATGGGACTGGATTATGGCATTACCAATGTCCTGATGGTGGGTATTGGACGGAGTACATTTCAGAAAACTTATGATGCTTTTTTTAAAATAAAAATACTACGCCAATCAACCGGTAAGGTTAATATGCCCATAAGTTTAAGTTATGTTCCAACCATTGCCCTCAAAACATTGAAATGGGACGACCCCAGCAGAAAAAATTATTACAGCTCCAGGTT
The DNA here is from genome assembly GCA_043787935.1 of Chitinophagaceae bacterium. Lineage (GTDB taxonomy): Bacteria > Bacteroidota > Bacteroidia > Chitinophagales > Chitinophagaceae > Ferruginibacter. The sequence continues at coordinate 22,480 of JAYVUL010000123.1, read as the reverse complement.
GTCTTACGCCCATCAGCTCATTATTGGCCGTAAATTTTCAGAAAGTACCTCTCTGCAGCTAATGCCTACCCTTATTCATCATAACCTGGTAACAATTGCAGGTGATCCTAATAATATTTTAGCTATTGGTATTGGAGGCAGGCAAAAATTGACAAAAAGAGTCAGTGTGAATGCCGAATACTACTACCAGTTACCCGGCTATAAACTTACAGGTACCACCAACGCTTTATCTCTTGGCTTTGATATCGAAACCGGCGGCCATGTTTTTCAATTGCATTTTACCAACTCTACCGGTATGACTGAAAAATCATTTATTTCAGAAACCACCGGTAAATGGGGAAAGGGAGATATTCTTTTTGGGTTCAATATTTCAAGGGTATTTACCATTGGTAAAAAGCACTGATAACCATTATTATTTTTTTTCCGTATCCTGTTATGCCTTCACTTCATTTGGCATTACAACCCAGTTCCATTATTTTTGCAAAGCATTCAGGCAGATTTGTTTATTGTTCAGCCTGTATGCCAGCCTTCACTTGTGGAAGGAAATTGAACTAATAAACGGCCAACATCTCCAGCACTCCCCCCGGATTTGATAATCGTTTAGCAGTTTTATTTTTTTGTAACGGGCTACAGCAACTATGAACAGTATTGTTGTGAACTTGTTCTGTTATGTTTTTTTGGTAAAAAGAAAGCATAATCACGATTGCCTGTTAATTATTCAGCAACATAACCCTGCAGTGAAGCACAAACAGTTTCGCCGGGTCCAAAATATAAACAATGAAAGACATCAGGGCAGCATTACAAAAACGTATCCTCATCATCGACGGCGCAATGGGCACCATGATACAGCGGCACAAACTGCAGGAAGCAGATTATCGTGGCGAACGTTTTAAAGACTGGCATACCGATGTAAAAGGCAACAATGATTTGCTCAGCATCACCCAGCCTGAAATAATCATTGGCATTCATAAAGAATATTTAGCAGCCGGTGCCGACATTATTGAAACCAATACTTTCAGCAGCACGGTTATTGCCCAGGCAGATTATGATATGCAATCGCTGGCCTATGAACTGAATGTGGCTTCTGCCAGATGCGCCCGGATAGCCGCAGATGAATACACAGCAAAGAACCCGGATAAGCCGAGGTTTGTTGCCGGGGCTATTGGCCCGCTAAATAAAACCTTATCCCTTTCGCCGGATGTAAATAACCCCGGTTTTCGTGCGGTAACCTTTGATGAAGTGGCAGCAGCCTACACCGAACAAATAAAAGGATTGGTAGACGGTGGCGTGGATATCATTTTAATTGAAACCATCTTTGATACCCTCAATGCCAAGGCAGCCATCTATGCAACAAAGAATTATTTCAGAAAAAATAAACTTCCGGAACTGCCCATCATGATCAGTGGCACCATCACAGATGCCAGTGGCAGAACACTAAGCGGGCAAACACTGGAAGCATTTTATACTTCAGTTGCACACGCTAATCCATTGAGTGTTGGGCTTAACTGTGCACTGGGAGCCAGCGAAATGAGGAGCCACATCGAAGAGTTATCGCAGATAGCGAGTTGCTATGTGTCTGCTTATCCAAATGCCGGGCTGCCCAATGCCTTTGGTGAATATGATGAACAGCCGCAGGAAACAGCACACATCATTGAAGAGTGGGCTGCCAATGGCTGGCTCAATATTGTAGGCGGCTGCTGCGGTACTACACCAGACCATATCAGGCACATTGCAGAAGAAGTGAGTAAGTATAAGGCGAGGGAATTACCGGTAGTGGAGGAAGTATTGTGAGATTTTTTGAATCACAAGGACACAAGAACACAATAGAAGGAAGGATAGGTTTAGAAGATTACCAGAGAGGAGGGAATGGATGGTAAAGCAAATAGTAGCCAATATTTTTATTTTGAACTGGCGAAAAGAGAAATTATTGATTACAGGAAACAACAAGTGCCAATAATATTTAATGATTTAAAATTGATACCGAACCTGAATTAGATTGCTTTGCTGAGGACCAGGTAATAGTTGACGTTGAAAAAAATCTACATTTAAACCCATGTCCCACTTCGTGCCCTTGTGCCCTTGTGGTTAATAAATATATATGAGTACAATCAAACCATACTTGCGTTTAAGCGGCTTAGAACCTTTGGTTATCCGCCCTGAAACAAATTTTGTAAATGTTGGCGAACGTACCAATGTTACCGGCAGTAAAAAATTTGCCAGGCTCATCAAGGAAGATAAGTATGAAGAAGCCTTAAGCGTAGCCCGGCAACAGGTGGAAAGCGGTGCACAGGTATTAGACGTAAACATGGATGATGCATTGCTGGAAGGCGTGCATGCCATGACCACCTTTTTAAACCTGGTACAGTCTGAACCTGATATTGCCCGGATTCCCATCATGATCGACTCTTCTAAATTTGAAATCATAGAAGCAGGATTAAAATGTGTGCAGGGTAAGTGCATTGTGAATTCCATCTCTATGAAAGAAGGCGAAGCCAAATTTATTGAGCAGGCCTTTATTTGCAGGAGTTATGGTGCTGCAGTAATTGTAATGGCATTTGATGAACAGGGACAGGCCGATACCAAAAAACGAAAAGTTGAAATTTGCCACCGGGCATATAAAATATTAACAGAGCAGGTTGGATATGCCCCTCAGGAAATTATTTTTGACCCCAATATTTTTGCAATAGCCACCGGAATTGAAGAGCATAGTAATTATGCAGTTGATTTTATTGAAGCCACAAGAGAGATAAAGCAATTAATGCCGCTTACCAAAGTGAGCGGTGGTGTAAGCAATGTATCTTTTTCTTTCCGGGGAAACGACCATGTGCGGGAAGCCATCCACAGCGTGTTCCTCTATCATGCCATCAAAGCCGGAATGGATATGGGCATTGTAAATGCAGGCCAGCTGGTGGTATATGATGAAATAGAACCCACATTAAAAAATCTTTGCGAAGATGTTATCCTTAATAGAAATAACACGAATAACGAAGCAACGGAAGCTTTAATCACTTTTGCCGAAACGGTAAAAGCAAAAGGCAGGGAAATTGTAAAAGATGAAAAGTGGAGAGAGGAACCGGTAGAAAAAAGACTGGCCCATTCATTGGTAAACGGCATCACCGATTACATTGATGCAGATACAGAAGAAGCACGGCAAAAATACCCCAAGCCCCTCGATGTAATTGAAGGACCGCTGATGGATGGCATGAACATCGTAGGTGATTTATTTGGCGCAGGCAAAATGTTTTTGCCCCAGGTAGTGAAGAGTGCCAGGGTGATGAAGAAAGCGGTAGCTGTTTTAACGCCATTTATTGAACAGGAAAAAGAAGACCGGAAACAAGCCCATTTGGCAGCAGGTACCATCAATGAAGAAACTGCCGGAGCAGCAAAAATTTTACTGGCTACAGTAAAAGGCGACGTACATGATATCGGGAAAAATATTGTGGGGGTGGTATTGGGCTGCAATGGCTATGATATTATCGATTTAGGAGTGATGGTGGCAACAGATAAAATTTTAGAAACTGCTATTAAGGAAAAAGTTGATATCATAGGATTAAGCGGATTGATTACCCCTTCACTTGATGAGATGGTGCATGTGGCCCATGAGATGAAACGCCGTGGCATGAACCTTCCGCTGATGATTGGCGGAGCTACCACAAGCCGCATGCATACTGCAGTAAAAATTGCACCTCAATATGATGAAGGCGTTATCCATGTGCTGGATGCAAGCCGCAGCGTAACAGTGGCAGGGAGTTTATTAAGCAAAGAACAAAAGCCGGATTTTTTAAACAGCATTAAAAAAGAATACGACCAGCTTAAAGAAGATTTTGGCAATAGAAAATCCACCAAGCAATACTTAACTTTTGCCGAAGCACAGGAAAATGTTGCAACAATCAACCTGGATAATTATACTCCAGTAACCCCAACTTTTACCGGCACCAAAACTTTCAATCAGTACCCTTTGCAGGAAGTTGCTGAATATATTGACTGGCAGCCATTCTTTATTGCATGGGAAATGCACGGCAAATTTCCGGCATTACTAACCGACAGCGTAATTGGAGTGGAAGCCACCAAACTGTATACTGATGCTAAAAAATTACTGCAACTAATTATCGAAGAAAAATGGCTGAATGCAAGAGGGGCCATTGGTTTTTGGCCAGCTGAAAAAACGGCACCGGATACCGTAACAGTGAAACTGGAAAACGCTGATGTACGCCTGGAATTTTTGCGCCAGCAAATTAAAAAAGCAGCAGGGCAACCCAATTTATCCTTAGCAGATTTTATCCTGCCGGCGAAGGATTATATCGGAGCATTTGCAGTAACCATTGAAGGCATTGAACCGCATATTAAAAAGTTTGAAGCCAGTTTTGACGATTACAATAAAATAATTTTACAGGCTTTAGCCGACCGGCTGGCAGAGGCTTTTGCAGAATTGCTGCATAAAAAAACCCGGCTGGAATATTGGGGTTATGCTACCAATGAACACCTTAACAATGAACAATTAATCAGGGAAGAATACCTGGGTATCAGGCCCGCACCCGGATATCCTGCCTGCCCCGACCACACAGAAAAATATAAACTGTTTGATTTGCTGGGAGGCAAAGAAGCTACAGGCATTGAACTCACCGAATCATTGGCCATGTATCCGGCTTCTTCTGTATCGGGCTGGTATTTTGCCAACCCCGACAGCAAATACTTTGGTGTAGGTAAAATAGAACAAGATCAATTGCAGGATTATGCCAAAAGAAAAGGAATGAGTTTGGAAGAGGCCACCAGGTGGTTAAGGCCGATATTGGAATAAGTTTTATCTGGACTTAATAACCATTGTATCAGTCCAGCTGTCATGCCAGGTAAGTGTGCTGAACCCACTGAGTACTTCAAAAGGTACACAACGCGACAATGACCTTAAGAGCGCATTTTTTATAGTCAGTTCCCGGCCATCCCGGCGGACCGCCCTTGTTCCGGTAATAATTTTTCCAAGGGTATAACCTTTGAACAGCTTTTCGCAAAGCGTGTAATAAACAATATAATTTAAGTACCCGATCATCACGCCAAGGGCAATCAATTCACTGCTTATTGCCCCGTTGGAATAAGCAATGATATTTAAAAACTCCGGGGCTATAGCCTCTAACAAAACCCCGATCACCAATCCGCTTAAGTAGCTTAACCCGAAACGCATCAGTAAATTGTCGATCAGCCAGTTTAAAAACCGCTGGCCCTGCCCGGCATATACATATTGAGGCAGATCATAGGATTCATCAGCCAGGAAATCTTTTTGTTCGGTGCTTTCAAAAAGCAGATTATTATTTTCCATAGCTTGTATTTATTTTTACAATAGTAATTAAATTATTGCAATGCGAATTATCTCTTACAATGTAAACGGCATACGTGCTGCCTTAAAAAAAGGTTTTATCGACTGGCTCAAAACCAACCCGGCAGATATTATCTGCCTGCAGGAAACAAAAGCCACCAAAGAAGATATTGATGTAAAACAATTAGAAGATCTGGGCTTTCACCACCATTGGTATAGTGCCCAAAAAAAAGGCTATAGCGGCGTGGCTGTATTTTCAAAAATAAAACCAGACCATGTCATTTGCGGCAACGGCCACAAAGCAAGTGATGATGAAGGCAGGGTAATACAATTGGATTTTGGTGACATCCGTTTAATTAATGCCTACTTTCCTTCAGGTACAAGCGGGGACGAAAGGCAACAATTTAAGTATGTGTGGTTAAATGAATTTCATACATACCTGAATACCTTACGAAAAAAATATCCTAAAATAATTTTATGCGGCGATTACAATATTGCCCATAATGAAATTGATATACACGATCCTAAAGGCAATAAAAATGCTTCCGGTTTTTTACCGCAGGAGAGGGAATGGATGACAAAATTTTTAAACAGCGGCTGGATTGATACGTTCCGTGAATTTCATAAGGAGCCTCACCGCTATAGTTGGTGGAGCCAGCGTTTCCCTACCGTGAGACTCAACAATAAAGGCTGGCGAATTGATTACATCACTGTAACTGACCCTTTGAAAAAGCAATTAAAAGATGCAGACATTTATCCTGACGTAAAGCACAGCGACCATTGCCCGGTTTACCTGGAAATAAAAAAATGAGTGCCTAAAACAAGAAAAGCATTGTTTGTTTTAACTTTTTTCCCCCTTCATCTAATGGCACTGCTGTATCTTGTTGAAACAACCAATAATAAACTGCTATGGAAGTTTTAATTTTTTTTGCCCTGGTTATTATTATCGTATTATTGATCAGCCTGCGATCAGGGCAAAATGAATTGGCCGACAAAACCTATAAAAGTTTCCAGTTGATTAAAAAAGAATTACTGGAAATAAAAGAAGCAGGACTCAGTACTGTAAAAAAGGAAACTACGATACAACCAACAGCTGAAGACGTTGTTCAGTGGAGGCCTTACACTGCTCCCCAGGTGCCTGCAATACCGGAAAAATCTAAAGCTCAAGAACCAATAATTGAAAGGCAATTAACAAATGAAGCCGAAGCAATTCCTGCACCAACCAAGGTTTCCGAGGTAGAAAAAATGGAAGCACCGGTTATTAAACCAATCCTGCCGGTTGTGTCAAAAGAAAGCTGGTGGGGAAAATGGTTACGCAACAACCCCGACCTGGAAAAATTTGTAGGTGAGAATTTAGTAAATAAAATTGGTATTGCAGTGTTGGTACTCGGCATTGCTTTTTTTGTAAAATATGCCATTGACCAAAACTGGATAAAAGAAACCGGCAGGGTTTGCATTGGTATCGGTTGTGGTGCTATACTGGTGGGTATTGCACATTATTTACGCAACAGTTACCGTTCGTTTAGCTCCGTAATGGCAGGTGGCGGCATTGCTGTTTTTTATTTTACCATCGCCTTTGCTTTTCATGAGTACCACATGTTCTCTCAAACCATTGCCTTCACCATAATGTCGGTTATCACGGCATTTGCTGTGGCGCTTTCCTTGCTGTATAATAAAATTGAACTGGCGGTAATTGCTGTTGCAGGTGGCTTTATGGCTCCCTTTTTAGTAAGTAGTGGCAGTGGCAATTACGTTGCGTTATTTACCTACCTGCTTATTTTAAATATTGGTATGCTCACCATTGCATATTTTAAAAAGTGGCCGCTGCTGCATGTGCTGTCTTTCTTTTTTACCTTACTCATCTTTGGCAGCTGGCTGATTACCATTTATGCTTTTGGTAATACGGCATTGCCTTATAAAAATGCCCTCGCATTTGCCACGGCATTCTACCTGGTTTTTTTAACTACTGTCTTAATTCACAACCTGCGTACACAGAAGCCTTTTAAAGCATTCGACTTTTCCCTGGTACTGCTTATTACATTCAGTTATTATGCCGAAGGGATGATCATTTTAAGCGAATGGAATACCGGGGCATACCAGGGCATCTTTACTTCCGCATTGGGTGTAATGAACCTATGCCTGGCATGGTACCTTTTTAAAACGCAAAAAGGAGATAAGAATTTACTGTACCTGCTGATTGGCCTTACCCTTACCTTCATTTCACTGGCAGCACCTGTGCAAATGCACGGGCATACCATTACTTTGTTCTGGAGCGCAGAGTGTGTATTGCTGTACTGGCTGCATCAGCGGAGCCGTATCCCCATCTTTAAATATTCTTCCGCCATTGTGCTGCTGCTGATGCTGGTAAGTTTGCTGATGGACTGGTCAATTGCCAACGAAAAAAACAATGCCTACCTGCCCGTTATTTTCACTAACTGGCAGGGTGCCATTACCAATATTGTTGCCATTGCTTCACTGGGTTTATATGCGGTATTGCTTCGTAAAGAAACAGGCGGCAACAAGTATGTATTTGGATTAAAAAATAATGCAGCTGGCAATGGTATGGCCGTGGCAGCTGCTGCTGTTCTGTATGCAACCTGCATATTTGCAGTGAACCTTGCCTGTATCAGTATGCAAAGTTTTGATATCCCGAATGCTTATCACCAGTTGATCACATACCTTTTCCTTGCATTGATATTGCTGGTGGTATCCCATTTTAAAATTGTTCAAAAACCAACCCTTCCGATAGTATTGATTTTGTCGGGATTTCTTTTTTACCTTTCAGGCAACAGCCTTGCAAATAAACTGCTTGAAGGTGTTGCAGAAAATAAATATGCCGGGGTACACGCAATTGCCCACTGGCTTTCCGCTGCAGCGCTGTTGTATTTACTGAGCCGGTTCATAAAAATCTTCCAGGCAAATACAGATGTTCTGGGTAACGGTTTTGCCTGGTTAATCAGCAGCATACTGCTCATCATTTTCAGCATCGAATGTAAACATTTGTATGTGGCTGCATTGGCAAAACCGGCCAGCGTGGAAATGCATACAACTCAATATTTAAAAGCAGGGCTCACCATTGTATGGGCCTTATTTTCTTTCACCATTATGTGGCTTGGGATGAAATACAAATACAAAACGTTGCGGATTATTTCATTAGGTATTTTCTCCCTGGCATTGTTGAAATTATTTTTATTTGACATCAGGAATATTTCGGAGGGTGGTAAAATAGCAGCATTTATCATGCTCGGCATTCTGTTACTGGTAATTTCTTTTATGTACCAGCGCTTAAAAAAAATAATTATTGATAATGAAGAAAAAAATAGGTAGCCTGTTACTTTTATGTGCCACAACAGCATTGTCTTCCGTTGCCCAGGTTGCAGGCTGGCATTACCAGGCTTCCATTGACAGCATCAAAGAAGCCGGGTTTTATAACCTGGTGCTTACACCCGCAATCAATGCTCATACAAAAACAGATTACAGTGACCTGAGGATAGTAAACAATGCCGGTAAGTGGGTGCCGCATGTTTTAGGGCAGGCCAATACAATACCCTCAGTTGAAGAAGTGATAATGAATTTACCAGTATTTAAAAAAGAAAGCACAACAGCCTTTACCGAATTGATCGTTAAAAGTGATGGCACTAAAATTTCAAATCTTCTGTTACAAATGAAGAATACAGCTGCAGAAAGGTTTTGCACCCTTACAGGCAGCGACGATTACAATAACTGGTTTATCATTAATGACAGCATACAGATTAGGCCGGTTAAATCTTTTGATAATAATTTCTCCGCATTTAAAATTCAATTTCCCCCCAGTACCTACAAGTTATACAAACTGTATATCTACAATAAAGGCAGGGCGCCATTCAACATCACGGCAATAGGTTATGCCGGCCCTGCAATACCACCCGGCATCCTCCCCCTGCATGAGCCTGTTGAAAACCCTGCTGCATCAATCATCCAGAACGACAGTGGTAAATCATCCTATATCAGAATAACACAGCCCGCCAATTATCATTTTGATGAAATCCATTTAAAAATAAGCGGAGTAAAATATTTCTACCGTGCCGTTGATTTGTACATTCCGTCATCAGCAAGCCATTCATTTAATAATCCAGGCCAACTGCTGCAATCTTTTATCATATCCAATAACAGTACCCTTCAATTCAGGGTACCCAAAAGCAATGCAGCTGCTTTTTACCTTATCATTCACAATGAAGATAATTTGCCTGTAAAGCTGGATAAAGTAAGTACTTATAGCAGCTATGGTGTTGCAACCCTCTACCTGGAAAAAGATAATAAATACAAACTGATCATCGATAATCCAATAGCCAGTACTCCTAACTACGACCTGCAGCAACTCAACATCAAAAACCGGCAAACCTTGCCCACCGCCACCATTGGAGGCATTACTGCCATTGCACCACCTGCTGTTGCTGCTTCAAAAGGAAATAACAAATGGCTGATATGGCTATCCATTGCCGGTGCTGCCCTGGTACTAAGTTTCTTCACTTACAAACTGGTGACTGACATGAATAAAACCAAGCCGTAAAATTCATCCGTTATTATCTTTGTACCATGTTTATTTACAATGTCACTATAAAAGTTGAAACCATTATTGCAGACCAATGGCTGCTATGGCTGCAGCAGGAGCATGTTCCCGGTATATTAAACACCGGCTGTTTTACCGAAGCCAACATTCACCGCCTGTTAGAAACTGACGACAGTGAAGGACCAACCTATTCCATTCAATACAAGGCTGAAAGTAAGGCATTGTACAACCTTTATATCGAAAAGTTTGCAGGCGAAATGCGCCGGAAATCTTTTGATAAATGGGGAAACCGGTTTATTGCTTTTCGGTCGGTTATGCAGGTTGTTAACTAATTGTGCAAAACAATTTATTTTCATTTGGATTAATAAAAAACGTTTGTATATTCTGCTGTAATCCGCATGAACATTGAATTGTACGTCAAAAGCCCTGAAACCATTGCCAGCATTGCATTTCAGCAAATTCTATTACTTAACCATTAAAAACATTTTTTTCATTTTCCTTTATATCCCTTGTTCCTTGTGCCTTTCAGCGATTTTTTGGCAGGTACTTTTTTTTACAAAAAATTTTGTTTCCATAAAAAACCCTCTATATTTGTTTTCTTAAAAAAAATCAAAAAAACATAATTATGAACAAAGCAGAATTAATTGCAAAAATTGCTGACGATGCCGGTATTACAAAGACACAAGCCAACTCTTCATTAGATGCTTTTGTGGATGCAGTAACAAAAACTTTAAAGAAAGGCGATAAAGTTACCCTTGTAGGATTTGGTACTTTTTCGGTTTCAAAAAGAGCTGCCCGTAACGGTCGCAACCCGCAAACAGGTGCTGTAATTAAAATCAAAGCTAAAAAAGTAGCTAAGTTTAAGGCCGGTAAAGAATTATCTGCAAAAATGTAACTATTGCACAACCTCAGTAAAAAGCAAGATGAGAAAACATCTTGCTTTTTTAATCTTTAAAAAAAATATACTATTATGGGACGTGGAGATATTAAAACAAAAAAAGGTAAAACTACCAAAGGGTCTTTTGGAAAATCAAGGCCAGCAAAACCTGCTGCCGCAAAAAAGAAAGCCGCCGCTGCCGCCGCAAAAAAGGCTTAAGTACATTACCATTGGAAAGGTTGAAAAGTTGAAAGGTTAAAAAGCTCTTCAGGTTGTCAGCCTTTTTATTTTTACTGCATTATAGTATCAGTTAGTACCTATCATTGCCTCCTTTTACTTTTATGATTAACTGGCCAGGCGCCTGGCATTACCCTGCTGACTATATTTTTCCTGCTGGCCCAAAGCCAAAGTTTATTGCACTGTCCTCCGGCGGCTGGCCATGATAAGGAAATCATTTTCGTTTCGGCCTTTGGCCAAAACGATTTTTGGCTAACTCCTGGCCGGTTTTTTATATGGATTACCTAAAAGTTAATTTACGCCCACGTCTTTCCTGAAATCAGGCAAGTATTACGTCCTGCAATGCCTAATTTTTTCTACCTTTCTATATGATACCGGGCAGCGTAACTGGATATTACAGTATCTGCATATAAACAACCCGGTGTAAAGCAACAGCCAATTTTGACGGACGAACAACTGATAAGAGCCTGCATAAAAGAAGATGCTGCCTCTCAAAAAGAGGTGTTTACCCGTTTTAGCAGCCGGATGTTGGGAGTATGTAACCGCTATGCCCGGAATTCTGCAGATGCCGAAGATATTTTACAGGATGCTTTTATTAAAGTATTCGACAAGCTGCACCAATTTAAATTTGAGGGCTCTTTTGAAGGTTGGATAAGAAGAATTGTGGTTAACACGGCGCTTAAAAAATACACCCTCAGCAGGTACGACAAAGAGTTAACCGGCATTGAGCATATAGAAAAATACGACAATGCAGAAGATCCGGCAGCGTATGCGCATTTGTCTCAAAAAGACCTGCTGGATCTGATCAATAAGTTGCCTGACGGATACAGGATGATCTTTAACCTGCATGTGATTGAAGGCTACCAGCACGAGGAGATTGCAGAAATGCTGGGTATACAGCCAGGTACCAGCAGAAGCCAATTGGTAAAGGCAAGGAATATGCTGCAAAAACAAATTACCGAACTGCAAAAAATTGCTGTATGAGTGCGATGAAAAATTTTGATGACCAGTTTAAAAAATCCTTCGATAATTATTTACCGGACGTGCCGCTGCATATCTGGGATAATATTGAAGCCCGCAGAAAAAGAAAAAAACCGGCAGGTTTCTGGTGGAACAGAAAAAACATATTGGGTGCAGCCATACTGTTGATTGCCCTCGGTGGCGGAGGGTTATTACTTATAAAAAACCAGGGCTCCCATTTAAAAATAATTTCCCGTGAAAATACTATACTCCAACAACAAGGCACTGAAACAGCGGTGCCGCCCGTTGTTGTAAAAGATAACAGCGCCAGTACAAGCCAACAAAAAAATTCAAACAGTGCAACGATTGACAATAGTAATGCTTCAATAACTGGCAGCAGCACCAATAAATATCTTTCCGGTACCAACAAGGAAAACAAGGAGGTAAAAAATAATATGGCTGGAAACCGCTTGGCCGAATTACCAGCCACCCCTAAATCAGTTGCTGATAAAAACCACCGCAGCATTAACCCCGGTGAAAATAACATCAATAAAAGGTCTACAGGAAAATTTGCCCCGCCAGCAATTGAAGCGGAGATCGCAGTCGCTACGGATGTATCTGGAATAACAGGCAACAGCACAGAAACATCAAGACAGCAGGGCTTCTTAACGTCCAGGCTGCTGTATGGGGCAGAAAAATTAAGTGCGGCATCATTGGCTTGGAACGGGAAAAAAACTGATTTTAAAATCATACAGATACCCGGCTGCCCCCCGTCAGAAAAAGATGCAGCAGGAAACAAACAGTATTGGGAGGTATATGCCGGGCCTGATTATGCTTTTAAAAAATACAATGACACTGCCAACTCTGCCTTACTCGAAAAAAGAAAAGCAAGCACCAGCTTTCAATCGGCTTTCAGTGCAGGCATTCGGTACACAAGGGTGTTCAGTAACGGGATGAGCCTGAGGGGTGGTATCAACTACAGCCAGATCAATGAAAAATTTTCTTACATCCAAAGCAATGTGGTGCAGTTAACATACGAAATAAACCAGGCAGGCGATACCACCAGCAGTTACTATGTAAGGGGTACCCGGTACAAAAACTCCTACAACCATTACCGTACCCTTGACATCCCAATATTGATTGGTTATGAACTCGGCAATGGAAGGTTACATGCCAACATTAATGCAGGCGCCGTAATAAATATTTACAGTTGGCTCAATGGAGAAACGCTGGATACAAGTTTTGCACCGGTTAGTTTTTCCAGTGGCAAAAGCAATTCCCCCTACCAGTACAAAACCAACGCAGGCATAGGTTTCATGGGTGCTGTATCTTTTTATTATAAATTGAATGAAAGGCTTCACCTGCTGGCTGAACCCTACTTCCGGTACAATTTTTCACCCATGAATAAAGAAACGTTATCTATCCAGGAAAAATTTACGTCCATTGGCCTGCGCCTTGGTGTAAGGATAGATTTATAAAAAGGGAAAGCATAATTCTGAATGTTGTTGAAAATAAAAAGCTTCCGTTTCAAACACGGAAGCTTTTTTTATATCTTTTTAACGTTACTTACCCCCTTACCAATGTACCCACTCTTTCCCCGGTTACCACTTTTAATAAATTGCCCGGCTCGTTCATGTTAAAAACAATGATCGGCAATTCATTTTCCATGCACAACGTAAACGCTGTCATGTCCATTACTTTTAAGTTTTTACTGATGCAGTCGGCAAAGCTGATGTGGCCGAATTTTTTAGCGGCAGGATCTTTTTCAGGGTCGGCAGTATAAATGCCATCTACCCTGGTGCCCTTCAGGATCACTTCTGCTTTTATTTCAATGGCTCTTAAAGAGCCTGCAGTATCTGTGGTAAAATAAGGATTGCCTGTACCTGCACCAAATATCACCACCCTTCCTTTTTCGAGGTGGCGCATGGCACGCCTGCGGATATAAGGTTCTGCAATCTGTTCCATTTTGATGGCACTCTGCAACCTGGTGTACACCCCTGCTTTTTCCAAACCACTCTGCAAGGCCATTCCATTGATCACTGTTGCCAGCATCCCCATATAATCACCCTGCGCCCTTTCAATACCCGTTTCCGCCTCATTCATGCCGCGGTAAATATTACCACCGCCAATTACAATGGCCACCTGCACACCCAGTTCTGTAATGCTTTTTATATCGGCCGCATAACGGGAAATTACACCACTATCCAACCCAAAATTCTTATCCCCCATTAATGACTCACCCGAAAGTTTCAATAATATTCTTTTGTATTTAGGAAGCATCTGTAAAATTTTTGCGAAGATATATTTTAAAACTTGTTTACCGGCATTATCCGGTGGTTTGCTTTTCCATTTTTACCGGTTAAGAAGGGATTAAAAAAATTTATTGGCACCCGATACAGATAAAAAGGCTGGCCTGAGCGGCTGCATATTCCGGGTTATTCAATTTTTTGCCGTTTTACATGAGTTGCCAGGCTGCTTATTTGTACATATGCCCTTTTTTTTCAGAAACATTCACCTGTTACACTGGCTTAATTACTTCGGCCATCAAAGGTATATACCGGCTGGTGCTGCAGCATTTTTTTCATCGGGATATTGGTAATGCGGATGAAATGCGGGGATTTTAGACAAGGTAAATTTACACAACAACAATTTTCTTATTTTTACAACATGGACTGGATAGCACTTTTTGGGATTTTTCTTTCATTGGTCATTATTGGTTTTTTTGCAGGTATTGAAATCGCATTCGTTTCTGCAAACAAATTATCTATTGAACTGAGAAAAAAGCAGGGTACGTACAGCGGAAGAATATGGGGAAGATACGCCGACTCCCCGGCCAGGTTTATCGGTACCACATTGATTGGTTTCAATATTATCCTGGTGATTTACGGGTTGTTCTGGAGTGGGTTTATGAAAGATGTGTGGCAAAATAAGATCGGTGATTTTAGCTGGAATATTACCAATCCCTACCTGCACCTGGTTATCGAAACGCTTGTTTCCACACTTTGCCTGTTGATTTTCGAATTTACTTTTAAGGCAATGTTCAGGGCCAAAAGCGACACTGTGTTGAGCAGCGGGTTTATAGCCTATATCGTTAAATTTTTTTACGGCACTTTTTCTTCCATCGCCGTTTTCTTTGTGGATATAGCAGAGTGGATATTGAAGTACCTCTTCAACCTGAAACTTAATGAGAAAAAAGATGCGTTCTCCAAAATTGACCTGGAGCATTTTATCAACCAGAACAAACACCATGAAATGGAAGATTCCAGCGAAATAAACAAGGAGCTGTTTGAAAATGCCTTATCACTGAGTGAAACTAAAATAAGGGAGTGCCTGATTCCAAGAAAAGAAATAGAAGGAGTGGATATTACTACCAATATCGAAACGGTAAAAGATAAATTTATCAGCACTAAATTAAGTAAACTGGTAGTGTACGAGGGAAACATAGACAGCATTTTGGGCTATGTTCATCAGCTGGATCTTTTTAAAAACCCGGCGGATATAAAATCTATACTGCTGCCTATACCTGCTATACCGGAAAGCATGAGTGCTACCGACCTGATGAATAAATTCAGTAAGGACAGGAAGAGCATTGCCTGGGTAGTGGATGAATTTGGCGGTACTGCAGGGATTGTAACAATGGAAGATTTGCTGGAAGAAATTTTTGGAGAGATCAGGGACGAATACGATACCGAAGAGTTGATAGAAAAACAATTATCCGGCAACGAATTTATTTTCAGCGGCAGGCTGGAACTGGATTACCTTACTGAAAAATATGGCCTTCCATTTCCCAACAGTGAGGAAACAGAAACCCTCAGCGGCTTTATCATTCATAACCGGGATGAGATACCCAAACAAAAAGAAACCTATATCACCGGCAATTACCAGTTTGATATTTTAATTGTAAGCGATACCAGGATTGAAACGGTAAAGATGAAGGTGTTGAAATAAAAGGCATCAGATTTCTGCATGTAACCTTATCCCCACCATATGCGCCGGTCCTCGGTCTATGTTGTAAGCAGGGTGTAATACAAACTGGTAATCGGGAGAACAATAGAGGTGTACAATTTTGATTTGAAAATGCAAAGCGTAATACAACTCCAGAATATTTTCGCTGCCATAGTTTAAGTTTCCGTCACCAATAATAAAACCATAGCCCCCATGTTGCAAATATGTTTGATGTGGCGTAGAAAGCCCGTTGAACACTAATGCAACGCCAAGTATATCCTGTGCCCTGTTCCATTCCTTCCCATTCAGAGAAATACCAGCAGCGAGGCTTTTATCAATTTCTGTAAAAGCCCATGTTTCATTTTTCCCATCATTCCAGCTTGCCCGGAAAAAGGCGCCGCCGTTTTTGTAACTGTGTTCCAGGTTGAAGTAAATGCCCATTTTGCTGCGGCTGTATTTCCTGGTGGAGATAATGTCCGGCGCCCTAAAATTTGCCATACCATTCATAATAGCTTCATCATAATTACCCATATTGGCCTGGTTATAAAAAACTCCAATTTTTATAACGGTACTGTTATTTTTATAAAAGCATATTTTTTTTTCTGCTTCCAGTGCGGTACCGAATGCTTTGCCGATATTATTGTCCAGTGAAGGCCCGTTTGCATACTCTGGTACCTGTGTTATTCCACCTCTTAATGAAAATGAAGTTGCGTGATAAGCAGCCACCACACCCAGCGTATATCCACGGGTGTTAGCCGGATAATCCCATGCTCCTGCACTCATCAGTGACCAGTTTAAAAATTGTGTCCTTGGGTCGTGGCTGTAAGCATTGCAATCAAAAAAATCGGCAACACTAAATTTACCAGCTGTGACAGAAATATATCTTTGTGGTACATTTCCCCTTAGCTGGTTAAGACCTTCGTCTGCCGGTTCTGTAGAATTACCCAATGGGAATTTCTGTTCAAAATACAACCGGGCTAAGTAAAGTTTTAAGGAAGGGCTGCCGATGCGAAAGGTTTCACCATTTACAAAACCAGCCACTCCGGTGGCTTTGCTTAATCCGCTGCCGGCGGCTATTTCAGGATTTATATAGATGCTGGCATTTTTCCAAAGCCTTAACCCTGCAAACATTGTAGAGGTAAATGAAACAGCCACTGGTTCCTTTGTAAGCAAACTATTGCTTGCTGTATAGTTTGCACTGAAGGGAAAATGATATTGCGGAATCAGGGTTGCCTGAAAGTGAAGGCTCCACCTTTGCGGAAGCAATTCTCCCTTTTGTGCTGCAGCAAATAAAAAAAACAATGAAACAAATACGGTGGACGTAATGATTTTTTTCATCGTGAAAATTTCATTAAAAATAAAATGAAATCCCCGCAATTGTCGATTAAATTATTATCATTGGCATCACTCATTCGCTTTCTCCACTTTACTTACCACCCTTAACTTCCTCAACAATTTCCTGTTCTCCCTGTGGTGCATCAGTTTAAATGCCAGCGCATAAATAGAGGGCAGGATCAACAAGGTAAGTATAGTAGAAGTGATCAATCCGCCAATTACAACTACAGCCAATGGCTTCTGGGTTTCACTGCCGATGCCTGTGGAAATGGCCGCCGGCAGCAATCCTATCATTGCCATTAATGCTGTCATCACCACTGGCCTTACCCTGGAAATTACCCCAAGCCGGATGGCATCATCCAAATGCATTTTGGCATCCATATTTTTCTTAAACACACTGATAAGGATAACCCCATTCTGGATACACACACCAAACAGGGCAATAAAACCGATGCCTGCGCTGATGCTGAAATTGATACCGGTAACATGCAGGGCCAATATTCCACCTATCAGGGCAAAAGGCACATTTAAAATGGTAAGCACAGCATCTTTCACATTACCATAAGTAACAAATAGGATAAGGAAGATTACCAGTAAACATATTGGCACCACCTTAGCCAGGGTTGCTGATGCTCTTTGCTGGTTTTCAAACTCACCGTTCCAGCTCATCTTATATCCTTCTTTTAATTTAACTGCTGCATTCACCGTTTGTTGTGCGTCTGCAATAGTGCTGCCCAGGTCCCTGCCCCGTACAGAAAATTTTACTGCAATGTGCCGCATGTTGTTGTCACGGTAAATAAATGCCGGCCCGGTTAAAGTTTTAATGCCGGAAATTTCTTTCAAGGGAATTTTTGAGCCGTCACTGGTGGGCACCATCAGGTTTTCAATGGCCTCCTGGCTGGCCCTGAACTCCTGCTGGTAACGGATTCTTACATCAAACTTTCTTTCACCTTCATACAATTGTGTAGCCGCTTTACCACCAATCGCCATTTCGATAACCGCATTGGCATCAGCGATACTAACACCATAAAATGCCATCTTCTGCTGATCAAGCTCTATACGGAATTCAGGTTGCCCAAGGTTTCTAAGCACCCCAAGGTCATCAATACCTTTTACTTTTTTCAACGCATCCATTACGGCATTGGCAGTGCTGTCCAGGGTATTAAAATCGGGGCCGAATATTTTTACCGCCATAGCGGCATTCACGCCAGCCACTGCTTCTTCCACATTATCACGGATGGGTTGAGAATAGTTAAAAACAATACCGGGATATTTTCTTAATTGTTCATCCATCTCATCAATCAACTGCTCAGATGTAACAGCACGCTTCCACATTTTTTTTGGATATAAGTCCACCTGAATCTGCACATTAAAAAATCCCTTTGGGTCTGTACCATCATTTGTTCTCCCTACCTGCGATAAAGTTTGTTTCACTTCCGGGAACTGGTCAAGTATATCCACCATTTTGTTGGATAATAAATTGGCTTCTGATAACGATACACTCATCGGTAATTCAGCTTCCACCCACAAGGCGCCTTCATTTAAATCCGGCAAAAATTCACTTCCCAAAAATTTTGCGGAGAAGAAAGTAACTATCATTACCGCAAGCGCTATTACCACGCTCAGCTTTTGGTTTCTGTAAACAAGAGAAAATAACCGGCTTACTCCTTTCTCAAAAAATATAACGATAGGGTTGTGCTTTTCCCTAACGTTTTTTCTAAGCAAAATGCTTGATAAAGCAGGCACCAGGGTGAGGGTAAAAATTAAAGCACCCAATAATGCAAATCCCAAAGTATAAGCCAGTGGTGAAAACATTTTACCCTCAACTTTTTGAAAAGCAAAAATGGGAATGAGGCAGGTAATAATGATTAGCTTGGAAAAGAAAATGGCCTTGCCCATTTCTGTCCCGGTATTTTTAAACAGGCCGAGTTTTGCCAGCTTATTGAATTTTTCCATACCCACTTCCCTGGCTTTGTGGTCCAGGGCCACAAACAAACCTTCCACCATTACCACAGCGCCATCTATGATAATACCAAAATCCACCGCACCCATAGAGAGTAAATTGGCATTCATTCCTTTTATTCGCATACAGATAAATGCAAACAATAAGGAGAGCGGAATAATGATGCTAACGGTAAGGGTAGTTCGCCAATCTGCCATAAACAGCAATACAATTAAGGTAACTAACACAATACCTTCAATCAAATTGTGAATCACTGTTTCCTGTGCAAAATCCATCAGGTTGGTACGGTCGTAAAAAGTATCAATTTTTACATCTTTCGGCAAAATAGAAGTATTCAGTTCTTTTACTTTTGCCCTGATGGCATCCAGTACTTCGCTTGGGTTTTCCCCTTTCCTCATTACTACGATGCCCTCAATCACATCTGCCTGTTTGCCGGCATCATCCACTCTTTCTACCTGGCCCAGCCTGGGTTTAGCAGCCTCCACTATCTTTGCCACATTACGCACCAGCAGGGGTACCCCATTAATTTTTGTTATAATAATGTTTTCTATTTCATCAATATTATTTAATAAGCCTATTCCCCTAACCACATATGATTGCCCGTTTCTTTCAATCACATCGCCGCCTACATTGATATTACTTTTGGCAACTGCATTATAAACATCAAGAGAAGAAAGGTTGTATTTTAATAACAAATCCGGGTTTACACTGATCTCAAAAGTTTTTTCTTCCCCTCCAAAACTGTTTACATCCGCTACACCGGGTACACTTTTAAACTGCCTGTCCAGCACCCAGTTTTGAATAGTGGTCAGGTCCCTGATTGATTTGGTGGCGCTCTTTAATGTGTAGCGGTAGATTTCGCCTGTGGGGCCGTAAGGCGGCTGCACATCGGGCTTCACCCCTTCTGGTAAATCTGCACCGGGCAGGCGGCTCATCACCTGCTGCCTTGCAAAAGCATCATCCACATTATCATCAAAAATAATCCTGGTATAGGATAACCCAAATGCAGAAGTGGTGCGAAGGTTTGATTTTTTTTGTATTGAATTCAATACCGTTTCCAATGGTATCGTAATAAATTTTTCTACCTCTTCGGCACTGCGCCCCGGCCATTGGGCAATGATAATGATCTGGGTATTGGTTACATCAGGGAAGGTTTCAATAGGAGTATTTTTATAACTGAATATGCCTATCACTACCAGTATAGCTGTTAAAAAGAAAACCAAATAACGGTGGCGTAAAGAGAAGTGAATGATTTGTTTGATGATTTTATTCATACAATAAATGCTGGTAGAAATATTTTAAAAGGATACTTTTTGCCCTGCTATTTTTCTGTGAGTGCCTTAAACAGGAACAGCTCATTTGCAGTAATGATTTTTTCACCTGCGGCCAGGCCAGATTTAAGGTAAGCCTTATCACCAAGGATTTTTATCACCTCAACTTCCTTCACTTTAAGGCTGCATTTACCTTCATACACCACTACATAATTTTTCCCGTCTTCACTGATGATGGCTGTTTTTGGTATTGTAATTGACCGGCTGCCTTCTTTGCCACGGATAATAATATTGGCAAACATTTCCGGCTTCAACAAAAGGTCATCGTTCTTCAGTTTAATCCTGATTTTCATCACTTTGGTATCCGGCTCCAGCAACTGGTTCACTTTATCCACTACACCGCTAAAAACTTTGTCTCCATAAGCCAGTGTTGTTACCGCAGCGGAATTGCCTTCCTTCACCCTGGTAATATCCGATTCATACACATTTGCATTTACCCACACTTCGCTGATATCGCCGATGGTAAACATATTATCCCCGTTATCGCTGCGGATAAATCCACCTGCATTTATTTTCTTTTCCACCACATAGCCGCTTTCAGGAGCCGTTACTATGTAAGTGCCTTCTGCCGAAGTATGCCCACCGCCATTGATATTTATTTGTGTCCTGAGTTTGGCTTCGTTGTTTAAAGCCTTTTGGTAGTTTTGTTTGGCTTCGGAAAATTCCCTTTCACTTGCGATGCCATTTTTGTATAATGACTCTGCATTTTCCATTTGCCTTTTCGAGATGGCAACATCAGTATTAGAAGAAGCTATATCACTGTAATTTCCTGCTACATCAGCACTTTTAATAATGGCAAGTGTTTGCCCCTTAGTTACCTTATCTCCCAGCGAAACCTTTACCTCCATTACTTTCCCGCTGCTGAACGGATATACTTTCTGCACCCTGCTGTCGCTGAAATTTACCTCCCCCGATAATTTTAATTCATCATCCACGGTGGCCATGATTGCAGAATCAATACGGATAATTTTTTCCATTGAATCAGAAATGCAAACTTTATCTGATGCTGTGGCAGCCGCTGGTATTTTTTCTTTACAGGAAAAAAGAAAACAACTGCTTAAAAGGAGAGATGTAATAAGAAGGTACTGTGGTTGTATAGTCATACAATAGTTTAGTTAAGCTTGATGATGTCGCTGCCAACAATGAAATTCAACTCTTCCACGGCATGTACCAACCCGTTATGCTGCTCCACCAGTTTAAGCTTGGTATCTTTATAGGCGTCCATAAAATCAATAAACTCTAAAAGGCTCATCTGGCGCTGCTCATAGCTCTTGAGCATATTGGCAAACAGGGCATCGTATTGTTGTGAAAAATCTAATTGCTGGCGGTTGTTTACACCCTGGTAAAAAACAAATTTGCTTATTGCCGAAATAATATCATTTTTAATTTTAGCATTGGTTTGGTCGGCAAGAGCCTGCTGTTGTTGTATCCCAAATTTTGCAGAAGCAATGTTGCCCTGGTTGCGGTTAAAAATATTAAGCGGCAATGAAACAGCTAACCCGATATAGTTGGGTGCATAACTGCTGCGTTGGTCAAATTCAGTACCAATGCTTACATCTGGCTTTGCCATCGCTTTTTGATAAATGAGATTATGGTTTTGAAGTGACACTGCTGTCTGTGCAATTTTGGCATCGGGCCTGTTAGCCAATGCCTGCTTTACAAGACTGTCTGCATTGGGAATAGCGGCTGTAGTTAATTCACCAAACTTATACTCAAGTTGTGGTGCTATAAATTTTGATTCATTATTGTTCAGCAACAATTTTAATTCATTTTGCAAGGGTATCAGTTGGGCATCTGCTGACACTACCTCATTTTGTAAGCTAAACAGCAAGGCTTTTATCCGCAGGTTATCCTTTACAGATACATTGCCAATCTTTATTTGCAGGTCCATCCCTGTTATCAGCCTGTTTACCTCTTCAATTTCTTTGTGGTATACTTTTATTATTTTGAGTAAATGATTTACTTCCAGCAGGTC
>JAYVUL010000122.1:0-2351 GCA_043787935.1 Chitinophagaceae bacterium | reverse complement strand
AGCGTAACATGGGCATCGGGCATACCGGCAAAAATTGATCGAAACAAATCTTTATATTATACCAACGCCACTCATGGTGGGTTATCAAAAAAAGAATTTCTTTTTACCGGCATACTGGAAATTTTAAAAACCGGCAGCACTATCTCCAATGAATTTAGCAGGCTGCCACTGCCAGTTAGTGAAGGCGAACGGTCGTTTGAGAGCAAAGAAAAATTTGAATTTGAATCATCCGAGGCAGGTATAGAAACCGGTATTTTGGGGCTTGATGATTTGATAAAAACTGATGAAACCAATACGCCCATACTGAATGTTTGCGTTAGCCACGGCGACCTTATGTTTGCCCGCTATCCTGTAATGATCGGGCATTTTGCATACGACGATATTTACAATGCTGAAGACGTTGCCAACGCATACCTTAAAAAAGCGCTGCAGTACAAACACATATTGGGGCTTTATCCCGGCCCTATCGGCTCCAGCGAATTTTTCCCAAATCCCGATGAGAGCAATGATTTTCCGGGCTGTGTAATTGTGGGTCTTGGCCTTTCTGAAACATTAAATGCCTATCAGCTTACGTTTACGATTGAAAAAGCTGTAAGCCATTACCTGCTTACCTATTGCAAAAATGATGTGCAGAAACTGGGTAATGGCAAAAAGAAAAAACTGGGCTTGTCTGCATTGCTGATAGGTGCCGGTTATGCTGGCATGGCCATTGAAAGTGCTTGCCGTGCTATCATGCAAGGAATTGTAAATGCCAACCAAAGCGTAATAATACTCACCGGGGTGCAGGATTTATACATCAGCGAACTGGAGTTTATTGAATTGTATGAAGATAAAAGTATCTCCTGTTTTACCAGCATCAACGCATTAATGCGTGGCAACAGCGATGGTATGAACCTTGGCTGGGCCGAAAAAACCATTCGTAAAAATCCGGGGGCACGTAAGCGTTTGTTTAATGACATTGGCAACGATTGGTGGCAGCGTCTTTCTGTGCTATCCGAAACCGATACGGGTACATCACCAGCATCTACCAAACTTTCCTTTTACAGTAGTACCAACAACGCAAGGGAAGAAAAACAAGAGCTGACAGATAATTTAAATCCGCTGGAAAGCATTATTGAAGATGTATCTACCAATAAACAATGGGTGTATGAAAAAGCACGGGCACTATTCGAATTGCTGATACCTTCTTACTTTAAACAAACCATCAAACGCAACTCGCCAATTATGTGGGTACTGGATAAATACACTGCTTCGTTTCCATGGGAGTTACTGCAAACCGGTTTGCAAACAGAAAAACCATTGTGTATTTCGGCCCCCATGATAAGGCAACTGGCAATAACAGATTTTGAGCCCGGCACACCCATAAAAAGCAATAACGTAATCATTATTGGCGACCCCAACCTGGAAGGATTTGAAAAAGCAAGACAATTGCCAGGGGCTGCCAGGGAAGCACGTGAAGTATATGACTTATTGAACCAGCCGGAATACCGGGGAAAAATAAATGTGGAACCAGCCCTGATAAATGAAAAGCCCAGCAAGATATTTACCAGCCTGTACAAACAGGATTATAAAATAATACACATTGCAGCTCATGGCTTTTTTGATAAAACCGATAGCAAAAAAACCGGCATCGTAATCGGTAAAGACAAAGATACCAACGAACCTGTTTTAATAACACCAGGCCGCATATCGCAGTTGCCGGGCACACCCGAACTGGTTTTTATCAACAGCTGTTTTTTGGGCAAAGTAAATGCTTATTCCGAAGCGTATTCAGCCGACAGGTATAAACTGGCAGCCAATATCGGAACAGAGTTGATACGCAAAGGGGTGAAAGCGGTAGTGGTGGCAGGATGGGAAGTGGATGATGCGGCAGCGCTTGCTTTTGCAAAAGAGTTTTATACAGAAATGCTGGAGGGCAGAAACTTTGGTAATGCCGTACACCAGGCAAGAAAACATGTATACAGAAATTTTGGAAATACCAATACCTGGGGAGCATTTCAATGTTATGGACAGCCCCAGTTTAAACTTGATATAAGCGTGTGGAAACCAGAGTCGCTTTGCTTTGATATTTCGCAGGAGGCAGAAAATAAACTGGATAATATCATCAGCAAATCTCAGGTGGCATTTTATAAACCAGAAGTTTTAAAGAAACAACTGGAGGAAACTTCTGAAGCGATAAAAAAATCCGGTTTGAGCAGCCCGTTATTAATGCAGCTTGAAGCAACCGCCTATCTTGAGTTGAATGATTATGACAAAGCCATTGAAATATTTAATGAAATGTTTAAATCAGAAGCTGCTGATTTTAAAGTTGCATCGCTTGAAAAATTCCAGAATATTGTTGTGAAAAAAGC
>JAYVUL010000121.1:0-37197 GCA_043787935.1 Chitinophagaceae bacterium | reverse complement strand
GTGGCAATGGCCAAAGAATGCAGCACATGGTGTTCATAAAAATTATCCATGTCCTTCCTGGAGATCACATTGATCTTTTCATTCCAGTCGGCATACAGGTTTTTCAATGCCGCCATTTGCTGCAATTGTGTTGCTGAAAAATCAGTAAAATATTTTAAGAGTATTTCCATATAAATTTAAAAAAAACGATCAGCAAATCTATGCGCAACATCCCGGAGTTTACCCCGGGCTGAGTTGAACGGTCAATAAAATAGGGGCTTTATTTCCATGTGGCCCCCGGTTTTTTAATCAACGAAACAGCAAATAACAGGTAATAAAAAAACATCCACACATCAAAAAATAAAAACAATGGATACAGGTCTTTTTCATCCAGTTTTTTTGCCAATGGGTAAAAAATGATGGCCTGCATTAAAAATCTTACCCCGAAAACGATCAGCGCCCATTGCCAGTTAAAAAATATAATTGTTGCAGCCAGTAATGGGTAAAAAAGAAAATGGGAGAAGGAATACCATCCCAGTAAAAATTTATGCAGCGGCCTGTAATACTTCCCCGTGCTGTAATGCCTGCGCTTCTGTTTTATCCACTGGCGCCATGTTTTTGCCGGCTCACTCAGCGTAAAACTTTCTTTGTCAATACTAATTTTGGTGTTGCGCCTGGTGGCTGCCATATTAATGAACAGGTCATCATCGCCACTGGCCACATGGTTGTGTGCCGAAAAACCTTTATGGCGGAAAAAAATAGTCTTCTTATAACTCAAATTTCTTCCCACACCCATGTACGCCAGGCCCGCCAGCGCATAACTCAGGTATTGAAGCGCAGTATGAAAAGTTTCCCAGCGGAGTACTTTATTCAGCAGGCCCGGCTTTTTATAATAAGCCCCATAGCCCAGCACAATCTCTGTTTCATCATTGTAAGCTGCCTGCATTTTATCGATCCAGAATTCGCTGGCCGGCACGCAGTCTGCGTCGGTTAGCAACACAATCTCGTATTTAGCAGCTTTAATGCCCATGCTTAAAGGAAATTTCTTTCCCGGTATCAGCATGGCTTCCTGCTTCAGCTCGAGGATATGCAGTTGCTTGAATTTTTTATGAAATTCTTCCAGTAAATATTTACTGTCGTCAAAAGAATTATCATCCACTACAATCACTTCATGTGTGGTGCGGTACTCCTGCACCAGCGAACCGGGCAGGTTCTTTGCTAAGTTGGCAGCCTCATCCCTGGCACAAATAATTACCGATACCGGGTGGGTATGTGAGGTTGCTTTTACCCCGGGGTTATATAAAGCCAGCCGCAGAAAAAAAAACAGGTAGTAAAAAAGCTGGATCAGTGTAACAGCACAAAAAACAATAAATACTATTTCATGCCAGTGCAGTAAGAGTTGGTGAAGGTTCATTGCTGCAAAAATAGGGGATGAAAAAAAAATACCGCTCCCTGTTTCCAGGATATTACTAACATAGTTGGAACAGCCGCAAAAATCAGCTGCCGGATGAATCAGGGCCTTTCACCGCAGAATGGATTTTGAAATTTATATTTGCATCCCTTCGGCCCCCGGCAGGATGGAATATTTTATGGCAGCACTTACATTTGAATTACAGCATACTGATACCGGCACAAAGGCAAGAACCGGTAAGATTACAACCGATCATGGCGAAATTCTGACCCCGATATTTATGCCTGTGGGCACAGTGGGCAGTGTAAAAACAGTAACCCAGCAGCAATTGATCAATGAGGTAAAGGCACAGATCATTTTGGGTAATACCTACCATTTGTATTTACGCCCTGGCCTGGAAACTATGGAAGCAGCAGGAGGCCTGCATCAGTTCATCGGCTGGCCAAAACCAATATTAACCGACAGTGGCGGCTACCAGGTTTTTTCACTGGCCAACAACAGGAAGATAAACGAAGAAGGCGTAATGTTTCAATCCCATATTGATGGCAGCAAACATTTGTTCAGCCCCGAAAAAGTGATGGATATACAGCGCATTATCGGCGGCGATATCATAATGGCTTTTGACGAGTGCCCACCTTTCCCCAGCGATTACGGCTACGCCAAAAAAAGTATGGAGCTTACCCACCGCTGGCTCAACCGGTGTTTTGAGAGATTTGACAGCACACCGGATAAATACGGGTACACGCAAAACCTGTTTCCCATTATGCAGGGCAGCACGCACAAAGACCTGCGCACAGCCTCTGCAGAATTCATAGCCTCAAAAAATGCCACCGGCAATGCCATTGGCGGACTGAGTGTGGGAGAACCTGTGGAACAACTGTATGAATTTACTGAACTGTGCTGTGATATACTACCGGTGCAAAAACCACGTTATTTAATGGGTGTAGGCACGCCATGGAATATACTGGAGTGTATTTCCCTGGGGGTGGATATGTTTGATTGTGTGATGCCCACCCGCAATGGCCGCAATGCCATGCTCTTTACCTCCAAAGGGGTTATCAATATTGACAATAAAAAATGGGAACGTGATTTTTCACCCATAGATGACGGGATTGATTGCGAAGTGAGTAATTATTACAGCAAGGCTTACCTGCGGCATTTGATAAAGGCCAAAGAAATGCTGGGCCTTACCATCGCCAGCATACACAACCTGGCCTTTTACTTATGGCTGGTAACCGAGGCAAGAAAACATATAGCGGCAGGTGATTTCAGCAGTTGGAAAAATGAAATGGTGGCCACAACACAACAGCGGTTATAGTCATTCTGTTAAAAAACTGCAGCAGGTTTAATATGTGGATATAGTTTACAACCTGCACTGCTGCTTCCTGAACCTGCTAAACCATCTATGGCACAATAATTGAAAAATAGCCAAATGATTTTTAATTTTATCTTTAACCTCATTTAATAAGAATATGATCAACTGTACAAAAATTTACTTTTCTCTTTTGCTGCTGCTGCCTTTATTTGCATTGGCACAACCAGCCAATCTTCCCAGGGATGCACAGGTGGATGTGGTGATTGCGGATGCCAAAACCGGCAACCTCCTAAACAATGAGATCGTGGTATTCAGGAGTGCGCTTAACAGGAGGGAATACCAGGGGTTGTCAGATTCTGCAGGGAAATTTACATTGCACCTGCCAACCGGCGCTAAATATGAAATTTATATTCTTGGTTTCCAGGATTCCATCATCTATAATGTACTGGATATTCCGGCATTGAAAGAAAACCAATTTGTAAAAAAGCCAATTAATATCAACATACAGTTTGAAGCACCCAAATCATTTGTACTGGATAACTGTACTTTTGAAACTGGCAAGGCAGAATTAAAACCGGAGGCCTACGCGGTACTGGATGAACTGGTAGAATACCTTAAAAGAAAGGATGATGAAAAAATTGAACTGGGTGGCCATACCGACAATGTTGGTAAAGCCGATGCCAATATGGTACTCTCCACCAACAGGGCCAATACCGTAAGGGCTTATTTACTGATGAAAGGTATTTCTTCTGAACGGGTTACGGCCAAAGGATATGGCATGACGGTGCCCATTGCAGAAAATGATACCGCAGAAGGAAGGTCATTGAACCGGCGCACCGAAGTGAAGATATTGTAACAGGATATATTGAAATGTTTTAAAAATGCCCCCGAATACCTGGGGCATTTTTGTTTGGCGTAATTGCTGCTTTGTGCTTGTTGCCGGTTTGTTTTCGTTTTTTAATATAATGCTATTCCCTGTCCCCGGGTTCCTGATTCACCAATTTCAATTAGATTTGCAGCAACACCGCAATGAAGAAAATTGACCGCTACATACTGAAGAAATTTTTAACTACATTCTTCTTTTGCATTTTACTGATGACAGTGGTGGTGGTGGTAATTGATATCAGTGAAAAGACAGATGATTTTGTTAGGTCCAAACTGGGGGCCTGGAAGATCTTTACCGATTATTATTGTCACTTTATTCCACGTATTGATGCCCTGCTGTTTCCGCTCTTTGTTTTTATTGCGGTCATATTTTTTACTTCCAAAATGGCCGACCGAACAGAGGTGGTTGCTATACTGAGCAGTGGGGTAAGTTTCCGGCGTTTTCTCCGGCCATACTGGATAGGGGGGATGTCTTTAACCCTGCTGTTATGGGCAGGGTACCATTTGGTATTACCTACCGCAAATACCAAATGGAACGCTTTCGAGGCAAAATACATTCCCAGCACACTGGATTATTCTAAAAGCTTTGCCACCCGGAACTATTATTTCCGCATCGATTCCAATTCGTATGCCGGCATCCGTTATTATGACAGCGTAAGTAAATCAGGCGGCAACTTTTTTATACAAAAATTTACCAATAACCAGCTTGTCTATAATTTGCGGAGCGATGCCATAGCCTGGGATACCGCTCAAAAAAAATGGAAGCTAACCGGCGCACAGGAAAGGGTTTTAACGGGAGACAGGGAAGAGGTAAAATGGATACCCACCCTTTTTAAACAGTATAATTTTAAACCACGGGACCTTAGGGTGGATGAATTTTTAAAGGACCGGTTAACCACGCCCGAATTAGATGAAAAGATAGCATTAGAAAGGCTTAGGGGCACAGAAGGTATCAATACTCTTTTGGTGGAACGGTATAACAGGGATGCCATACCGGTATCTGTAATGATTTTAACGCTGATAGGGGCTATCCTGTCTTCCAAAAAAGTCAGGGGCGGCAGTGGTTTTCACCTCGCCATCGGCGTTATACTCAGTGTGCTGTATATATTATTTGGCCGTTTTGCTTTGGTATTTTCCACCAAAGGCAACTTCCCGGCATTACTCGCTGCCTGGATACCCAACCTGGTTTTTGGCGTACTTACTTATTTTTTTTACCGGAGGGCGGCGAAATAAAATAATGCAGGCTTAAATTCCCAATACTGTTTTTAATTTACTGTACCCCGCTTTACTTACAGGAATCTGTACCCCGGTAGTCAATAATGCCAAATGGCTTTCTTTTTCATAGGGCGTGATGCGGGTGATGAGTTGTGCATTCACAATATACGACCGGTGGATCCGGATGAACTCCTGCTGCGGCAGGCTGTCTTCAAAATACTGCATGGTTTTCTTCTTCAGGAAATTTCCATCCGCAGTATGTATTTTTACATAATCATCTGCTGCTTCAATGTACTGCACCTGGGGCAGCGGTATTATCCTGATTTTACCATTGTCTTTTACCACAATGCGGCTGGCAGGGGTTGCACTTTGTAATGCCGTGTTCACTACCGCCGGTGCCAGGTTGTTTTTTTGCAGCAGCATTTTTTGTATGGCTTTGTCAAATCTTTCCTTGCTGAACGGCTTCAGTAAATAATCTGCTGCATGGGTATCAAACGCTTTAATGGCATACTCTTCAAAGGCAGTGGTAAAGATCACCAGTGGCGGATTGTCTATCAGCTCCAGCATTTCAAAGCCGTTGATCTTTGGCATTTGGATGTCGAGGAAAATCAAATCGGGCTGGTGCTGATGAATGGCTTTGATCCCTTCAAAGCCATCATTACATTCCTCCGCCACCGTGATGGCTGGATAACCCACCAGGTATTCTTTAATGATTGACCTGGCTAATGGTTCGTCGTCTATTATGATTGCTTTCATTTTTTTAATATTTAAGACCTAATCCTGCTCATTCCTTTTTCAAAGGAGAGGGGTTAGTATTTCAAATCTTTAATAAACATTTGGTATTCCAGATTATCATTTTTTCTTTACTTAAAAATTAGAACCACGTCACTTCAACAAAACCGCCTATAATATAAGTTACTGGCTGCTGCCCTAAGTGTGCCCATTTACCGGGATTGGGGAAGCCGGAATTTTCACTACCGCAATAAATACCTGCCCTTCCTTTTTTATTTGTAATAAATCCTGCCTGCCAAACAGCAGGTACAACCGCCTGCGGATAGACGCAATGCCAAAACCTGTTCCTTTCAGGGGCATGGCCGTGGCTTCATCGTAAGGATTTTGTACACTCACTTCCAGCACACCGTCTTTATTTATTGCCGAAATTAAAATCTCCACTTCACCAATCGTATCATACAAGCCAAACTTGATCGCATTCTCCACCAGCGGCTGCAGCAGCATGGTGGGCAGTTTCATGTTTAACGCTGCCTCCTCACAATTGATGCTGGATTGCAGCCGGTATCCGAAGCGCACTTTTTCAATATCCAGGTACAGTTGCAGGTAGTCCAGTTCTTCCTGCAGCGTAACCCACTGCCGGCTTTCATTGCGTAAGGTGCCACGAAGAAAATCCGACAACTGCTGTATCATGTGCCTCGCTTTTTCCGGCTGCTGGCCGGTTAATGCACTGATGGAGTTAAGGCTGTTGAATAAAAAATGCGGCTGCAGTTGCTGGCGCAGTTTATTCAGTTCTGCTTCACGTGCCAGTCGTTCCATATCAGCTTTGCGGTCGCTTTCCTGCTGCTGTTCTTTTTGCGTGTACCATAGCAAACCAAGTAGTGTATTGCAGGAGATCAGTAAAAAGCCAACTGCATACCGTAATACCGATGTGTGTTGAAAAAACTGCAGGTAAAAGGCATCGTTCTTATAAATGGTTTTTAAGGTAAGTGCAGTCACCGACAGCCATACTGCACTTAATGCAAACGACATGACTAACACATACAGGTACTTTTCTTTTTTGGGAAGATAATACCGCATGTTATTGATGATAAAAGCACAAACCCCCGACAGGAATAACGCACTGGTGATACCATCTGTAATGGCTACCCTATCGGCTATCCCAAATTGCCGCAACAGTGATATATGAAACGGGGTCCACACACACCACCAGGCAACAAAGGCAAAGGAGGCAGTCAGTTTTGTGCTCCCCCCGTTAAAGATCGTTAACGCCAATAGTAAAATATTTATGTTGTTATCATTACGCTTTCATCTTACCCTTCAACTTTCAACCAATTCACCAATGCTTTCCTGCAATAAAGCTGCGGCTTTTTGCTGTACATTGCGAATATACAATGTGGCATCTGTATTGTCATTCATACAGGACCATAGTTCGGCACCGTCTGATAAATTATTCACCGGTAAAATTTCTGTTACATCTATAAACTTCCACCTGATGGGCATACCGTTATTAACGAGGGCAATAGATTCCCTTTCGCCGATTAGCCGGCCTTTATAAAAAGCGTGCAGCGCATCTTCCGCTGCAATCAGCCGGATTTGCTCATTAAACTGTGGCCTATGCTGTCCGTTGCCGCAGATAAATTGATAAACCAACTTTGCCATGTACCAGTTCATTGCAGGTAGTTTTGGGGTTTGACATATTATTAAAACAGGCAATGATTAATTCAGCAAATTTGCTGGTGGGCTTTCAGCAGCTGAGCTATTTTCAATTTTTGTTCCGGCTATTTGCTTCAAGTCCGGCACAGCACCAGCTCACCAATCTTCACCGTGCTTTACGCTACTATCCGGCAGCCAGTCTTCAGTTGTTTCTTTATTGGGCATTGCACACAATATCACGGCTGCATCCCCGGCCTAAACCCCCTTTACCTTTCGCCAAAAAGAAAGGGTGGAGTTTCATATCTTTTCTTTACACTTGTTCTTACACGTCTTCATTTTGACCTTTTGCAACAATTCAAATACGACCACGCTAACAAGTAAATAAGCCAGCATACACTTTGAACTGCTGACTAAGCCCCATTAGGGGGATGGGGATTAATAACTCCTTATCTCCACCCCGCCAAATACCACTGACCCACTCAATACCAGTATCTTCCCGGGGCTGATGCCTTCGGTAGCGTTGAATTTTCTTTTGTCATCAACGCCATGAAACACCCCTTCAATTTCGTTGTTCACCGTCCAGTGCGGCGGCACTATTAACTTGGTGCCGCCAAAAGCCATTTCAAATCTTATTTCAGCCCTGTCATTAATATCCGCCTGTGTAAGGTCAATATCAGCACCACCAAAAACACAAGTTATTTTCCCCCCCTGGAAGTGTTTAGATACCACGTTTCTTTTTATACCGCTGAACACTGAACTCACACGGAGATAATCGCTGCTGTCGGTAGAGAAACTGCTGCTGTCAATTTGTTGCCGGTTGCTGCCGGTTATATCGCCTCCGGCATTTTTTTTTTCATCTTCCGGTATATTTCTCCACCGGTTTCTTTCAGGCCTTACGATAAAAAGGATACCCATAGCAATAATGGCTACAGGCCAGAAATAGGGCGCTAAACTGAAGTCAAGGAAATACCTGTCCAGAAGAAAAAAGCTACCGATAGCAATGAGTATGATCCAGGCATTGTTCCTGAAATTATGCTTTACACCACTGTAGATACCGATAAGGATCAGCAATACCGGCCAGCTAAACAGCCAGTAGGGCAGTGGGAAACCGGTGTTGCGCAGCAGCAATGCAGCGCCCACCATCACTAAAATTAGCCCGGCAAATATTCTTCCTTTAGGCCTTCTTTTTCCATCAAATGAATTGTTCATGATTTTTTGTTTTTGTTACACAAATGTAGCGCACTGTTGCAGCCTTGAAAATAGCTGGTAGGTTACTTTGAGGGAAATGTCGGTGAAGGGTGGGGTTTTGTCGGTGGGGCCAAAAACTATTACTGCGTTGAGGAAATAGCGTTACTAATGACCACGGAAAAAGGGTGATCTGGTGCTTGTATTTTGGGATTTAGGTTTGTATGTTTGTTGAAAATGTGACAAATAATAATTTTTCATAAATAATAGAAAGTATGAATACTGATGAATCCTTATTAAAGAATAAAGATAAAGCGACACTTACTGTCGCTTACACTTTGTTGTTCACTTTTGTTTCTTCCCTGATTTTTCTGGCTGTTATTACGGTCGTTTCTTCAAAAAATCCAGAAAGCAAAGCATTTGAAAACTGGATGGGCCTTTTAAAAAATAGCCTGGTACTGATAGGTACTGCACTTACTACCATCATTGGATATTATTTTGGTCAGAGAGAATCTTCGGAGGCTCATAAAGAAGCTGCTGAAGCAAAATCACAACTGGTGCCTGCAGAAAAAACTATTGATGATTTAAGGTCTGAGCTTGCAGAAAGGGTGAGTATAACAGACAAGGGAAACGATTCCGAAGATTTTTTTAATACAAATAATAAACAAAAACCAAAACAATGAAAGCGCTGGAAAAATTAAAAGAATCAAGCGAAAAACAAAACCCTTTTGTTATCAAATCAACAAGATTAAAAAAAGAGGCTGAGAAAGACAACGGGTTATTTTATTTCTTCATTAATATTTTTCTGGATAATGAAAATAAGACAGGCAAAAACTTTATCAGTTATGATGATATTGATTATGTGGAATACAAACTTCATGAATCATTCCCCAACAGGTTTCGGGTGTCAAGGGCAAAAGATGATCAGTTTGAAATAAAAATATGGACCTATGGTTTTTTCCACGTGAGTGCCAAAATTTTTACAAAATGGGGGCAGATCATTGAGGCAAAAGGAAAAGTTGATTTTGAGGTAAACCAGGTAGAGAAGGATAATAATAAGGGGGAATTGGAATGGTAAAAAATACCAGAGCCTGGCAGAAAAATTTTATTAATAACACTCATAATAACCGGGTGATTTAACCCATTGATTTAGGGAAATGGGGGAGGAGAGTTTTGTTAAAAAAATAAAGGCAAAGCCTGTGGTTTTTAATTAGCCTAAAAGCTGTATCTCTAGCAAGGGAATACCGTTTTATACCCGGGAAAATGACGGTTTAAACCTTTGTTATATGGCTAAATCAAGTGATGCCGTGTTAGTACTTGAACCCAATACGCCGGTTTATTATCTGAATTAAAAAATAGCCGGAACCCGCATTTATTTAATGATCTATACAATACTTTTTAACTTATGATATCAATCATTTTTTTTCTGTTATTAATGCCCAATCTTTACCCAATATTCATCGGTACAAAATGCCTGGATAGGTTATTTAATTTAATTAAATTTTCATTGCTTGAAAAGCATCTGGGGCTGTTATAAAGTGATGCCTTCATCCTCCGTCAATAACTGACGCCAATAGCCAGAATATCCGTATAGCGGGGGGTATTTTAGCTAAACCAGTGAAAGAATACCGGCATACTGACAGAAAAGAAAAATAAAAAGTGGGGAAGTGATGAAAGGGGGAATTAATTTAAAATAAACTTTAAAAAGCTTGCACTTGTAAATTGTTTGTTATATTTTTATTTCATAATGAAATTATCTGTTACCCGGATAAAAAAAACGATACTTACGGTTAAAATAGCAACCACTTCAACTTCCTAAGAATAAGCCTGCTAAAATAAAAGGCGCAAGACTGTTTGATTCCTGTTATTGTATCAAACAGGATTTCTGCTTTTTATTAATAACTCTTAGTGTTAACTTATAAAAAAGTTGTGGTGTGAAAAAATGCTTCTCTTCTTTTCATTTAGTATCCGGCTTATTTCCTTTCAGTAATGGCAAGGCGCAGTATTTTTTTTTCGCTTACATGGCTAGTTTGCCCGGCATTTTTAAAAATACTTCGGCAACAAGGCCAGGTAGCCTGGACTATTATTCGAGCCATCCGGGCAAACTGAATGTGGAAAGTATTTTTTCAAGTTTTTACAATTATTTCGTGGTAATATATACCATGTTAGAGATGGGGTTGCCTTAGCATCGCCGGCAGCAGATGTTAATAAGTGCAGGGGCTATACACAGATTATAGAGGGAATAGTATTCGTACCATTTAAACAGCTCAGGTAAAGTAAAACGAATTTTTATATGATTCATTTTCTGCATTTGCATTGCTTGCATCCGCCATAGAAAAATAATTACCCATCCTGCAATTAACATTCATTGGGTGGATTTTTTTATTCTCTAACAACTTAAAATAAAAATTTATGAAAAAGTCTTTTTTTAAAAGGGCCTCAGGTCTTGGGCTTTTACTGTTTTCAACTACCCTGGCATTTTCCCAGGAGAAGTTAGTCAATGTAAGTTGGTTGCCCGACAGGACGATTGACAATGTTGAGTTTTTTTATAGAATCGCCGACTGTGATGGCAAAAAAGTGGTGGCATTAAAATTTAATAACCGGAATCACCATAGTGTAAACGTAACCTGGAATGATTTTTTTGTTACGCAGTTCAAGGGGAACAAAGCGGAGAGTGTTTCCGCACAAAAGCGGCTCAAACTTGCGCCGGGTATTACTGCTGGTTCAGCTTGTGAAAATGTAAGACAAAAAGAATTGATAACAAGTCCCAAGCAAGCCTCTCCTGTTTACCAGGAAGAAATAGTTCAATTCAAATTTAAGGACATCAAAGTCTTCCAGTAAACACCAAACAAACCTTTAATCATTTTAAAACTTTTTTTATGAAACATTTTAGTTTAAAAATCTGGGCAAAGCAGATAGTTATGCTGTGCAGTCTTGTAGCTCTCGGGTTGCAGGAAGTAGTTGCACAATTTCAGAGCGGTGATGTATTTGTGGCAGTAGCCAGCGGGCAGGTGCAAAGAAGGTCAGCTGCAGGTGCGCTTCTTCAAACACTTAATACCGGGCAGGGAGGTTTTACAACCGGTATGGCATTTGACGCTACAGGTAATTGTTATGTCACCAATTTCAGCGCCAGTTCGGTGAGCAAATTTGATAACAATGGCGTGTTGCTGGGAACATTTGGTTCGGGGTACAGCACACCCGAAAGTATTTTGTTTGATGCTGCCGGAAATGCCTATGTTGGAAATGTTGGTAATGGCATCCGTAAGTATGATGCCACAGGCGTTTTCATCGAAACGTCTTATGCCGGAAGAGTAGACTGGATAGACCTTGCAGCAGACCAGTGTACTATGTTGCGAACTACAGAAGGCACTACCATTGAACGCCATAATGTTTGTACAAATACGGCACTTTCTACCTTTGCTTCCGGCCTTGGTGGCGAGGCTTTTGCATTACGTATCCGTCAGAATGGAGAAGTGCTCCTGGCTAATGGCCCAAATGTATTGCGCCTTGATGCCTCCGGAAATATTTTGCAAACCTATACCGTTAGTGGAGAAAATTCCTGGTTTGCATTGAATCTTAGCCCTGATGGCACTTCATTCTGGAGTGCGAATTTTAATACCGCCAACGTTTACAGGATAGATATTGCTACTGGTAATGTGCTTTCTTCTTTTAACACAGGAACAGGGGCATCAACGGTATTTGGCCTGGCAGTGTACGGTGAATTCCAGGTGGCGGTTTGCGCCAATAATACAGCACCGGCATTTATTTCTCCTACTCCTTCATGCGGCTCCACCATTCAGGCTTTTGCTGGAACACCGGTTAATTTCACTATTGCGGCTTCTGATGCAAATGCCGGAGATATTGTCAGCCTAAATGTAAGTGGTTTGCCTTCGGGAGCAACTATGACTCCGGCTCTTCCGGCTAATGGTAACCCGGTTAGCAGTAACTTCTCCTGGACCCCAACGATAGCCGATGCAGGGCCTCATGTGATTACCTATACCATTGCTGATAGGTGTGTGGAGGTAACCTGTACACTTACTATTAATGTACAGGCATCCTGCGTAACACAGGCTGTTTGTAAAAATGCCAGTGTAACTTTAGTTAATGGATCTGCCACTGTTACAGCAGCGGATGTTGATGGCGGCAGTACCGCTACCTGTGGAATTAAGTCATTGACTGTTGCGCCTTGTACCTTTACTTGTTCTAATATTGGCGATAACAACGTAGTACTCACCGTAACAGATGTAAATGGAAC
Source organism: Chitinophagaceae bacterium (assembly GCA_043787935.1). Taxonomy (GTDB): domain Bacteria; phylum Bacteroidota; class Bacteroidia; order Chitinophagales; family Chitinophagaceae; genus Ferruginibacter. The sequence goes on along the minus strand of JAYVUL010000121.1, from coordinate 24,567 downwards.
AACTTCCACCTGTAATGCAGTTGTAACGGTTACGGGTACAATTCCATCCTGCTCAATAACTGCGGTTCCTTCCAGTGCAGTATATACCGGAGGGGTACCAACTAATATTTACCTGGGCTATGGTCCGCAAAGTGTAAAACTTAATGTTAATGCTGCATCAGGCGCTCCGTTTACTTATTCCTGGACTGGTGCCGGGGCTTTAAGCTGCACCAATTGTGCAGCACCTGTATTTGCGCCAACTGCAGCAGGTACATATAATTTTACAGTTACCGTCACCAATACCTATGGCTGCAAAACCACCTGCAGCATCAGGGTTTGCGTTTTGGATATCCGTGATGGAACAGATGGTAAAAAAGTTTTCATCTGCCATGTGCCTCCGGGAAATCCACCTAATCCACAAACGTTGTCAATAGATGTGAGTGCTGTACCATCGCATCTGCTGTTGCATTCCCTTGATCGTTTGGGCAAATGTGGCCAGGTTCCATGCGGTACCGTTCGGCTGGCAAGGAGTGGTGTAGTAAGTGAAGTAACTGCAGAAGCCGCTAAAGTAGTTGTTTTGCCAAATCCCAATGCAGGGCAATTCTCTGTTCAATTAAATAACCTTAAAGGGTCAAAGGCAGATGTGGCAATTATTAATGCCAATGGTGCAACAATTGAAAAGAGGGCTGTTCTGTTAAATGAGAGCGGAAATGGCAAAGTGCTGTTCAACATAAAAACAGAATCTTCAGTGATGTATTTTATCAAAGTGTTTAGTGACGGAGGAGTATTAACAGAAAGAGTAGTGATAAAACACTAACAGCTAATTAAAAAAATAAAGAAAGCCGCCTCCATTTACCGGAAGCGGCTTTTCTTTTGAGGATACTTTAACCTGGCAATATCTCTGAATCTCCATAAAAGCAGTGTTGTGTGAAAAAACAGGTAATCTTTATCCCTTCACGATCTTGTTATAACTGGTAGCAATACCCTTAATTAAGGAAGAACTGAAACCCTGGTGCTCCATTTCATTCAAACCTGCAATGGTACAGCCTTTTGGAGTAGTTACTTTATCAATTTCCTGTTCAGGGTGGGTGCCTTTCTGGAGTAATAATTCTGCAGCTCCCTTTACCGTTTGCGCAGCAATCAGGTTAGCTGTGATGGCATCAAAACCAATTTCAATACCGCCCTGTATATTGGCACGGATATACCTCATAGCGTAGGCAGTGCCGCAGGCGCCCAACACGGTGGCTGCATCCATCAACTTTTCATCAATCACCGTTACCTTGCCCAGGGTTTCAAACAACCCCTGCACAAAATGGATCTGTTCTGCATTGGCATTGCTGAAGCTTAGGCAGGTCATGCTTTCCCGGATGGCAATGGCCGTATTGGGCATGGCACGGCAAACCGGTATTTTCTTTTTGATGGTGTCGGCAATATCATTGATCATAACACCGGTAACAACTGATACCAATATATGATTGGCAGACAAATCTTTTTTTACAGCATTTAATACATCAGCCACCTGGAAAGGTTTGATTGCCAGTATCACCAGCTCACTGTTTCGTATAGCCGCATTATTATCGGCTGTTACCTGTACGCCCCGTTTGGCTAAGTGCTGCAGCGTACTGATATTTCTTTTGGTAACAGTAATGGCTGCAGGTTTACAAAATTTACTTATTATCAAACCCTCTGCAATGGCCGTACCCAGGTTTCCTCCACCGATAATGGCTATTTTTTTGCTCATAGTAATTTTTTTATATCATATTTAATGCCTGTTCACTTTCATGCCCTGCCAGCAGTTTGCCGATGGCGTTATCATATTTTTCCTTCCACTCAGCAATATTTCCCCATGCTTCTGTGTCAATTAGAATATTTCCGGAAGTCACCGTTCCCAATTTTTCAAATGGAATATTCAATGCAGCCAGCGTTGCTTTTAATTCAGGTAATAGTTTTTCCGATATCGTTACCACTACACGGCTTTGTGCTTCACCAAATAAATAAGCATCCTTCCTGAAAGCGGCATCTGTGGAGATGTTAAAACCAAGGTTACGGTTGAAACAACTTTCCACCAGGGTAATAAACAAGCCGCCTTCACTAACATCGTGCGCAGAAATAATCAACTCTCCTGAAATCAGTTTGGTGATGGTATGCTGTAACACGAATTCTTCTTCCAGCTCAAAACGGGGAGCAGGGCTAAATTCTACGCCATGTATCTTATGAAGGTATTCAGAGGAATTGATGTCATTTTCACTTTGGCCAATAAGGATGATGATATCCCCGGTGTTTTTAAAATCGAGTGTCATTGTTGTCTCCACACTATCCAATACTCCCACCATCCCAATCGTAGGGGTTGGGTACACCGGCCCTTCGGGTGACTGGTTGTAAAAGCTCACATTCCCGCCGGTAACCGGCGTGTCAAATTTAATGCAGGCTTCACCCATGCCTTTGATAACATTCACAAACTGGTAATATACTTCGGGGTTGTAAGGGTTACCAAAGTTTAGACAGTTGGTAACACCCAATGGCTGGCCACCACTACATACAATATTTCTTGCGGCTTCTGCCACCGCTATCATGGCACCTTTATAAGGATCGGCAAATACGTAACGGCTGTTGCAGTCTGTGGTAAGCGCCAGCGCCTTGCCGGTAGGTTTTGCAAGTACAATGGCCGCATCGCTTGGTGCATTGGTGCTGGCGGTGCCTGCACCCACCATGCTGTCGTATTGCTCATATATCCAGCGTTTACTGGCGATATTGGGTATTTCAATTAATTGCGCTGCTACTGATTTTAAATCGGCAGGAACAGCAATGGTATCAGGATCAAATTTTCTTACCTGTTCTAAATAATGCGGTGCTGCATAGTCTCTTTCATATTGCGGGGCACCGCCACCCAAAACTAATTCGTAAGCCGGTACTTCCGCTTCCAGTATTCCATGCATAAAAAATTGCAGCTGGCCATCTGTTGTCACCTCACCAATTTCACTGCATGGCAGATCCCATTTTTCAAATACTTTTTTTACGGCGTCTTCTTTTCCTTTTTCCACCACCATCAGCATCCTTTCCTGGCTTTCGCTCAACAGCAGTTCCCAGGCTTTCATATTTTGCTGGCGCATGGGTACTTTATCCAAATCAATCCGCATCCCTGCATTCCCTTTGGCACTCATTTCAGCAGTGGAACAGATAATGCCTGCTGCACCCATGTCCTGCATGCCCACAATCGCATTGGTTTGTATCACCTCCAGGCAGGCTTCTAATAATTTCTTTTCCTGGAAAGGGTCTCCTACCTGCACAGCCGGCAGGTCTTCCACACTGTCTGCGGTAATATTAGCCGATGCAAACGATGCGCCACCAATACCATCCTTACCGGTGGCACTGCCTACAAAAAAAACCGGGTTCCCTTTTACATTGCCGGACGTTGCAGATACGGTTGTGCCATTTTTTAAAATACCAACGCTCATGGCATTTACCAGAGGGTTTGTATGATAACATTCCTCAAAATAAATTTCACCACCAACAGTAGGTACTCCAAAGCAGTTGCCGTAATGGCCAATGCCGTGCACCACACCTGAAAGTAAGTGTTGGGTTTTTGCCTCAGTCAAATTTCCAAAGCGAAGTGAATTTAAGGAAGCAATGGGCCTTGCACCCATCGTAAAAATATCCCGGTGTATGCCACCTACGCCGGTTGCAGCACCCTGGAAGGGTTCGAGGGCACTGGGATGATTGTGACTTTCTATTTTAAATACCACCCCATATCCATCACCGATATCCATCAGCCCTGCATTTTCTTCACCCGCTTTCACCAGCATTTTCTTTCCGTCCCTGGGCAATGTTTTCAGCCATTTGATGGAATTCTTATAACTGCAGTGCTCACTCCACATGGCACTGAAACAACAGAGTTCAGTAAAGTTGGGGGTTCGCCCCATTTTTTGCCTGATGAGTTCAAATTCTTCTTCTGTAAGGCGAAGTTCCTTTGCAGTTTGTGCAGTGATTTCCATAACTTTCTTTAGATGTTGCGAAAGTACAACCATATATCTTTTGCGGGGTATTGTGGGAAGATTTTATTTTAACCCGGAGCAGGAAAGTTTGCCGGATCTATTCACTCAACTGCTGGTTTTAACTCCTCAACAGGAGAATGTAATACCACACGCAGGCTTACGAAAATTTTCATATTTGTCAAACTGTTGAAAAAATGTACCTATTTAATTTAAAGAGTTTGATTCCCGTTTGTTTAGCCGTCATTCATTCATTTTTTCGTGCCTGGCAAAAAAAAGTTTTTCAGAATACTGAAGTTATCGTGAGTTATTAGTGGATATTTAATTTGCTCTAATTGTGAAAGTTTATTTTAATTTGCTTTAAAATATTCTTGAAGAACTGCTGCAATGTTTTTGTACCAGCAGAATCCAATTTGTTTGAATCCTTTTTTTAGAGAGAACCAGGCTTAGCAATCCATATTTTTTTTAGTGTATCTTTAATCCTTTTAAACAGTAAATATAAATCCTGGCCTTTTGAAAATACCATCATCTAAAACTAATTATCATCTAATGAGAAAATCAATGGTTCAGTTGAAAATGTCAAAAGCATTTTTCTTTTTGTTATTAATGCTGTCTGTAAGCCAATGCATAAAGGCGCAGTTTATTTCCTACCCGGTAACCGCTCAAGCCATCACAAGGGGGCTTGACAGTACCTTACTTACTGTTCAAATTTCATTCCCGGTATGCACTGGCGTTACCGTTACGGTTAATTTGGGCGCAACCAACTCACCGGGGCTAATAGAATATATACCCGGATCAGTTGCCGTGATAAGCGGAACCGGCACCATTACTGAAAGCAATATTACGAATCTCAGTAGCCCGGTGTTTAATATTGGTACCACTACCTTCGGGCAAACACTGAGATTTTCCCTTAAACGCCGTGCCTTTTGCGGCTCTGCAGCAGCAACCAAAGACAATATTGTGGTGAACGGCACTGGCGGAGCTTGTACTTTTAGCGAAACTAACGCCAACGTAAATACGTACAGCCTGCTCTCGCCTGCTTTTACGATCACTCCTCCTTCACCCTTGTTGAATGTTGCTGTAGGTACTGCTTATAACAGGACCGTTGGAATTGTGAATGGTGGTAATGGTTGTGCAGATACGGTTGGGTTTTGGATTAAGTATCCTGCCGGCAGTATGCAATTGAACAGCCTGAGTTTTGGAGGGGTACCACTAACACCTGCATTTTCCAATGGAGACAGTGCTTATTTCGAATTAACCGGATCAGTGCTGGGAGCCGATAATAAATTATGTAATGGTGAAACGGTTACCTTAACAGAAAATGTAAAAGTATTAAGATGTGATGTTGTAACAACTTATGGTGCTGCAGGTTTTGATTTTTCAAATACCCGCTGCCAGCTTACCAGCGTTGTAAGCGGAATGAGCATGAGTAATGCCATACCTGCATTAGGTGTAACGCTTGCTCCTGCCGGTGCTGTCATCAACAGTTGCTATGTTTCTGCTCCCCGGGTGATGACTTATACCATTAAAAATAACGGGGCTGGTCCGGCAACAAATATTACAATAAATACAGGCAGCCAGTTTAATAATGTACCAACAGGGAACAGCTATGGCTATATCGATACTGCCAGTTTATTAATTACTGCACCCGGAAGCGCAGCTGTTCATCCTGATGCTTCTTACTATGCAGGGATTACGCTGATCAATGGTACAGCCGGTGAAAATAACCTGGCTTGCAGCCAGGGTAAAATTTCCCATATAAAATTAAACTTGCCGCCATCCATTGTTTTGAGTTCGGGCGATTCCGTAGTTGTTACCTATAATATTATTTACTGCCCCACTACCGGCAGTTGCGGTGAAGTATTTATAGGTTCGGCGCAGGGTTCACAGGTGTTATACAAAAATGCCTGCGGAAATACCAGTTACTCTACAGGTAATTATGTTGGCAGTAACTCTTATCCTTTTAATACCCTTTCCATCACTTCTTTTGAATTTCCTGCCCAGATCCGCGGGGGCGACTGTTTTGATGTAACCTTATCGGCAAACCCTACCCCGGCTAATAATATTTCGAGCAAGGGCTATATAGAGTATGAAATAACAATGCCTGCCGGCGTAACTTTCAGCAGTGTTAATTTATTAGGTGTTGTTGCTGCTGCGCATACCGGTTATCCCCGCGTGGTGGGCAATAAGGTGATCACAAGGTACAACCTCAATACAGGTGGTAACCCGGTGAAATTTGTTTTTTGCACCCCTAATACCTTATGCACCGCAGATGTTTTAGCTGCAACAATTACGTCAAGTGCGGATAGTTCCTGTGAATTGGCTAACCCCGCAAACATTAACAGCATAAAGCGTTGTACTTCATCACCTATCAGTTTTGTTTGTACAGGTCCCTGTGCTGAAGGCGGAATTGTGCCGGTTTACTGGAAGTACAGCCGAAAAAATTACGGAGCACCGGATAATAATTTTAATAAATTACCCGATGCTTCGGGAAGCGCTAACCCCGGAATTGTTTACAAAGACAGGTACCGGGCAGGTGATACGCTGCACAGCGAATACAGAAGTTATGTAATTGCGCAAACAGCGCCATTGGCTATCCCAGACTGGAACCACATCAACGCCAACTGGAATTTTTCAAAACATATCTGGGCTTCAGCAGGTACTGCTACCGTTACCATTATAAGGGGCGGTACATCTACCGTAGTGCCCGATGTACCTGTATCCACTACCAGCTATGGTAAAATATTTAATCTTGACTTTAGCCAGGGACCAGTTGCTTTAACTTCACTGGCGCCTTATCAGCCTAATGACAGTGTAATTATTGAAACAGATTTTATTTTAAAGGATAGCCTGATCTCAACGAGTGCTTACAGCCCGAACGTGACGGTAGTAGATGATGGTACAAGGGGTAAAGTATTTGCCGATGCGCCGAGTATCGTATTACTGGCAAACAGTGTGTATGCCAGTACTATGGCCAATCCTTCACCGGCAGACCAGGCAAGTTGTTTTACCCCGCAGTATAATGCGAATACCCTGCATTTATATAATTTTACCTTACTTAACGGAAGTGTTTTAACGGGCTGTACCCCGGCAAGGCATGAGATCAGGTGTTATACCAGGAAACTTGGTGCCTATATAAGCAATTATTTTCCCGGTGAATATCGGCAGGAGTTCATCCCCGACAGCCTTGTACTCAATTTTCCGGCAGGCATGACTGTTATACCGGGAACGCAGGTGGTATCTGGTATTTATAATAATACCCCTCCCACATTTTCTTCAATATCCAATGCGGGCATACTGCCCTATGTATCCATAACAGGATCGTCGGCCACAGGTACTGCAGTAGTATTTGATGCAAGGACAGCATTGGCAAATAACCCGTCATGGAAAATACAAAGTGAAGGAACCAACTATTCTTTTGCTATAGATGCCAGGGGTAGTTGTGCAACACCCAGTTCCTTCAGCATAACAGGAAGCCAAACAGCCCATGTGTATCAATGGCCATCGCAATCTGAGGAGGCGGCATTTAATGACCCGGGAAGGACACAGACCAACTCTACCTTCAGCAATGCCAATAAACCAAATGTGAATCTTAACTCTCCGGATGCTACCAGTACACCGGCCAGTGATACAGCCTGCTGGACTATTTTTTTACAAAACAGCAGTGCACAAACAACACCTTTTAATTTTTTACGGATCACCAACAATGCCTCTTTTGATAACATCGTGGTTAAAAATGGTAACACGGTTGTAACGCCCAATGCAGATGGCTTATATGAAATAAGCAGTATTGCAGCTATCACCACCACCACATTAAGCATTTGTGCCAATACCAACAGTTGTGCATTAGATAGTATTAAAATTGAAAGTGGCTGGGATTGTGCAGCATATCCTGCAGGCGCAGATATTACGAATTATGGTTGCTGGAAAACTTTATGGCTAAAAGCAGACCCTTTACAAAGCCAAATACAATTATCAGTTGATAAGCAGCCCACTTCACCTGATATTGCTTTGTGCACAACAGATGATATCATCTTCAAGATGAACAGCGCCCTCGCCAATTATGCCGATAACCCGGAGTTTAGGGTAACCGTTCCAGTTGGAATGACCATCAGCAGTGGCGAAATTGAATATCCTGATGGAAGCGGCAACTGGCAAACAATTATACCGGATACTTCTGCAGGAGTGCTGGTATATCGTGTTGAAGCCCATACCGGTGTTAACGCAGGCGGGCTTCCGGGTACCATCAGCAACCCCGGCACGGCTAACCGTGCAGCAAGGTTAAGGCTTAATTACTCTACTACCTGTGATTTTATCAGCGGCAGTAAAGTATCTGTGCAGCAAAGGGCAGACAGGCCTTGCGGGTCTACTATCACTACCATTCTGGGTTTTAACAGTATTGTAAGGGCCAATCCAATTAATATAACCGGTGCAGGCGGCCTCGGCAATGTTGGGTTTAACCTTAATTTATCATCAGCAACCATTAACTGTGGTTCAGCAACAATATTTGGAAGCGTAACTCCTTCAGGATCCTCCACTACTGCTGGTGATACCATCCTGGTGACATTGCCGGCGGGCATAGTATGGTTTGGCAATTTGGTAAGTGCCGATGGCGTTGTTCTTGTACCCGGATACCCTGTTAATGGGCAAGGCGGAACACAACTGATAAGGCTAAACGTGCCGGTAGGAGTTGGTTCAGGCATACCAATTAATTATAGTTTTGATATCAGGTCGGCTGCCATAAATTTTGGTTGTGGTAAACTGGGTATTGTAAGTGAAATGGAAAGAACCTTTGCAGCATTGACTTGTGGTGCACTTATTTGCCCTAATTCGTCAAAAGTAATTGTGGGAAGTACAGAAAACACGATTGGAGTAGAAAAACCAGATCTGAGTATTGTGGCATTCGATTATGTATCAGGAAATTTTTCTGCCGGTGGCACTGCTACTGTTTCAATGACCGTTGTTAATAATGGTGCTGTGCTGGCTGCAGCATCAAGTTATAAAGTTGAATTTTTCTGCGGCAATAATACCATTCCTTTCACTTCCGTTGTATTCCCTCCTGCCATCCCGGTATTGGGTGATGCCACTGCTGAATTAACCATTAACATACCAGCATCTCCAGGCTGCGAAACTGGTCAGCAGGTGACTGCAGTTATCAGGCCGGTTACTGCCTTAAATGAAGAACAATGCCTGTGCAATGAAACAAGCAGGTCAACATTGCAAACGCTGCCTGTAACGCTTGCCGGTTTTACGGCAAGGCAGCACAATTGTGTAATATCTCTTAACTGGAGCAGTTCGGTTGAAATCAATTTGAAACGTTTTGAAGTGGAATACAGTACTAATGGCAGATCATTTGTAAGTGTTGGAAGCATTGCAGGAAGAGGCGAAAACAGTAACTATACCTATAGTCACCAGCCCGCTGCCGGAAGGGCATATTACCGGCTGAAAATGGTAGATAATACCGGTGAAAGTAAATACAGTACTATCATTGCCCTTAACGCAACCTGTAATGGCAGAAATGTACTGGTTTATCCAAACCCAGCCAACAGTATCCTGAATATTAACCTGTCTGGTTACCCGGGAACTGTGACAGGTGGTTTGTATAACGGTACCGGTCAGTTGATAGCGGCCAAACAATTATTAAATGGCACCAATTTGATTAATGTTAATCAATTGCCTGCAGGTGTTTATGCACTCATTATTACTGAGCAAAATAATACCCGGCAGGTATTTAAAGTTCAGGTTGGGCATTAATCATGTAATAAAATACAAACTGGCTGTCCTGACTTTCAGGACAGCCAGTTTTTTTTTATGTAAAAATCAATAATAGGGCAGCGGATATATAATGGTAAATTTCAACATTTTGGCGAAACCGGCTATTGCGGAACTTTTGTTTATATATTTATCCCCGGGAGAGAGAAATTTTAATCCTGTTAATTAATTAACTTTCCCCAATAAATATTTCCCGTTGAGTTATTTACTATTTTTTGGCTGGTTAATTTTTTTGAGCTGGAGCCTTACTAAAATAAGGTTTGTAAAAAATGCAGGGCTTGGCAGCAAAGTTATTGCCGGCCTTTTTCTTTGTAAAGTGGCAGCAGGCCTGGTCAGTGGCCGGATAACCCAGGATCAGCCCAGTGTTGATACCTGGGGTTATCACCTGGAAGCGTTAAAGGAATACGATTTGCTCTTCAGCAATCCGGGGGAATACTTTAGTAACCTGCTTCAATCAGGTTATAGCTACGGGTATACCGGTGTACTGGTAACCTCCCATTCATTCTGGAATGATTTGAAGACAAATCTGGTAATAAAACTAATCTCAATTTTTGATGTTTTCAGCGGAGGTAATTATTACACCAATGTAATACTCTATAATTTTTTGCTTTTTTTTGGGAGCATTGGATTGTTCAGGGTTTTTAACCAGGTTTACCGGGGCCAGCCAAGGGTTATTGCCGGCTGTATTTTTTTATTGCCTTCACTGTTATACTTTGGCAGCACCATACATAAGGATGGGATTATTTTCGCGGCAACCGGGGCGGTCATTTATAATGTGTATTATGCCTTGCAGGGTAATGGTGTCACCCTTAAAAAAATTATTTTTATTTTGCTTTCCCTGCTGCTTATTTTCCTGATCCGGAATTATGTTTTCATTGCCTTATTGCCCGCTTTAACCGCAATGGTAATTGCAGGCAAAAAAAAGTACAATGCAGCAGTTACTTTCAGTATTATTTATTTAATTGGTGCAATACTTTTTTTCAACCTGCACCATTTGTTTCCTTATATAAACCTGCCCGAATACATGGTGCAAAAGCAGGCTGATTTTTTTACCCTTGATAAAGGCAATACTACTATAGCAACCAGCAGGTTGCATCAGGCCTTTTCCAGTTTTGCGGCCAATGCACCGCAGGCATTACTGCACAGTTTATGCAGGCCGTATCTTATGGATATTTCCCTTTCCCCTCTCTTGCTTCCCCTTGCAATCGAATTAATAGGTTACCAATTGATTTTTTTGGTCTTTATTTTTTTTAGAAAAAAAGAGCCGGTTCTGAATCACCCGCTCGTTCTTTTTGGCTTTTTCTTTGGGTTATCTGTATGCTTTATGATTGGCTATACTGTGCCGGTTATTGGCGCTATTGTACGGTACCGCTCCATTTACCTACCCTTTCTTTTAACCCCCTTGATGTGCAATATTAATTGGGGAAAATTGTACAGAATAATACAGTTTAAAAAATAAAATAATATTTACTTTTTTTACTTTTTATCTCTAAAAAATAGGAATTGTAGAATAATTATTAACTTATTTAATAAAAATATCTTATTTTGTGCCTTCTAAAACAAAAAAACTATGCAATCTTTACGTTTTAAGGCAATTGATAATTTAGGTTCAAACAAAGAAATTAATGTAAAATCCTCTACAAAAATCACCGCTATTTTTGGAGAAAGTGTTTTTACTTTAAAAACTGCCCGCCAGTTTTTAAGTGATGAAGCTTATAAGAGTTTAATAGGTTCTATTAAAAGCGGCAAAAAAATTGATCGCAGCATGGGTGGCCAGATAGCCAATGGGTTAAGGGCCTGGGCAGAAAGCAAAGGGGTTACTCATTATACACACTGGTTTCAGCCATTGACAGATCTGTCTGCAGAAAAGCATGATTCCTTTTTTACCTTAAAAGGTGATGGTACACCAATAGAAGAATTTGAAGGAGCAGCCCTTATTCAGCAGGAGCCCGATGCATCTTCTTTTCCTTCTGGAGGATTAAGGGCAACTTTTGAAGCCCGTGGATACACCGCCTGGGATCCTTCCTCTCCACCCTTTATTATGGAAATTGGACAGGGAAAAACATTGTGTATACCTACCATTTTTGTTTCTTATACAGGTGAATCATTAGATGCCAAGACTCCTTTGATCAAAGCACTGGTTGCTTTAGATAAAGCAGCAGTAGATGTAGCCCAGTACTTTGATAAGAATGTAACTAAAGTAACTGCTACATTGGGTTGGGAACAGGAATATTTTGTGATTGATGCAGGTTTGGCCAATGCCAGGCCGGATATTGTAATGACAGGCCGCACTGTTTTTGGACATGCTCCTGCCAAAGGACAACAGCTGGAAGACCATTATTTTGGAGCTATACCAGAACGCATTTACGCTTATATGAGAGATTTTGAAAGTGAATCATATAAGTTGGGTATCCCCTTACGAACCAGGCACAATGAAGTAGCGCCATCACAGTTTGAGTGTGCCCCTATTTTTGAAGAAGCCAACCTGGCGGTTGATCACAATACTTTGTTGATGGACATCATGGCAAGGGTGGCCAAACGTCATGGGCTTATTGTGTTGCTGCATGAAAAGCCATTTGCCGGTATCAATGGCAGTGGTAAACATAATAACTGGAGCATTGCAACAGATACCGGCGTTAACCTTCTGGCACCGGGTAAAACACCAAAGACCAATTTGATGTTTTTAACCTTTTTTGTCAACACTATCAAAGCCGTTCATGATTATGCTCCCCTGTTAAGGGCATCTATTGCAAGTGCAGGCAACGATCACCGCCTTGGCGCCAATGAAGCTCCTCCTGCAATCATTTCCATTTTCATCGGTAAATACCTTACCGAAGTATTGAACCAGGTAGAAACCCGTGTTGGCGGAAAGTTTGATGAACAGGATGAAGCCATGCTGAAACTGGATATCCATAAAACGATACCGGAACTGATGCTGGATAACACCGACAGGAACCGTACTTCACCATTTGCTTTCACCGGAAATAAATTTGAGTTCCGGGCTGTTGGCTCTGCAGCGAATTGTGCCAATGCAATGACTGTATTGAATTCTATTGTTGCCCAAACGCTGAAGCAGTTTAAACTGGATGTGGATGCATTAATAGAAAAGGGCGACAAAAAAGAGATCGCTATTATGCAGGTGATACAAAAGTATATCATTGAAAGTAAAACCGTATTGTTTGAAGGGGATGGCTACAGCGACGAATGGGCTGCAGAAGCAGAAAGGAGAGGCTTGCCTAATGTAAAAACCACTCCATTGGCTTTGGATGCTTATGTTACAGAACAGGTGAAGCAGCTATTTGAAAGCAATGATATTTATTCTCATTCTGAGCTCGAAGCAAGGCATGAAATAATGCTGGAGGCCTATATTAAGAAAGTGCAGATAGAGGCCAGGGTAATAGGCGAATTGGCCACTTCCATCATTTTACCATCGGCAGTAAAATACCAGAATATTTTAACTGAAAATATCAAAGGGCTGAAAGATGCCGGGCTTGCGGAAGATGCCTATGCAAACCAGTTAAGTATCCTCAAGGATATCAGTACCCATATCAGCGCCATGAGTATTGGGGTTAAGAATATGATCGAAGAAAGAAAAAAAGCAAACACCATTACTGACACAAGGGAAAAAGCAATCGCTTATTGTGATAACGTCAAAGGAAAATACTTTGATGAAATCCGTTACCACGTGGATAAACTGGAACTTGTAGTGGATGATTCACATTGGTTGTTACCAAAATACAGGGAGATGCTCTTCTTAAGGTAATCAATACCTTCCTTTAAAATTTGCTGAAGGGCAATTCCAGGAATATAAAATAGCTGGCAAGCAATCGTAAATGACCCGGTTCACATTTGTGGCCGGGTTTTTTGTATGTTTTGGATCAAAAAAATCAATTCTTAAGTCATAAGAAGATCATAAGAGGCTGTTACAAATGTTTTTATTTCACACCAAGCGACAAAGAAGGCAAGGAAACAAAGATGGATTTTCAAATGGCTTTTTTGTTTACTTTGTATGCTTTGTATTCGTTGTGTGAAATATTTTTAACTTTTGAGACAGCTTCTTTTTTATTTTACCCTTTAAACTTTCAGGTTCATTCGGCATCTATTATTCACCAATAGGAAACCACAGGAAAAGTTTTAATTAATGATCCTGCTGTTTAAACATTTAAAAACACTTAAAATTTAAGAACATGAAAAGAATCCTTGTTTTACTGGTTGTAATTGTAATGGGCCAGCTGACTTTTGCACAAGTAAAGGCACCTGCAGAAACTGAATTAGGAAAAAGTAAAAATCCTGCAACTGCTGAAAATAAAAAGCACCACAAGATGGATAAGCAGGCCCGGAAGGCAATGATGAAGGAACTGAACCTGAGCGCAGATCAGAAGGCAAAACTCAAAGAAATGAATGAAGCCAACAAAGGCAAAAAAGACGCTATTGCAAACGACCCTAAATTATCCGAAGAGCAGAAGAAAGAACAGTTGAAAGATATACGCAAAGCAGAGGCAAAAAATATGCAGGGTGTATTAACAGATGACCAAAAGAAAAAGATGAAAGAATTAAAGGAAAAAAGAAAAAGTGAAGGAAAAGGGCATCATGGCAAAAAGGATGATAAAGAGGCAGATGGTAGCAAGGAAACAAAAACCGAGTCTCCAAATTAATGGTGAAGGGTATAAGCAAAAGTGGGCAGGGCTGTCAATTTATTTGGCAGCCCTTTTGTTTGGAACCGGTTGCAGTGCAGCCCGTTTATATACTGAATTGGTATAAATTGCAGCACATATTTTAGGCAAATGAAATATTATATTATAGCTGGGGAGGCAAGTGGCGATCTTCATGGAAGCAATTTGATGAAAGAACTAAAGCAGCTTGACAGCAATGCTCAATTCCGCTGCTGGGGTGGGGATAAAATGGAAGCCGCAGGAGCTACGCTGGCAAAGCATTACAGGGATCTTGCTTTTATGGGCTTTATTGAAGTAATAAAAAATTTGCATACCATTTTTAAAAACCTTGCTTTTTGCAGGAAGGATTTGGCGGCATATCAACCTGATGTATTGATACTGGTGGATTACCCAGGATTTAATTTACGCATGGCGGAATGGGCAAAGCAGCAGGGGATAAAAGTTATTTACTACATTTCGCCACAGGTGTGGGCCTGGAAAGAAAACAGGGTAAAAGCAATAAAGAAGAATGTAGGTAAAATGCTGGTGATATTGCCTTTTGAAAAAGCGTTTTATAAAAAGTGGAATTATGAAGTGGAATATGTGGGACATCCATTGGTGGAAGTGATCAGTAATTTTATACCGGAAGAGCCACTTTTTAAGAATAAAAAAATAATTGCAATGCTCCCCGGAAGCAGGAAGCAGGAAATACTGATCAAATTGCCCATCATGCTGGAGGCCTCCCGCAATTTTCCGGACCATCATTTTGTAGTGGCCAAAGCACCGGGAGTGGAAGAAAATTTCTACAATGAATTATTAGCACCATACGCCAATGTATCTTCTGTAGTAAATAAAACCTACCAATTGCTCAGCGAAGCCAGTGCTGCCCTGGTAACCAGCGGTACCGCTACTTTGGAAACAGCACTCTTTAATGTTCCGGAAGTAATTTGTTACAAAGGAAGCCCTGTATCTTACCGGATTGCAAAGCGCCTGGTTAAAATTAAATACATCTGTCTCGTTAACCTGATCATGGATAAAGAAGTGGTAAAAGAATTGATACAGGAGGAATTAACAGCAGCAAATATCACCTCAGAACTGAATGAATTATTATCAAATATTTCAAGACAAAGACAATTACAGGAAGATTATGGGGCATTAAAAAACTTATTGAGCCAGGGTGGCAATGCATCTGCCAATGCGGCAAAAAGTATAGTTGGTTACCTTACAAAAAAATAATGCTACAATGCTTTTAGTTTTGCAATCGTAGCTCCCGGGTCATCCGATTTGAAGACCGTATTGCCTGCCACCAGCACATCAGCGCCTGCGGCAATAATTGATGTCGCATTCTCCAGCGTAACTCCGCCATCAATTTCAATTTTTACTTTCAGCAATTGTTCGTCAATCATTTTACGCAGTTGCTTAATTTTTTTGATGGTATGGGGTATAAAGGATTGCCCTCCAAAACCCGGGTTCACACTCATTATTAATACCAGGTCAAGGTCAGGTAATATATCTTTTAATGACTCCACCGGGGTATGAGGATTAAGCGCAACTCCAGCCTGCATCCCCAAACCTTTTATCTGCTGAATATTTCTGTGCAGATGTTTGCAGGCTTCCAGGTGTACCGTTAAAATATCAGCACCGGCTTTTTTAAATGCTTCCGTATATTTTTCCGGTTCTTCAATCATCAGATGCACATCACAAACTTTATTTGTGGCTTTTCTGAAATACTCAATCAGCATTGGACCAAAACTGATATTAGGCACAAACCGGCCATCCATCACATCCAGGTGAAACCAGTCGGCCTGGCTTGCATTCAGCATGTCACAGTCCTGCTGCAGGTGTAAATAATTTGCGGAGAGTAATGATGGTGCGATGATGGGCATTTTGTAGGTTTAAAGTTGAAGGTTTAAAGTTTAAAGTTATTCATCGTCCGTTGTCTATTGTCCGTTGTTTGTCGTCCATTACTGCACCACTCCTAATTTCCCCAACGCATCCTTTGCTTCGATATACTTGGGATCAAATTGCAAAGCAAGCTGATAATTTTGAATAGCTTCTTCTTTTTTACCTAATTTTTCAAAACAACGGCCCATCCAGTAATAGGCTTCTTCATTTGTTTTTTTTACAATTAAAGAAAGTTCCAACACTTTTAAAGCATCTAAATATTTGCCATTGTCATACAGGCAGACTGCTTTTTCCCTGTATGCAAACAGGAAACTGTAATCAAGTGATAAACAATTATTAAAGAAATCAATTGCCTTGGCTTTATCACCCGCAGTACTGTAATAAAGCCCTTTGATAAAAAGTGCTTTCACCTCAGCATTGGCTTTAGGAGCCTGCAGTAAAGCATCCGCCATGGCAAGTGCTAAAGGGTTTTTAGTAAGTGCATATAGTGAGCCCAGTGACAGGATATTCTCGGGTTGGGAATCAATATCAACTACTTTTTCCCATGCTTTGATGGCCTGTAAAGTATCCTCATTTTCTGATAGCAACATCGCCTTCATGTACCATAGCCGTACATTGGTGCTGTCTTTATTTAAAGCGTAACCAGTTTCAGCGATGGCCTGGCTATAGTTGCCACTTTCCCTGAAATACTGGATGAGGTTTTCTTTCAGCAGGAGGGAGTCAGGATATTGGGCAACCAGGTCCCTTAATTTTTTTTCCTGTTCAGGAATAGTGGTTTTGCCGCTGGTATTTTTTTCATCGGTGTTATTATAGCTGCAGGAAAAAAGTACGGCTGCTAAAAAAGTGAAAAATACTTTATTCATCTGGTATATTATGAATGCAAAAATAAGTTGTTACCACATCATCTGCTGACAATATTTTGACATACTTACCTCCTGCAGCCATTAACTTTGTTACTTTAAAAAAGCAGGATGAAAAATATTTTGATCGTTGTTACTGGTGTTTTCATAAGTGCAGGTATGGTGGCATTTACAAAAATGAACAGCAGTTTGTCATTGGTTCAAAAAAATATTGTAGTAAAAGATACCATTCAGTTTGATGGGGAAAAGCATTTTGCCAATGTACGCCAGCTAACTTTTGGCGGCGACAATGCAGAAGCTTACTTTAGTTTTGATGGTAAATATTTAATTTTTCAAAAAACTAATCCAAAAGAAGGCATCCAGTGCGACCAGATATGGATGGGAAAGATACCCACTACTGCCGAAGAAAAATTTGAACCCAAATTAGTAAGTACAGGCACCGGCAGAACTACCTGTGCCTATTTCTATCCCGATGGCAAACATATTTTATATGCATCTACCCATTTGGCTGATAAAAATTGCCCGCCAATACCCGATAGAAAAAAGTATGGCAATAAATATATCTGGGCCGTGTATGAAGGCTTTGATATTTTTAAAACCGACCTGCAGGGCAAAATTGTAAAGCAACTCACCAGCACAAAGGGCTATGATGCAGAAGCCACTATTTCACCCAAAGGGGATAAGATTTTATTTACTTCCATACGGGATGGTGATTTGGATTTATATACTATGGACATGAATGGCAAGCATGTAAGGCGAATCACCAATACATTGGGCTATGATGGTGGAGCCTGGTTCAGTCCCGATGGTAAAAAAATTATCTGGCGTGCCAGCCGGCCCACTACAGCCGAAGAAATAAAAGAGTACAAAGACCTGCTGAAAGAAAATCTGGTGGCGCCCACCCACATGGAAGTATGGATAGCCAATGCCGATGGAAGCGATGCCCGCCAGGTAACATTCCTGGAGCAGGCCAACTGGGCACCCAATTTTTTACCCGATGGCAAACATTTTATTTTTTGCAGCAACCACGAGTATAAAGGAGGCTTTCCTTTCAATATGTATATTGCTCACAGCGATGGGAAGAATATAGAAAAGATCAGCCGTGATAAAGGCTTTGATGCCTTCCCGATGTTTAGCCCAGATGGGAAGAGATTTGTTTTTTGCAGTAACCGGAATAATGGCGGAACACATGATACCAATATTTTTATTGCAGACTGGGTGGAGTAAAGTTTGATATTACTTTTACAAAATATTCTTTTGACGCTCGTCTAATTTTGAGATGATTTTTAAATATTCTTAATGGAAATGTTTTGGTTTGGCGAATTCACAAACTTGTACAAGAAAGTGTCAGTTGTTCCTGGTACTGGAAAAACGAACCCATGTATGAGTGAAATTGCAAAAACTATTCTATTATAAATAGACCGTATCGTAATAAAAATACCCGCTATTGTAGCTTATTTCTTATTAAATCGCCAGGTTACTGGCGGGAATATTTTCGTTTTCGGTGGAATTTCTCTTTTTGCCTGTTCTATTATTTCCCCGCAATTATATTTTTCGCAATCAAAAACATAATATCTATCTACCCATAAATCATTATCCTTTAGCCAGGGAAACCATATTTCTTTTGTACATCTTTGCTCTACTTCATCAAAGCTTAATTCAGGTGCTGCTTCTATGTTCCAATAGCGAAAATCATATGAGGGCAATGAGGTTGTATCCTCGGTAACATCTTGTCCATCGTGCTTCTGATCAATATGTCCCTTGTACATCCGCAAATCCGTATACAAGTATCTTTTATACCCTGCTGGCATCTCTTCCTGCTTCCTTATTGTTTCTTTCAGCTGTTCTTTTCGGATACCAGCTATGTCTTCGTCATACTGTTTTGCATTAAGATATTCTTTTACGACCATTTCCTTATCGCCTAGTATGTTCATTTGAAAATAATATTCATCATTCCCATGCATAAAACGCAAACATAGGTTACCTGTAGGGTCAAAATGATCGGGCACATAGGTTTTACTTTTTTCATAATACATCCTTGCATCATCCGCATTATTTAGCCGGTTGGAAAGTACGGTCATGTTCACGTAGTAAACCTGAAGCTCCTTTGAAAATTTATCTTTTCTTAACTGCAATACCTCATTTTCTTTTTGCAGGGTAGCCTTTGCATTTTCTATATCACCTGCAAGAAACTCAATACCAGCTTTCGCTTCCAGCATACGGCATACTAAAGCTTTCTGGTCTTCTTCTTTTTGGCCCCGGTTAAGATATTTGTAATCACTTTGTGGATAGATGATATCCTTATCCCGGATTATTTCCTTATAATTTTCATTAATATCATGGTCAAGTATGGTTTCAGCTTTTCGCAAATCGGTTCCAGAAGTAGATAGCTTATTATAGGGATTAAGCAAAAAAGTGAAAGCATAGTCAACTCCCGTTGGTGGATATTGCTTGTCATTGTCATTCCAAATCCGCTGGTAGAAAGAGACTATCGTATCGACAGAGCTATTGCTGCCCTTTGCCCGATTGCTTCTTTCATATTCTTCCAACTTCATTTTAAAAAATGAGACGGCTTTATCCTTTGAGTTAACTGCTTCCATATTCACCAATAACTTGTCAGCCATGTTTTTCTGTCCGTACCGGGATATGTTTCCTTCAATTGCAACAGAGGGGATAGCCTTTGCTGGTTGTGAGATATTGCCATTCCATTTGGCCATATCATCTTTACTCCACTGCTCCCTGGGCTTGATTCCGGGTGAAATATGGATTTCTGCAAGCAAAGGACTGCTGGTACAGTCAAAAACTGTCAATGATTCATTATGGGATATGTCCAATTCCCTGAACTCATTTCCGCCGCAATAGAGCATTGCCAGCATCTTGTTTTTTGAAACGTCCAGATTTGTAAGCTGGTTATTTTCGCAGCTTAATGAGTTGAGGACTGTTAACGGGGAAATATCAATTGAGGTGAGCAGGTTGTTATTACAACTTATTGTTTCCAATAAGGGATTATTATCAAAATTCAGGGTGGTGAATTGGTTGTGATTACCAAGAAATTGAAATAGTTCCTTGTTTTTTGACAGGTCTATGGAAGTAAGCTTGTTCCATCCGCAGGATATAGATACGAGATTCACATTTCTGGAAACATCAATGGAGGTAAGCCTGTTGCTGCTGAAGCTAAGCGTGGCAAGCAATGTATTATCCTTCAAATCAAGACTGGTAAGATCATTATCATCGCAATCCAGGTTGTTTAAATTCCTGAATGCAGCAATGCCTTCAAGGGTTGAAATAGATTTTTTTGAAACATCAATATTAGTTATGCCCAAAGCTTCACTTTCCTGGATCTCACCGTCTTTATTCTTATCTACCCCTGCTTCTACCAAGGCCTTTTTAAAATTCAAATCAGGAATAGTGACTGTTTGCCCAAATGAAGCGGCACTGCTAAATAAGAATAGCAAAACAAAACTGATACAAGGAAGCGATGTTTTACCTGTATATTTCATATGCAATATGGTTAATTGATAGCTGTATGATGCTTTATGGATGAATTATTTTTTGACCCATTGGACTCCGTAATCCTTTTCCCAATTTGAATTGGGGTTAGCACTTGCTGCTATATAGATTTGAGCAAGTTGGTCATTGTGTTCACAATTAAAATATGCTAATGCAGCATTGGCAGATACGTCAAGGGTCTTCAACTTGTTATACTGGCAATTCAGCATCATTAATTTGGAATTTTTGGAAACATCTATAGCCG
Source organism: Chitinophagaceae bacterium (assembly GCA_043787935.1). GTDB lineage: Bacteria > Bacteroidota > Bacteroidia > Chitinophagales > Chitinophagaceae > Ferruginibacter. The sequence goes on along the minus strand of JAYVUL010000121.1, from coordinate 3,656 downwards.
TCAATTGGTTATTGCCAATCAATAAATCCTGTAGCACTGCAAGTTGTGAAACATCAAGAAAGCTAAGGTTGCAGTTGCTAACAGACAGCGTAATCAATTCTTTATTATTATAAACATCCAGCAAACCTAATTCATGATTGTATGAGCCAGTTATTTCGATAAGCTGTAAATTTTTTGATACATCTATGGCAGTGAGCAGATTATTCGAAAAATTGAGTCTTTTCAGGTCCAGGTTCTTTGATACATCCAGTTTGGAAATACTGTTTGCAGAGCAATCCAGTTTTGTTAGCAGCAGGTTGTTTGATACATCGAGGGAGGTGAGTTTGTTGCTGGAACAATCCAGCTCTTTCAAATTCCTGAATTCAGCAATGCCCTCCAGCGAATAGATTGTATTGCCTTCCAGCGAATAAATTGATTTAAACTCATTATTAATAACCGTTACTGAATCTGCTTCGCTTTTCTGTATTTGCCCATCATAATTCTTGTCGGCTTTTCCCACAATTAGGGCCAGGAGGAAATTTTCATCCGGTATGTACACTATCCTGTTTTTTTCTGCATCTGCTTTTGTAACAACGGGCTTATTTTTAATCAGTGGTTTTTTAACCCATTCGGTCCAACTGTCTTTCATACTTTCGTTGGTCATGAATTCTGCCCCTACATAAACTTTTTTCAGCGACCAGTTTTTTACACAAGTAAATGAAGAGAGGTTTTTATTAGCCGACAGGTCTATTCCTATAAGATTATTTGAGGAACAATCAAATTCTTTCAGCATCTTGTTATGGGAAACATCGATAGCCACCAGGTGGTTATCGTAGCATACCAACTTTTGCAGATTTGTCAGCGGCGCAACATTAAGAAGGACAAGTTTGTTATAACCGCAATTCAGCATAGTGAGTTCCGTGTTTGCAGATACGTTTAAGGAGTGAAGGTCATTAAACCCGCAATCCAGGTATTTCAAATGTTTGAATGCTTTGATGCCTTCAAGCGATCCGATTTCTTTTATGGCAACTTTCAGGCTGTCAACCTGCAGTGCTTCAGTTTCCTGTATTTCACCATCCTTATCCTTATCCACCCCTGCTTTTATCAGGGCTGCTTTAAAGTTAGCATCGGGTATTGAGACAATCTGTGCATTTGCTGCTGCAGGAACAAGCAGGGCAAAGCAGATGAATACCGGCATAAATTCAAGTAACTTTTTCATCTCTATCAAGTTTTTTATTTTTTCACCCAGTTTGCTTTTTCATCTTTCGACCAGTTTGAGCCTGTCTCCACGCCCGGAGCCAGGTAGATGTTCTTAAGTGAGGGGTTATTTTCACATTCGACACTCCCTAACCTGGTATTTTTTGACAAACCAAGCTCAGCAAGCTTATTATTCTTGCACACTAACAATACAAGGTCAGTGGAAGAAGATACGTCTAAAGAAGTAATCTCGTTGTCTCAGCAATGAAGGAATCTCAGGTTGGGAAGGTTTGCTACATCCAACGTAGTGAGGTGGTCATATTCGCAGGAGAGATAGACAAGTTTCAGATTCTTTGAAAGATGCAGGAAATGAAGTTCATTCATCATACAGTCAAGGTAGGATAAGTTTGTGAATGCTTCAATTCCTTCCAATGAGGTTATTTTTTTAAGGGCAACTTTAAGCGTGTCCACCATTTCCGCTTCGCTTTGCTGTATCTCGCCGTCATTGTTCTTATCAACACCTGCTGCTATTAATGCTGCTTTAAAATTGGCATCAGGTATGTTTACAATTTGGGCATAAGAGCCAGTGATGGTAAATGATAGCATCATTGCCATGCAGATGATCCTTTTCGAAATCATTGGTTTGCTTTTCATGTTATTTTTTTTATTATTTTCATTTTATATGAATCAAGAAGGCAGATTAAAAAGTCCGAACAGCCCTTACGGAATATACGCCGTTCTTGTTGCCCTTGCCTTGAACGCCATTACCGAAATTCTGGGGTGAAGGGAAGGTGACATCGTAATAATCACTCGAACCCCAATAGTTGCCGCTCGCAAAACCACCCACTTTTTGCTTATTCTTGTATAGTTTTTCCAGCTCATCCTTATTGGGTAAATGCCAGCCTTCACCCTTTTTTTGCAAACAGCTACAGCATCATCCCAGGTAAATTTGCCCAGGTCTTTCACATCGGCAATCAAGCCGTGATTACCAGTACTGTCTAACCAATACACAATTCCGTCATATTTTTTATCGCCAACTTTAGCTTGTGCATGGACAGTGCATGTCATAGTTATGCCTAGGACCAGTGAGACTCAATATTTACCAATTGACAGATTCATAATTTTAGATTTAGGTTTGAAGGAAATAATTAATTATTCAAAAACTAATATTTTAAGTTTTAAATTAAAATCTATCAAGTTTTATTAATTTACAATTTTGATTAAAGTAGAAAAGAGTGGTTAATTAGTTTCCAAATTTTGAATGCTTTAAAGCATAAAGCAATTTTTCATTTACATCATTGAAGCCAATTTTTAAATTGACGGTGTATTCTTTCTTTGGTAAACCGGAATAACTAATCATTAATTTCAAGGGCATTTCAGCATACTTATTATCCTTCCCGGAATGTACAGAAGAAGGATACCAGGTGGTTGTTTTGTTTGCAAGGTATTTATCATTGTCATAACTAACTTCCTCCTCATTATTAAAATCACAGCAATCAAATTTAGTCCCACTGATAAGTTTTGAAATTTCATTGTATTTGCTTAACGCTTCTGTGCTATCAATGGTTTCCATGAGGGTTGCTGTAAAAGTGAAATAATCGTAGTATTTATCCATGCCCCAAGCCATTATTACACTGTAATCATATCCGGGCAAATTTTCATTACAGTTCCAGGCTTGCAAAATACCATTACCGGGACCTTTTGTGCCAAGTATATTTTTAAAATTCGCAGGATAAAATCCGATGACCTCATTCAATACTGCAGCAAACCCGGCGTTTCCGGTCGGTTGCTTCCTGGCAGTAATGGTAAGTTTTTCATCTGCAAGCAACTTGTTCTCATAAGTGTAAAACTTTATTTTATACTTGTTGGGAGATAAAAATGGCAATCTGCCCATATAATTGCGGGAGTTTGGAGGCACATTGATAACCAGCCTTGAAAGATAAGTTTCTGTCGTATCATTGGTCAGCTCAAAAAATTTCATTACCAGCTTTGTAGTGGTAAAAGGCACATCTCCATTGTAAAGTAAAATAGTTATTACTTTACTTACGCTATCAATGTTAAATTCATTTGATTGCCCAACTAATTTATTACCGGCAATAGAATCACAGAATATTAATTGTTGCGAAAATGATGTTGGCAAGCCCACTGTGGTAATAAACAGTAAAATGGCAAAGCAGGACCTGGTTATTTTTTTCATGATGTTATTTTTGGGCTTATAATGAAATGCAGCGTATTTAAAATTACCATCCTGTACCCGGTAAATCAATTATTGATAATCTGTTTCTTCAAATTTATTACCATGCTCGTCTGTTCCTTTTATCACGTAATAAAAAGGATGGGCTTGGTCTTTGTAAAGGGTGCCATCAATACTCCCCCCCGAAGACCAGGTCCTTCCATCAGGCAGGTCGTCCCTTCTTATAATACTTGCATCATCCATGTGTATGTTGAAATTCTCCGGGTCAAACGTTCCGGTAGTATTT